>NZ_JBVVQA010000053.1:0-26554 GCF_055811455.1 Mesorhizobium sp. WSM4845
CCCCCCCCCCCCCCCCCCCCCCCCCCCCCCCCCCCCCCCCCCCCCCCCCCCCCCCCCCCCCCCCCCCCCCCCCCGCCTCTGCCCCGCTTTGCGGGGGCGAGGAACCGCCATTCCGCGACGCTACCATCAAAACCTCGGAATATCCGGAAACGCCGTCTGGCCGCGATGCACGTGCATGCGTCCGAGCTCGGCGCAGCGGCGAAGCTGCGGAAACACCTTGCCCGGGTTGAGCAGATGGTTGGGGTCGAATGCGCATTTGACCCGCATCTGCTGGTCGAGGTCGATCTGGTTGAACATTTCCGGCATCAGGTCGCGCTTCTCGACGCCGACGCCGTGCTCGCCGGTCAGCACGCCGCCGACCTTGACGCAAAGCCGCAGGATGTCGGCGCCGAAACTTTCCGCCTTGTCGAGCTCGCCCGGCACGTTGGCGTCATAGAGGATCAGCGGATGCAGATTGCCGTCGCCGGCATGGAATACATTGGCGACGCCGAGCCCGTATTTTTCGGAGAGTTCCCGCATGCCGTGCAGGACGCGCGGCAGTTCCTTGCGCGGGATGGTGCCGTCCATGCAGTAATAGTCCGGCGAGATGCGGCCGACCGCCGGAAAGGCCGCCTTGCGGCCGGCCCAGAAACTCAGCCGCTCCTGCTCCGATTGCGAGATGCGGCATGTGGTCGAGCCGTTCCTATAGGCGATTGCCTCAACCAGGCCGATCAGATGATCGACCTCGACGCCCGGCCCGTCGAGTTCGACGATCAGCAGCGCCTCGACATCCAGGGGATAGCCGGCATGGACGAAATCCTCGGCAGCATGGATCGCCGGGCGGTCCATCATCTCCATGCCGCCCGGGATGATGCCGGCGCCGATGATGTCGGCGACGCATTGGCCGCCCTGCTCGCTGGTCGGGAAGCCGATCAGCAGCGCGCGAGCCGTCTCCGGCTTCTTCAGGATGCGCACGGTGACCTCGGTGACGACGCCGAGCAGCCCTTCGGAACCGGTCATCACCCCGAGCAGGTCGTAGCCTTCCGCGTCGAGATGCTTGCCACCGAGCCGCACCACCTCGCCGTTCATCAGCACCATCTCGGTCCCGAGCACATTGTTGGCGGTGAGGCCGTATTTGAGGCAATGCACGCCGCCGGAATTCTCCGCGACATTGCCGCCGATCGAGCAGGCGATCTGGGAAGATGGATCGGGGGCGTAATAAAAGCCCTCCTGCTCGACGGCGGTGGTGATCCCGAGATTGGTGACGCCCGGCTGGGCGACGACGGTGCGGTTGGGAAAATCGATCTCGAGGATGCGGTTGAACCTGCTCATCACCAACAGCACGGCGTCTTCCAGCGGCAGCGCGCCGCCGGACAGCGAGGTGCCGGAACCGCGCGGCACGACGCGGATGTTGCGGTCGCTGCAATATTTCAGCACGCGCGAGACCTGCGCCACCGTTTCTGGCAGCACCACGACCAGCGGCAACTGCCGATAGGCGGTGAGGCCGTCGCTCTCGAAGGCGCGCATCGAATTGGCCGCGTCGACGACGCCCTCGCCGGGCACGATGATGCGCATATCGGCGACGATCTCGTCGCGCCGGCGCATCGTGGCGTCGTCTGGCTTCGGCATCAGCAGGCCGGACATCGACAGTTCCTTCGATCGACTGGTAAAAATCTTTTACCAACGGCAGGCGCTTGTTGCAAATCCTGCTTTGGCCGAAAGGGAAGCCGATACCGGGACGATCTTGCGCGGGTCGGCGAGAGGGAAGCGCTGACTTTCTCCCCCCTCGAGGGGGAGATGGCGGCCAGAGGGGGGCGTCTCACGTAAATCGCCGACGTCGTGTCCGGCCGCGAAACGGGGTTGGCGCTCCATGCGAGACGACCCCTCTGTCGCCTTCGGCGACATCTCCCCCTCAAGGTGGGAGATTGCCTGCCTACTCGCCTGCCGGCTTGGCGGGTTCGGAGTGCAGGCGGCGCACTCGGCGCACGCCCCACCAGACCAGCAGGATGGCGAGCGGCACCGAGGCGGCGGTGACGACCTCGGGCGCGACGGCATGGCCGAAGATCGAGGCGCCCTTGGCGAGATAGCCGATGAGCCCGACGACGTAGTAGGAGACGGCGGCGACCGAGAGACCCTCCACCGTCTGCTGCAGCCGCAATTGCAGGCGGGCGCGGTTGTTCATCGACGCCAGCAGGTCGCGGTTCTGCTTCTCGACCTCGACGTCGACCCAGGTGCGCAGCAGCGTGGTGGCACGGGTGAGCTTGGTCGACAGATTGGCCTGACGCTCCTCGACCGAACGGCAGGTGCGCATGGCGGGGGCGACGCGGCGCTGCAGGAAGCCGCCCCAGGTGTCGTAGCCGGGCACCGCCTCTTCCTCCAGCGCCTCCAGCCGTTCGCGGACGATGCCGTCATAGGCGCGGCTGGCGCCGAAGCGATAGAGGCTGGAGGCTGCATCGGCCTCCAGTTCGGCGGCAAGCTCGGTCAGGTCGGCAAGCAGCGTCTGGTTGTCGCGGGTTTCGGCGACCTTCATTTCCAGCGTGGTCTGCGCCAACCTGTCTTCGATGCGGCGCGCGCGACCGGACAGCATCAACGCCAGCGGCAGGCCAAGCATGGCCAGCGTGCGGTAGGTTTCGATATCGATCAGCCGCTGCGCCAGCGCGCCGGTGCGTGCCGGCGTCAGGCCGCGGTCGAGTACCAGCATGCGGGTCATGCCGTCACCGTCCTGGCGGAAATCGGTGACGATGGCGGCGTTGCCGCGCTCGACCAGCGAATAGCACAGGCTGGTCGGGTCGAAGCCGGCGATCAGCCTTTCGCTCGCCTGCGTCCATTTGCGGATTTCGAGCCTGATGCCGGAAATCACCGTTCCCGGCGGCGAAAACCCGTTGCCGAAAGGCGAACCTTCCTGGCGCTGGCCGCTCTCCGAGAGCGGTCCTTCCCACAGATAGGTGGAGAATTCCGTGTGCCGTTCCCAGCGCAGCGAGCCCTTGCCCCACTTCATCGCGTGGTGGCGGGCATGAGGGTCAGGCGCGGCGATGCCGAGGCGCCGCGACAATTCCGAAAGCACGGCTTGGTCGACGCCGGATCCGGCTTCGGTCATGAACGAAAGCTGCACCAGCACGCGCGGTTTCTCGACCAGCGGATGCGGACGGGCGTGAACCTCGCCGAGCGCGCCAGGCCGTCCCTCATGCGCGGGAAAGCCCATGACGCTGCCCTCGACGCGCGGCTGGAATTTTGGATTGGACGGGTCATCTGCCACGGCTGGTCCCCCGGGCCTGGTGCACTCGCGTCCCTCTAGAGCCAATCGCCGGGGCACGCAAACGACAAATTAGCCGAAAGCGATATGCCGGGACGACGTCGGCCCGGCCAAACGGGCGAACTGGATAAATAATTTGACCAGTTGCCGACACTGACTTTATCCTGCGCCATACCGGTTCAATTCCCAGGCCATCCCCGTTGAGCGACATTTTCTCCAGGATCGAGCATTCCCGCACCGCCGACGAGGTGGTGCAGCAGATCGAAAGCCTAATCCTAGAAGGCGTTCTGCGCACCGGCGACAGGCTGCCGGGCGAGCGCGAGCTGGCGCGCCGGTTCGAGGTGTCGCGGCCGATCCTGCGCGATGCGCTGAAGGCGCTGGAGGGGCGCGGGCTTTTGACGACCCGGCCCGGCGGCGGCACCCATGTCGCCGACGTCATCGGCCAGCTGTTCACCAAGCCGGTGACGGACTTGATCTCCATGCACCGCAAGGCGGCGACCGACTATCTGGAATACCGCCGCGAGATCGAGGCAGTGGCGGCCGAGTATGCGGCGCGGCGCGCCACATCAGACGATCTGGCGCTGCTCGACCGCATCATGGCGCGCATGGACGAGGCGCACCGGACCGGAAATTTCGACGACGAGGCGGAAATCGACGTCGAGTTCCACCACGCGATCTGCGAATGCGCGCACAACATCATCCTGTTGCACACGCTGCGCTCGTGCTACCGGCTGCTGTCGGAGGGCGTGTTCCAGAACCGGCTCCTGGTGTTCAACGTGCCGGGCGCGCGCGAGGCGCTGCTTTCGCAGCACCGGGCGATCTACGCAGCGGTCAAGGCCGGCGATCCGGCGGCCGCACGGCAGGCGGCGATGGACCACATCACCCATGTCGAACGCACCATGGCCGAGGCCGAGCGCAGCGGCGACTGGCAACGCGTGTCGCGGCTGAGGCTGATGCAGCGCTCAGAAGCCGGCGACAGCGAGCCGGCAAGAAAACGCTCGTGAGAGACGGCCAAGAATTACGACGAACTAGCGAACCATCAGCGGGAAACCCATGAGCATGATCCTCACCATCGCCGATCTCAAGGACCTGGCGCGCCGCCGCGTGCCGAAGATGTTCTTCGATTATGCCGATTCCGGTGGATGGACCGAAAGCACCTACCGGGCCAATGAGGAGGATTTCCAAAAGATCAAGTTCCGCCAGCGCGTGCTGGTCGACATGAGCAACCGCTCGCTGGAATCGACCATGATCGGCGATAAGGTGGCGATGCCGGTGGCGCTGGCGCCGACCGGCATGACCGGCATGCAGCACCCCGACGGCGAGATGCTGGCGGCGCAGGCGGCGGAGGAATTCGGCGTGCCGTTCACGCTGTCGACGATGAGCATCTGCTCGATCGAGGATGTCGCGTCGGTGACCAGGAAGCCGTTCTGGTTCCAGCTCTATGTGCTGCGCGACAAGGATTTCGTCCTCAGTCTCATCGACAGGGCGAAGGCGGCGAAGTGCTCGGCGCTGGTGCTGACGCTCGACCTGCAGATCCTCGGCCAGCGCCACAAGGACATCCGCAACGGGCTGTCGGCGCCGCCGCGCTTCACGCCGAAGCATGTCTGGCAGGTGGCGACCAGGCCGGGCTGGTGCCTTGGCATGGCCGGCACCAAGCGCCGGACTTTTCGCAACATCGTCGGCCACGCCAAGGGCGTCGGCGACCTCACCTCGCTGTCGTCGTGGACGACGGAGCAATTCGATCCGCATCTGTCGTGGAAGGACGTCGCCTGGATCAAAGAGCGCTGGGGCGGCAAGCTGATCCTGAAGGGCATCCTCGACAAGGAGGACGCGCTGATGGCGGCCAAGACCGGCGCGGACGCGATCATCGTCTCCAATCATGGCGGACGCCAGCTCGACGGCGCGCCGTCGTCGATTTCGGTGCTGGAAGAAATCGCCGACGCGGTCGGCGACACGATCGAAGTGCATATGGATGGCGGCATCCGCTCTGGCCAGGACGTGTTGAAGGCGCTGTGTCTCGGCGCCAAGGGCACCTATATCGGCCGGCCTTTCCTCTACGGCCTCGGCGCGCTCGGCAAGGATGGTGTCACCAAAGCCTTGGAAATCATCCGCAAGGAGATGGACATAACGCTTGCACTGTGCGGAAAGCGTCTGGTGACTGACATGGGCAAGGATCAGCTTCGGCGTTAGACTCCCGTGGCGGCATGATCACGGAGATGGAAGCATTGACTGCCCTCGGCATCCACTTTCTCGACGCGCGCGGACCGGAAGGCATGCGCATCTATGCGGTCGGCGACGTGCATGGCCGGCTCGACCTGCTCGCCGCCATGTACCGCCGGATTGCGGCCGAGATCAGCCAGGCGCGGCCGGTCGACTGGCGTGTCGTCCATCTCGGCGACTATGTCGACCGCGGCCCGGACTCCAAGGGCGTCATCGATTTCCTGATCGAAGTGCGAAAACGCGACCCGCGCCACCTGATGCTCGCCGGCAACCACGACATCGGCTTCCTCGACTTCCTCGACACTCCCGATGCGGACGGGCTTTTCATGCGCTACGGCGGCATCCAGACCGCGCAATCCTATGGCGTAGCGCTCAATGAAGGTGGCGGCGCGTGGTTCGGCAGGTCCGAGGCGGCACTGCGGCAAGGCCATGCAGCACTTGTCGAGGCCGTGCCGAAAAGCCATGTCGAGTTCCTGCAGTCGCTGCCGTTCTCACTGACCTTCGGCGACTTCTTCTTCTGCCATGCCGGCATCCGGCCGGGCATTGCGCTGGAAAGTCAGAGTGCGCAGGACCTGATCTGGATTCGCGATGTCTTCCACACTCATTCCGGCCTGCATCCAAAAATCGTGGTGCATGGCCACACGCCGGTGCCGGAGGCCGAGGTGATGGTCAACCGCGTCAATATCGACACGCTCGCCTACCAGACGGGAAACCTCAGCGCGCTCGTCGTCGACGGAGCCGACAAGCGTATCCTGGTGGTGTCAGGCGAGAGGGGTTAAAGCGCTTAGCGAAGCGCGGCGGTGACGCCGTAGCCGTCGACGGCGTTGTGGTTGTTGGCTGCGTCGCCGGCATAGGTGCCGAGGCCGCACAAGAAGATGGCCGACAACATGACAAAGGACAGAAGCGCTGCTTTCACGGACGTCATCTCTTGTTGAGCTTCCTGCATCTGTGCACGGGGTGGGTTACGAATGGGTTGAAACGGAAAAGCGTCTCAAAGTTTCGACGATTTCGCTGCTTTTAGGCATGTTCTGTATCGGCGATGTGTCGCGCGGGTGACCCAAAAGGTTCATCGCGTTGCACGGATGATGCAGAGCGCGTGCCTTCTAGGGTGGCGGGCGGTCACAAGCCAAGCACGAAACATGCTGTCCACAGCGGATTTTTGCCGGCGTGCCAAATATGCAACGTCGGTACTGACTGATCAGATCGTCGCCACCCAGGCGCGGGCGATGGCCAGCCCGGCGGCGTCGGCAGCCGCTCCGTGGCGGGCCATTTCGTACTCGAGCCGATCGCTCCAGTCCGGGTGCCGCTCGGCAATGAGCGATGCGAAGGATGCGCTCCAGTCGCGGACCATCGGCCCGTCCGCCTCGAAATGGAACTGAAAGCCATAGACGGCACGGCCGATGCGAAACGCCTGGTTCTCGGCGACTTCGTTGCCGGCGAGCCGCACGGCATTTTCGGGCAAGACAAAGGTGTCGTCGTGCCATTCGAAGATCGGGAAATTTTCGGGCAGCGCTGCGAGCACCGGATCGGCCGTCGCCGCCGGCGTGAGCGAGACCTTGTGCCAGCCGAATTCCGAGGCGCCGCCGATCCGGTTCTCGCCGCCGAAGGCGCGCGCCACCAGTTGGCTGCCAAGGCAGATACCGAGCACGGCGCGATCCTTGCCGGCGAAATCGCGCGTCAGGTCGAGCAATTCAGGAAAATACGGGCAGATCTCGTCGTCCAGCGCATTCTGGGCGCCGCCGAGCACGACCATGGCGTCGTGCGCAGCGCTGTCCTGCGGCAGCATCTCGCCACCATAGGGCCGGCGCAGATCGATATCGGCGCCTGCCTCGACAAGCGCTGCGCCGATCTGGCCAAGGCCCTCGCTGTCGAAATTCTGGACCACCAGCACCCGCATCGAAAACCTGCTGACATGAAAACGATGCGACGAGCGATATCATGCCGCCGTCATTCCGGCCAAGATACGTATTCGGGGAGAAAGCTATGCCACTGCAGAATCGGGTCGACCCGTTCGGCGTCATCCACGCCGTGCCGGAGCGCGGCCTGTTCATGGGCAATCGCGGCATCATCCATGACCCCGAAACGAAGACGCTGCTGAAAAAGCGCTGGGCGCTGCAGGCCTGGATCATCTGCGTATGCGGATTCCGCGATGTGCGGCGCGAGCCGATGGGCCGCAACAGGCAAAGCGACGACCAATCGGTGGGCAAGACCGGCTGGACCGAATTGTTTTTCCTGGACGAGGTGACCGCACTCTCGGCCGGGCATCGGCCCTGCTTCTTCTGCCGGCGCGAGCGGGCCAGGGACTTCGTCCGGCGCTTCGGCATGGCCTTCGGCATTGCCGCGCCGCGCGCACCGCAGGTCGATAAGCGGCTGCATAGGGAGCGGCCGGCGTCGGGTGGGCAGGCACCGGTCGTATCCGTAGAAGAGCTTGCCGGGTTGCCGGACGGCGCCATGGTTGCGGACGGCGGCAATGCCTATGCGATGCGCGGCGGCAAGGCGCTGCGCTGGTCGTTCGCAGGCTATGGTGATCGTGTGGGGGGCGATCCGGTGGACGGCGATCCCGTGGGGTTCGGCGGTTTTGCCGACCGTCCAATCCGCCTGCTCACGCCGGCGACCACCGTTGCCGTGCTGAGGCAAGGCTATTTGCCAGTGTGGCATCCGTCGGCCGAGACTTGACGCCAAGAGCCGGCTCGCCCATTCCTCGGCGATGCGCGCCAATTACAAGATGCAGCGGCTGTTCGTGCCGGACGACCTCGGACCGGATATCGAGTTCGAGGCGAGCCCGCAGCAGGGCCATTACCTGATGCATGTGCTGCGGCTCGGCGAGGGCGCCGAAATCCTGTTGTTCAACGGCCGCGACGGCGAATGGTCGGCTTCTATCGCCGCCAGGTCCAAAAAGACGGTGCGGCTGAAGGTGCTGGCATTGCAGCGGCCGCAGCCGCCGCTGCCCGATCTCGTCTACTGCTTTGCGCCGCTTAAGCAGGGTCGGCTCGACTATCTGGTGCAGAAGGCGGTCGAGATGGGCGCCGGCGTCCTGCAGCCGGTCATTACCCAGCACACGCAGGTGGCAAAGCCCGGCATCGAACGGCTGCGCGCCAATGTCGTCGAGGCCGCCGAACAATGCGGCATCCTTGCGGTGCCGGAAGTGCGCGAAGCGGAAAAAATCGAGCGCCTGCTGGCCGGCTGGGACAAAGAGCGGCGGTTGATCTTCTGCGACGAGGATGCTTCCACCAACAATCCGCTGCCGGCGCTGCAGGCGGTGCGGGAGAAGAAGCTCGGGCTGCTGGTCGGCCCCGAGGGCGGATTTTCCGACGAGGAACGAAGGATGCTGCGGGAGCTGCCTTTCGTAACCGCGATTCCTCTCGGTCCGCGCATCCTGCGCGCCGATACGGCTGCTGTGGCGGCGCTGGCGGTGATACAGGCGACAATCGGAGACTGGTGAGGCACTTCCCTTCTCCCCTTGTGGGCCTTGTGGGAGAAGGAAGAAGCAGCCAATCAATTCCAGTTACCCTGTGGCTCAGGATTTTTCGCTTGATCGCCTACTGACATTTCGTCCATCTAGCGCCGGCGGTCGTCCGACCACCTACAGCGCCGCGCGTCCTTTCGGACGCGCAAAGGACGCTGTAGCACTTGATTGGGCACATGATCCTTTCCGAAAATCGAAGCCGATTTTCGGGGTCATGTGCTAGAGGACTTGTAATGGCGCGCGACACAACCGATTTCCGGCCGATCGAAGGCGTCGACGAGCTTGTCGAGCACCTGGCTGAAGGCAACAAGCCGCGCGACAAATGGCGCATCGGCACCGAACACGAGAAATTTCCATTCTATGTCGACGGCAATGCGCCGGTGCCCTATGGCGGCGAGCACGGCATCCGCGCCATTCTTGAGGGCATGCAGGAAAAACTCGGCTGGGATCCGATCATGGATGCCGGCCGCATCATCGGCCTGGTCGAGCCGACCGGCCGGGGCGCGATTTCGCTGGAGCCCGGCGGCCAATTCGAACTGTCCGGCGCGCCGCTGGAAACGATCCACCAGACCTGCCGCGAGGGCAATGCGCATCTGGCGCAGGTGCGCGAGATCGCCGAGCCGATGGGCATCCGCTTCCTCGGGCTCGGCGGCAGCCCGAAATGGTCGCTGGCCGAGACGCCAAAAATGCCAAAGTCGCGCTACGAGATCATGACCCGCTACATGCCCAAGGTCGGCACCAAGGGCCTCGACATGATGTACCGCACCTGCACCATCCAGGTGAATCTCGACTTCGAGAGCGAGGCCGACATGCGCCGCAAGATGCAGGTGTCGCTGAAGCTGCAGCCGCTGTCGACGGCGCTGTTCGCCAACTCGCCGTTCACTGAGGGCCGGCCCAACGGATTTCAGAGCTGGCGCGGCGACATCTGGCGCGACACCGACAATCAGCGCTCGGGACTGCTCGACTTCTGCTTCTCGCCCGATTTCGGCTTCGCCGACTATGTCGAATGGGCGCTCGACGTGCCGATGTACTTCGTCATCCGCGACGGCCACTACCACGACATGACGCACGTCTCCTTCCGCCAGTTCATGGCAGGTGCGGCCCGCAACGAGATTTCTGACGGGCTGCCGACGATGGGCGATTGGGCGAACCATTTGTCGACGCTGTTCCCCGACGTGCGACTGAAGCGTTTCCTTGAAATGCGCGGCGCCGATGGCGGACCATGGCGGCGCATCTGCGCGCTGCCGGCTTTTTGGGTCGGGCTGCTCTACGACGCGGCGGCGCTCGACGCGGCCGAGGCGCTGACCTCAAGCTGGAGCTATGAAGAGGTGCTGGCGATGCGCAACGCCGTGCCGGAACAGGGCATTTCGGCGCCGTTCCGCAATACGACACTGCGCGAGATCGCCCGCGACGTGCTCGTCATCTCGCGCATGGGGCTGAAGAACCGCGGCCGCAAGAACCGCGACGGCTACGACGAAACGTCGTTCCTCAGCACCCTGGACGAAGTCATCGCGCGCGGCACCACCAGCGCCGAGGAACTGCTCTCCGCCTATCATACGCGCTGGGGCGGCTCGATCGAGCCGGTGTTCATGGAGTATGCGTATTAGCCGTTTGCTATCGGCTTGGCTGACAGTTCGGGAAACGCGCTTTCCGAAATCGATTCCGATTTTCGGGCCGATGCGGTAGGCTCTTCTACGAGGATTTTCCCGAGGAGAAAACCAATGGCTTCCTTGTTCGACATTCTGGCGCAGGCGCAGAACGGTAACGGCATGCAGGCCCTGGCCCAACAGTTCGGCCTTTCGCAGCAGCAAGCGCAATCGGCGGTCGAGGCGCTGCTGCCGGCCTTTTCACAGGGGCTGAAGCGCAGCACCTCCGACCCGTACGGGCTCGGCGCGTTCATGACGGCAATGGCCAGCGGCCAGCACGCCAAATATTTCGAGGACGCAGGCCGGGCCTTCTCGCCGCAGGGCGTCGATGAAGGCAACGGCATTCTTGGCCATCTGTTCGGCTCGAAAGACCTGTCCCGCGCCGTTGCCAGCCAGGCAGCGCAGGCGAGCGGCGTCAGCCAGCAGATCTTGCAGCAGATGTTGCCGGTCGTGGCTTCGATGATGATGGGTGGCCTGTTCAAGCAGACCACAAATCAGATGCAGGCAGCAGGCGGATTCGGCGGCGGCAGCAATCCGCTCGGCGAGATCATCGAGCAGATGATGCGGCAGGCCGGTGGCGGCGCACCGGCACCGCAACAGCGCCAGGCGCCGCAGCCCGGCCCGATGGACAATCCGTTCGGCAAGGTGCTGCAGGACATGTTCGGTGGTGCGCAGCAGCCGCAGGGTCAGCCGCGGCAGGCGCCCAATCCCTACGGCGACAATCCGCTCGGCAAGGTGCTGCAGGACATGTTCGGCGGCGGCGCGCAGCAGCCGCAGCCGCGTCAGGCGCCGCAGCAGCGCGAAACGCCGCAGCCGCAGACCAATCCGAGCGGCAGGCCACGCAATCCGTTCGACGATTTGTTCGGCAAGATGTTCGAGGCAGGTGCGCAGCAGCGTGACGACTACCAGAAGGGCATGGAGTCGATCTTCGATCAGTTCAAGCGAGGCATGGACCGGCGGTAGCGTGAAGCTGGCATTCGGCTGATTTCAAAAAGAAAAATGCCCGATCCTTGGGAGGACCGGGCAGTGCGCAGGCGGGCCGGCGGGGAAACCGGCAGGGAGTGGGAGCCTGCGAAATCCAAGCACCGCGCGCCCTAAGGGCACGCAACCATCGATCAGGTCACTTTGCGGGCAATATCCTCGATCGTGTCTGTGCGATCGGCTGCGATAATGCGAAGCCTCTCGGTTGGATCGCGGCCAAACGGCACGTCGATGGCGACGTGGAGATCGGCTCGCGTCAAGCCGATGTCGGCAAGTTCGGCGTCCGACATCTCGCCAAGGCGATAGAAGGCGCGGCGGTTTTTCCAGGCGCGATAGACGCTGGAGATGGTGTTGACCACGCGCGTCGCAATAGCCGGACGCGACGTGATGCGCGAAGTCTCGGTGGCGAAATCAAACGTAGCCATGTCAGTCTCCTTCATTCGAACGGACGAGGACGCGCGATCGGCGCTGGCAACAGCGGCCGTTCCGGTCCCGATTCACATGCTGTCATGTGGACAGTCGTAAATTTGCCATCGTTCGATTGATTAATCCAACGAATGTTTCTAATCTTTAACATCAACACTAGTGATGGATGGGACCGATGAAAGCGCCACTCGATCTCGATCAATTGCAGACCTTCGTCTCGATCGTCGACACCGGCAGCTTCACCCGCGCGGCGGAAGCGGTGCATCGGACCCAGTCGGCGGTGTCCATGCAGATGCGCCGGCTGGAGGAGCGGATCGGCAAGCCGCTGTTCGAAAAGGACGGGCGCACCAACAGGCTGACCGAGGAAGGCGACAGGCTGCTCTCCTACGCAAGACGGTTGCTGTTCCTCAATCGGGAAACGCTGGCCGCCTTCGACGACCGGCGGCTCGAAGGCACGATCCGAATCGGCACGCCGGACGACTATGCCGATCGCTTCCTGCCCGAGATCATGGCCCGCTTCGCCCGTTCCAACCCACGTGTCGAACTGACCGTGATCTGCGAGCCGACGCCGGGGCTGGTCGAGCATATCAAGCGTGGCAATCTCGATCTGGCACTGGTGACGCATAGTGACGCGCACGGCCAGTCGGAAGTGGTGCGGCGCGAACCGCTGCTGTGGGTGACTTCGGCCAACCATGCGACGCATGAACAGGACGTTCTGCCGATGGCCTTCGGCCGGCCGAACTGCATCTGGCGGCGGGCCGCGGTCGACGTGCTCGACCGGCAGAACCGCGACTACCGCATCCTGTTCACCAGCTTCTCGGCGACCGTCATCACCGCCGCGGTGCTTTCCGGCCTGGCGATATCGGTGCTGCCGGAATGCGCGCTGCGCCCCGGCATGCGGGTGCTGGGCGACGCCGACGGATTCGGCGCCCTGCCCGATTGCCGCATCGGCATCATGCGCGGCCAGACGTCGCGGCCGGAGATCGTCGACGCGCTGGCCCGTCACATTTCGGAAAGCCTCGACAATATTTCCGTGCCGCTCGGCGAAGAGACGGGAAGCTTCGACTTCGCAGCCTTTTCGAAGATGAAGCGGGGCAAGCCGAACCAGATCGTGCCGGGCTGGTAAGGATCAGGCGGAAACTGCTGCCGGCGTGCTGTCCTTGCCAGGCAAAAGGCCGGCCAGCCGCAGCAATTGCGCCGGCTCCAGCGGCAGCGACAGCAGATGGCCCTGAAACTCTCGGCAGCCCATGGCGACGAGCAGCGCCTTTTGCTCCTCGGTCTCCACGCCTTCCGCGGTGACGCCGACGTTAAGAGCGTCGGCAAGATCGACAAGCGCCCTGACGATCGCCGCTGAACTCTCGTCGCGGCCGAGGAGGTTCACGAAGGAGCGGTCGATCTTGAGCTTGTCGATAGCGTGGCGGCGCAGATAGTTCAGCGACGAATAGCCGGTGCCGAAATCGTCGAGCACTATGGCGATCCCCGACCGGCGCAAGGCAGCCAGAGCCGTCCTGGTCGTATCGTTGTTGTCCAACAGCACGCCCTCGGTGATCTCGAGCTGCAGGCGCCCTGGCGCCAATCCGGTCTCGGCGAGAACCGCCGCAAGCTGCTCGGCGAAACCGGCGTCGCGCAGTTGCAGCGGCGACACGTTGACGGCCACCCAAGGCAATTCGGTGCCGACAGCGAAGCGGCAAGCCTCTTGCAGCACCCATTTGCCAAGCTGGCCGATCATGCCACGTTCTTCGGCGATGGCGATGAATTGTGCCGGCGGCAAGCCACCGTGGACCTCATGTCCCCAGCGGATCAGCGCCTCGGCACCGAGGATCGTGCTGCCGTCCGCCGCAAAGATCGGCTGATACGCCAGCTTGATCCCGGTTCCGCCATTCAGGGCATGGCGAAGCTCGCTCTCAACCTGGCGCTTGCGCAACAGCAGGTCGTCCATGTCGCCGGCAAAGACCTGGTAGCGGCCGCGGCCGTTCTTCTTGGCTTCATAAAGCGCGATATCGGCCTTGCGCAGCAAGTCGTCCGCATCGGCATCCGGACCGGTCGACAATGCTATGCCGATGCTGGCGCTGACAAAAACCTGGTCGTCGGCCAGCTTGAACGGCTCCCGCAGCTTTTGAAGCAGACCCTCCGAAACATCCTCGGCGCCTCGGATGTCGTCAACATCAATCAGGATCATGGCGAACTCATCACCGCCGAGCCGTGCCACCGTGTCGACCTCCCGGATTGCCTGCTGGAGCCTCGCGGCGGTCTGGCGGACAAGCTCGTCGCCGGCAGGATGGCCAAGCGTGTCGTTGACATGCTTGAAACGGTCGAGGTCGAGATAAAGAAGCGCCACTTTGGCTGTTTCGTGACTGGCCGTGAGCAAAGCGCGCCGGAGCCGGTCCTCGAACAGCGCCCGGTTGGGAAGGCCGGTGAGCGTGTCGTGGAAGGCGAGATACTGCGCCTCGGCCTGACTGGTCTGCAGCGCCGACGATGCACGGCGGAGGCGGCGCAGCAGGAATGCCAGGACACCTGCCGCGAGCAGCGCGCCACCGATCAGGGCCGGCCCTGCCTCGCGCACAAGCGCGCTGCCGGGCCGCTCCTGATCCCAGCCGGCATAAGCCAGGATGACGCCGTGTGAGTCGACCAGCGGAATGGCAGCCCCGCCGACCGGCTGCGACAACGGCAGCAGGCGGGCGCCCGCCAACAGATATTGCCCGGCGATCTTGGCCAGCAGCGCGTCGGTGATGAAGTCCACCGAGATATGAAGGTATTCGCTGCCAGGCGTCTGGATGACGCGGTCGGAACTCGGCACCAGCGGCATGATGCTGAGGATGGCAGGTTTTCCGTCAAGCTCCACCAGATCCCCTGCGGCCAATTTGACCGGACCGCCGGCCAGGTCTTCTTTCGCCGGCTCGCGGATCAACCGGCGCACCCTTTCGACCGTGGGCAACAGAACCGGTTCATCCTCGCTGTAACGCGCCGGCGCCAGCACGTTTCCATCACGCATCGCATGGACCGGACGATCGGCGGCATCCAGTACATAGACCCGATCATGCCCATAGTAGGAATACATCCAGACGCTGATGTTATCGATCATCCAGTCCACGTTGCCGGCCTTGGCATTGATGACGGAATCGTCCCAGACTGCGATGCTTTCCTGCTCGCGATCCACCGCCGCCATCCGGTCCCGCATGCCGTTGGCGAAAAGGATTTTCTGCCGCTCGAGGGAGACGCTATCCGCCTGCACAGTGGCGTAAAAGCCAAAGCCGACGACCATGGCAAGCGCGAAAATGGCAAGCGCCATCACCGTCAGCGTGACCTGGAACGTTAATGGGCTGCGTTGAAGACGACGGCTCATGCGTCCTGGCCACTCTCTTTTCCGCACAGTCATCAGATCGGGTTAAGATCGAGTTATGACATCGGCTACGAGCGACGGCCTTGACGCCGGCCAACAACCGCCCCCCAATCGGCCAATGAGCGACGCTGCATCCGAATCACGTACCAACGCCACCGAATACACGGTCAGCGAGATTTCCGGCGCGCTGAAGCGCACGGTCGAGGACGTCTTCGGCAATGTGCGGGTGCGCGGCGAAATATCAGGCTATCGCGGACCGCATTCCTCGGGCCATGCCTATTTCTGCCTCAAGGACGACCGCGCACGGCTCGACGCCGTGGTCTGGAAGACCACGATGGGCCGGCTGAAGTTCCGCCCGGAAGAAGGCATGGAGGTGATCGCCACCGGCCGGCTCACCACCTATCCCGGAAAATCCACCTACCAGATCGTCATCGACAATCTGGAGCCCGCCGGCGCCGGGGCGCTGATGGCACTGCTGGAAGAGCGCAAGCGCCGGCTGCAGTCCGAAGGCCTGTTCGATGCCGGCCGCAAGCGCTTGCTGCCGTTCATGCCGCGCGTCATCGGCGTCGTCACCTCGCCGACAGGCTCTGTCATTCGCGACATCATCCACCGGATCAAGGACCGGTTTCCGCTGCATGTGCTGGTCTGGCCGGTGCGAGTGCAGGGCGAAACGGCCGGCGCCGAAGTGACCGCCGCCGTCAACGGCTTCAACGGACTGGCGCAGGATGGCGTCATCCCGCAGCCCGACCTGCTGATCGTGGCGCGCGGCGGCGGCAGCCTCGAGGATCTTTGGGGGTTCAATGACGAGGCGCTGGCCCGCGCCGTCGCCGCCTCGCGCATTCCGGTGATTTCCGCCGTCGGCCATGAAACGGACTGGACGCTGATCGACTTGGCGGCGGATGTGCGGGCGCCGACACCGACGGGTGCCGCCGAAATCGCCGTGCCCGTACGCGCCGACCTCGAAGTGACGCTTGCCGGCCTTGGTGCGCGGCTCAAGGCCGCGGTGTCGCGCAATTTCGAGCGCAAGCGCCAGGCGGTGCGTGCCGCCACCCGGGCGCTGCCCTCGCCCGACCAGTTGCTGGCATTGCCGCGCCGGCGTTTCGACGAGGCGACGAGCCGGCTTGGCCGAGCGCTGTCCGTCAGCGTCCAGCGCAAGCGAGCCAGGCTTCAGGCGCAGCGGCTGACGCCGGCCACCCTGTCGCGACGCATGAACGAGGCCCGCACACTGGCCGGCCGCGACCTTGGCCGCGCGCAAGCGGCGTTCTTCGCCATCGTGCGCGAGCGGCGAACGCGGTTTTCGCGCACCGCGGCGCGGCTGTCGCCGGCGCCGCTCGCAAGGCGGCAGAAATTGCAGGCAGATGCCCTGACGGCGCTGTCGCGGCGGCAGGACCGGGTGATTTCGGTGCGGCTCGAGCGTTTGCGCGGGAAACTGACCCAGGCCGACCGGCTGCTGGCGACGCTGTCGCACAAGGCGGTGCTGGCGCGCGGCTTCGCCCTGGTGAAAGATGCCGACGGCGCAGTGATCAATCAAGCGGCGGAAGTGGCGCCGGGGATGGCACTTTCGCTGGAGTTCGCCGACGGAACCGCCGATGCGGTTGCGACCAGCGGCGCGGCACGGCCGAAAACTGTTGCAAAGCCGGCCGCCAAAGCCAAGGAGCCTGGCAGCCAAGGCTCGCTCTTTTGAGTGCCGATGATTTCCGGCAATCCACATCACCAGACGACGCCTTCCGGCAGGCCGCGTGCGCGAGCCTTCGGCATTCGTTTTGACGGAACGCCCGGACCGTTCAACGCGATCACCGATGTGGCTGGCGTTGCGGTCGGTTATTCGACGCTGATTTCGGGCGAAGGTGCGCTGGTGGTCGGCGAGGGGCCGGTGCGCACCGGCGTGACCGCCATCCTGCCCAGACCGCGCGCCGAACTGGCCACGCCGGTGTTTGCCGGCATTTTCGGCCAGAACGGCAATGGCGAATTGACCGGCTCGCACATCATCGAGGAAACCGGTGCCTTCGATTTTCCGATCACCATCCTGCGGCGTTTCACGCGACGGAACGCTGCGCTGGATGCAGCGCGTGCTGCCGGCCGCGCTCGACAGCGGCTGGGGCCTGCCGGTGGCGGCGGAGACCTATGACGGCTTCCTGAACGACATCAATGGCCACCATCTCGGGTTTGAGCATGTCGCCGCGGCCCTCGATGGCGCGACCAGCGGATCGATCGAGGAAGGCAGCGTCGGCGGCGGCACCGGCATGATCGCCTTCGGTTTCAAGGCAGGCTCCGGCACGGCATCGCGCCTCGTCGAATGGTACGGCCGGCGCTACACGGTCGGCGCGTTCGTGCAGGCGAATTTCGGCACGCGGAGCAATTTTACCATTCGCGGCCTGCGCGCCGGGCCCGATCTCGTGGCACCGGCGATCCACGAAAGCACGCCGCGCGCCGAGAAGGGCTCGATCATCGGGATCGTCGCCACCGATGCGCCGTTGCTGCCGCATCAGATGAAGCGCTTGGCACGCCGGATGCCGCTCGGCGTCGCCATGACCGGCGGCTTCGGCTATCACAGCTCGGGCGATATTTTCCTGGCCTTTTCGACCGCCAACCGCGAGGCGGCGATTGCGCCGTCAGGCCGCATCGCCAGCGCCGACTTTATCCCGGATACCGACATCGACCCGTTCTTCGACGCCGTGATCGGGAGTGTGGAGGAAGCTATCCTCAATGCGCTGGCCGCCAATGACGACATGACCGGGCGCGACGGCAATTTCGTGCCGGCGCTGCCAAAGGCATGGCTCAAGAGCAAATTCGGGGCTAGGCAGAGAAAGTAGAACTGTGTGGCGTGTCACGCATCGCACAGGTGAATAGACGCCTTTTGCCGGGTCGGCATGTCACTCGCTAAAGCGCGTCGCGTTTGAAGGGATTCATGCGACGCGCTTTAGTTCTTTGTTTTATGCATGTCGTTATCCCAAAACCGCTGCGCACTTTTGGGCGACATGCATTAGTCCGAATTCTTTTCGTCCTGGTCGGCCTCAGCCGCCTCTTCCAGCCTCGACGCGATAAGTTCCTGAATGTCGCCGACCTCTTCCTGGATATCCTCCAGCGGTATGCCGGCCTCAGCAGCCTTCGCCGCGCATTCCTTGGCGAGGGTCTCGGCCTGCTCCTCGATCCTGTCCAGCGAGGACTGGCAGTGGACCTTTTCGCCGATCCACTCCTGCAAGAACTCGATCGCGTGTTCGCTCATGCTGCTGTTCCCTGGCGGCTGCGCCGGTTGGTAATCATAAACGCCGGCATCCCCGAAAAGATGCACGCTCCTATTCCAACCGAGTCGCCGTCACCCGGCAAGCCGATCTTGCCCAAGCTCCACAGGGCTGACGGAAATCGAAGGTTCAAGGAGCACATTCTAATTCTGAAGGAGATTCTATTTTCCTGAGCAGACTGGTACCGTTGGCTGGGATCAGGTCCCGGATCGCGCCATTGTTTCTACTTGTTATTTTCCGGCAAACCAGTCAATTTGTATGACAATAGGTATCACATTACGCGGCACGTTTGCGGCGCCATTCGCTGCGCAACCCTAGGATACGCGGCCAAAGCCGCCGCTATATAGTGACATCCTCAGGCAATGTCGACCCTGCTCGCCGTCCTGCTTCCTTCCGCCGCGCCGAGCGTATCTGGATGGCATTTTGTCACCGTCGGGGCGAGCATGTTTCGCCGGAAATCGGGCGGGCGCTCGGCCTATCCGCCAACCATGAGCTTGACGACTTCGTCATGATTAGTCTCCGAAATCTTGCGCTCGCCGGCCTGGATGCCGCGGCGCAGCACGACGATACGGTCGGAAACGGCGAAAATGTCCTGCAGATTGTGCGAGATGAAGATCACTCCCCGGCCTTGCGCCTTGAGCTGGTGGATGAGCGAGATGACCTTGCGCTGCTCCGGCACCCCGAGGGCCGCGGTCGGTTCGTCCATGATCAGGATCTGCGCATCCCAGTAGACGGCCCGGCCGATGGCAACGGCCTGCCGTTGACCGCCGGAGAAATTGCTGACCGGGGCGTCGAGCCGGCTGACATGGAAGTCCAGCCGTCCCATCGTCTGCTTGGCGGCGACGGCCATCGCCTTGCGATCGAGCACCGGCAAGAAACCGAAAGCCTTGCGCATGGGTTCACGCCCGAGGAAGATATTGGCGCCGATGGACAAATTGTCGGCGAGAGCGAGATCCTGATAAATGGTCTCGATGCCTTTTTCGCGCGCCTCCTGCGGCGTCGCGAAGGTGACCGGCTGCCCCCTCAGCAGAATTTCACCGCCGGTCGGCTGAAAGACGCCCGATATCGCCTTGATCAGCGTCGTCTTGCCGGCGCCGTTGTCGCCGGCCAGCGCCACCACTTCGCCCGGCCGCACGGCCATGGAGAAATCGTTCAGCGCCTGTACCGCGCCGAAATGCTTGGAAAGGTGCCGGACTTCGAGGAGGGGGGCGGTTTGTTCGGAACTATTCATCCTGGCGAGCTCCACTGAACCGGCGCTGCGCCTGGTCGATAAGGACGGAGATAATGATGACGAGGCCGACGGCGATGAACTGCCAGAACGGCTCGACATTGACGAAAACCAGCCCGTATTGAATGACCGCGATGACCAAGGCGCCGGCGACCGTCCCGAAGATGGTGCCTGAGCCACCGAACAGGCTGGCGCCGCCGATTACCACGGCTGCCACGCTGTCCAGCAGCAAGGGTTCGCCGGCCTGGGCGGCGCCCGCGGTGAAGCGCGCTGCATAGAGCGCGCCCCCGAGGCCGGCGCACATCGCCGAAAGCACGTAGAGGCGCAGGATGTGGCCCCTGATGTCGATGCCGGCGCGGCGCGCCGCCTGCACATTGGCGCCGATGGCGTAGTTATGCTGGCCGAACCGGGTCTGGCTCAGGATGTAGTGCATCACCACGACAAAGACGGCGGCAATGATGACGAGATAAGGCACCCCGTAGAACCTGCCGTTGCCAAGCAGCGCGAACCAGGAATTCTGGACCGGCACCGTCGTGCCGCCGGCCAGCAGGAACGCAGCGCCGCGCGCCACGCCAAACATGCCAAGCGTGCCGATAAAAGGGGGAATTCTGAGGCGCGAGATCAGCAAGCCATTGATGACGCCAGGCACGCCGGCGACGATCACGGCCGCCAGGATGCCCAACATCATGGCCAGAGGCACCGGCATGGCGACGCCAGCCATATTCGTAGCGTGGGCGGCGACGACGGCCGCGAGACCCATGATGAAACCCAGCGAGAGGTCGATGCCTCCCGAAATGATGACGAAGGTCTGCCCGGTCGCCAGCAGCAACGGCGCCACGGCGAATATCGCAATGGACTGCACGTTGAACGGGTTGAGCACGAAGGTCGCGCCGAAGGAGAGCCTCGACCAGACCTCGAAACAGATGATCAGGCCCGCAAGGAACAGCCAGGCGCGCCCTTCGGCGATGCGTGCGAGCCAGCTCCTGGCCGGATCACCGTGATCCGCCTGAGGAGCGACATGCGTTTCGGTTGGTGATGTTGAAGTCATGGATGGTTCCGATCCGCAGAGCGGCCTCCGACAAACAGGGTCAAAGCGACCCGGCGCAGGTCTCCTTCCGGCAGGCCGGAAGGAGACTGGCTGGACTTATTCGGAATAGAGGTATTTCGAGATGTTCGGGTCGGCGATGTTGGCCTTGTCCATGATCGTAAAGCCGGTGCCGATCGCAACCGGGATCGACTGGCCGGTCAGATGGGCATAGGCCGACACGACGCCGAAATAGCCGATTTCCGCGGGATGCTGGGCAATCGCGACGTCGACAAGGCCAGAGTTGATGTTGTCGGCAATGCTGGTCGGCGCGTCGAACGCCACGACCTTGACGGTGCCGGTCTGCCCGGCCTGCTGGACGCCATTCGCCGCGCCAAGCGCCGAGAACAGGTTTGCGCCGAACACCCCGACGAGATCGGGATTGCGCGCGAACACAGCCTGCAGCTGCGAGGCGGCCTTGTTGGCGTCATTGTCGTTGAACTGGGTTTCGAGAACGGTGATGCCGGTATGGTTGGCCGCCATCTCCTTCTTGAAGCCCTCTTCACGCTGGTCGGTGGTCGAAATGCCGGGCTTGACGTTCGAAACGTAGACCTTGCCCTTGTCGCCTATGGCCTTGGCCAATGCCCGCGCGGCGATCTCGCCGCCCAGAATGTTGTCGGAGGCAATATAGGACAGTGGGAAATCCGCCTCGCCGGCGCCGGTCTGGTAGACGCCGCTGCCGATGAAGGTGTCGACGGTGATCACCGGAATGCCGGCGTCATGGGCCTTGCGCAGGGGTTCGACCAATTGAACCTTGTCGGTCGGCGCGATCAGGATGGCATCCGGCTTCTTGGCGATGACCGCGTCAAGCACGGGGACTTGCGTTACCGGATTGAAATCCGGGGCGCCCTGGAAAACCAGGGTCACACCAAGGGCATCGGCTGCCGCCTGGGCTCCCTTGCGCATGGTGATGTAAAAGCCGTCGGTGGTAAGACCCGGAATGAGCGCAATGGTGTATTTTTTGTCCTGCGCCAATGCGGGCGTGACCAGCGCCGCTGCGCAGATGGCGAGAGCCGCCAGAGCGGCAACAATCTTCTTCATAACATCCTCCTCCTAATGTTGGCAGATTTTGCCGTTGCGAGTCGTCCCGGCTCTGTGAAGTGCTGGCGGCGAGAAGCGGGTTTCGCCTGCTTGCTGTTATGGGGCAGCCTCCTCCCAAGCGCCCCAGTCATTAAATCGACCGTCGAAACCGACCAGCCTGCTGCGCAGTCCCGTTACGAGCCTCCGCAAGGTGCAGGAAACTGCGCCGCTCGGCTCGCATGCTTGCCTAGCTGCAATGTTGTAACACTTTGCTGAAAGAAATTGCAACCGCACATTTCCGGGGTCGAAACGCTTTCAAACCGGACACCATCTGTCTGCTCCGCAGAGCCCCTCCCGCAGACTATTGCCCCAACGCCTTGACGACACAACTGATGATTTTGCGGCGATGATTTCGCGGCTGCGGGTTGGGTGTCGATCGGTCCGGAATCGATCAGCTGTGCCGATGTCACGTATCGGCGTGCCCAGCATTATCGGGGCAAGAGAGCCTCGAGAATGGCCTGGGCCGTCTTCGTGTCCGTCACCAGAGCATTGATGAGCCTGGCGCGGACGGCACCTATGATCGCCTTCGCCTTCTCCGGCGAGGCGGCAACGCCGATCACCAGCGGGACGGCTCGAAGCTGGGCCGGCGACATTGCGATCATCCGGCCCTCCCCCTCCCACGGGATGAGCTTGCCTTCGGCGTCGAAGTAGTGGCGGATGACGTCTCCCGCCGCATGAAACAGGGCCTGTTCGCTCAGCGTGGCCGCGCTCGCTTCGGGCGGATTGATGGCATGGGGCAGGCCGATGCCGACGATCGCAACGTCGGTCCGGTCCCAAAGCGCGACGCTGTCGCGGATGGCCGCATCGCCGAGGAAGACCTCACGCAATTCGGACGACGGCAGATAGGGCGCATGGATGAAATGCGGCGTCCCGCCCAGCTCTTCTGCGGCCAGCCGCACAAACTCGTTGATCTGAAAATGCGCCGCCTGCTGCTGCATGCCGCCGGTGGCAGCGACGGTAAGAACGCCGGGAATGCGCGGCAGGCCTGCCTGGATCACCTCGCGAATGGCTCGCCCCCAGCCGATGGCGACGACCTTGCCGGCCGTCAGTCCCGCTTGCTTGAGCAAGGCGCCGAGCGGCGCAGCGAGCGCCGCCAGCGCACCGGCTGACGGCGTTTCGATGACCGCCGCGTCACGCAGCCCGAGTGCCTCAACCAGTTGCGTGGTGATGCCTTCGGGGGTTGCAAGATCGAGAACTTCGATCCGCACGATGCCCTCCGCTCTCGCCCGCTGCAGGAGGCGCGATATTGTCGCGGTGGAGACGCCAAGCCGCCGCGCGATATCGACCTGCGACATGTCCGCCTCATAGTGCAGTTTGGCGACCGTATGCAGCATCGTCCGCGATGCGGCTGCATCTTGTGCGGGAGGTGCAGACAGCTTGCAATTCCTTTCAGCAATGTGTTACAGACCCATCGACCGATGGGAGTTATCGCGCAAATCCGGCTGACTCGCAACGTGGGCTGGTTTCCACGGCAGATTGCGGCCAAGGCCGAATTTCTCGGTCCGATAGCGCAGCAAAGCGGCAAACCTCCTGTCGGGAGGCAGGTAAAACTGAACCTTTCTTGTTTCCACTGATCTGCGCCCCGGTGAATGGGCGCCAACATCGGACAGAAGACCCATGACAAAGATGACGACCGCAGAGTTGCGCGGCTACCAGCAGATATGCGGCAAGGACGGGGCGATGATGGCCATCGCCTGTGACCAGCGCGGCGGCATGCGAAGCTTGCTTGCGGCGGACCCTGAAGAACAGGCCAAGATCACCGACGACATGCTGGGCGACACCAAGTCGGACATCACGCGATACCTCGCCAGCCAGGCATCCTGCGTGCTGCTCGACCCGCTCTGCGCGGTGCCGCGGGTTGTCGATGACGGGGTGCTGAGCCGCGATACGGCTCTGCTCATCGGCCTCGACGCTTCGGGCTTCGACGTCTCGCCTGCCGGCTACCGCCTGTCGCGTCTCGTTCCCGGCATCGGCGCGCGCCGCGTGCGCGAGCTCGGCGGCACCGGCGGCAAGATCATGGTCTATTTCAGGCCCGACAGGCCTGAGGCGAACGAGCATAATGTCGCCATTCTGCGCCAATGCATCGCCGACTTCGCGCAAGAGGACCTCCTGCTCGTCGTCGAGTTCCTGACCTATCAACTCGAAGCGGAAAGCCATGAAGAGTATACGGCCAAGATCCCCTGGCTCGTCGAAGAGGGCACCCGTACTTCGCTGGAATGCGGGGCAAAGGTGCTCAAGCTTCCTTATCCCGGAACGCCGGAAGCCTGCGCCAGGATCAGCAGCATGGCTGGCGAGGTGCCTTGGGCGGTCCTCTCCGCCGGCGTCAACCATGCAACCTTCCTGGGCCAGGTCGAGATCGCGATGAGGAACGGCGCGTCAGGCGTCATCGCCGGCCGGTCGCTGTGGAAGGACTGCATCTCGCTCGACCGTGACATTCAGCGTGAAAGGCTCAGGACTATCGCGGTGTCGAGATTGCGCGAGCTTCAGGCGGTGATCGGAAACTACCGGCAGAAAGCCGCTTAGCACGATGACCCCGAACCGAAGGTCCGCGGATGCAAAATCGAAGTCGATCTTCGAAAAGGATCATGCGCAAATCAAAGTACTATAGCGTCCTGTGCGCACCAGGATGCGCGGCGCTGTAGCTATCCGACGTTCACACCAGGCACGCACGGGACGTCATGCCTCTGACCATGATCCCGACAAGTGGGGACCGGTTTTCGGAGAAGATCATGGTCAAACAGCAAGATAGAGCCCCATTTCGATTTAGTCGAAATGGAACAGGCTCTGGTTCGATGGCCATAGGAATCGATATCGGCGGCACCAATCTGCGCGCTGCCCGTGTTTCCGGCACGGGCGAAATCCTCGAGCGCATTTCCGAGAAAAGCGCGCCGGACCCCGAACTCGTGCTCTCCCGGATCGCCGAAATGGTACGCCGGCTCGATTGTCCCGAAGTTGCGGCCATCGGCATCGGCGTCCCCGGCCGCGTCGATGCGCGGCTTGGCGCGGTCTTGTCAGGGGGCTATGTCAACCTCGCCTCGGTCTCCCCTGCGCAACGACTGGAAAGCCTGGCGGGCAAGCCCGTGGTGATCGACAATGACTGCAACATGGCACTGGTCGCGGAAATGGCCCTCGGCGGCGCCAGAGGCCATGAAAGCATCGTCATGTTCACGATCGGGACCGGCATTGGCGGTGCCGTGGTCCAGGATCGGCGGATCGTCCGCGGCAAGGGGACGGCGGGGCAGCTCGGCCATATCACCGTCGACATATCAGGCGAAGCGTGCGTCTGCGGCCGGCGCGGCTGCGTTGAAACCACAAGCTCAGGTACCGCACTTGGCCGTCACATCGCGCGGGCAGGCCTCGGTCCGGACGTTTCGGTCGATCAGCTTTTTGCCCGGGATGCGGGCGGCGATCCCTTGGCGCGCGGTATATTGGAAGCCTGGGCCGGGCCGCTGCGTGCGGCAATCGACACGACCGTGGCCATGTTCGACCCCGACCTGGTGCTGCTCGGCGGCGGACTTGGCCTGGCGGCCCATCGGGCGCTTGCCAGGGCTCCTGCCCTGGCGCCCTGGTACCAATGCCCGGTGGAAGCGGCGCAACTGGGTGACGACGCCGGGGTCATCGGCGCCGGTCTGCAAGCGCTCGCCGAGCAACCGGGAGTTGCACAATCAGAAGTTGCAGAAGCCTCGCCAGTATCCTTGCCGACCGCCCGGCTCGATCGCACCAGGCGCGCCGTGCTCGTCAACGGCATCCCCGCCAGCGGCAAAAGCACGGTCTCGCGCGGCATCGCCGCGCACATGGGTTGGCCATTGCTGGCGCTCGATACGATCAAGAACCCGTTCCTCGAAGTGCTCGGCGGCGGCGATCGCGAATTCAACCGCATACTCGGCCGCGCCAGTTACCAGGCCATCTGGTCGGTCGTCGGCGAGGCCCCGGCGGGCGCCATATTTGTCATCGACGCCTGGTTCGGCTTCCAACCGCGCCAGGTGCTCGAGGATCACCTGCGCAGCGCCGGCGTCGAGCAGACCGCCGAGATCTGGTGCCATGCGCCCGGCGAGGTTCTGGCCGAGCGCTATCGCGCAAGGCTCGACCAGCGTCCCGCCGGCCATCCCGGCGCGGCCTACATCCCCGAACTGATCGAACTGGCCAAGCGCGCCGAGCCGCTGCGGCGCGGACCGCTGCTTGACGTCGACACGACCAGACCGATCGCTTTCGACGCCATCACGCAATGGCTGCAGGCGACGATTGCGGCTGACAGGTAGGCAGCGCAGCCCCTAAGCACGTCGCGTTTGAACGGATGCATGCGACGCGCCTTAAGTTATTCCCGAGCGTCAGGATGCTGCCCATCCATGTTCTCTATCACCGCACAAATAAGGAGGATTCATACAAAGGCCTCGCAGAAGGCTGATACAATGAGTAGTTAACCCGTCCTTCAGTGGGCTTGCATAAGCTTACGTTGCGAATCGGCATGGGAAGCGAACCGACTGGTCTATGGCCCTAAAGAAAGAAAACGCGCTGGAGGCCAGAATCCTTCAAGATCAGCTTGCTGATCTGAAGGCCGGTCTCTTCGTATCGATGCCGATAAGCACTATGCTATCAGGCCTGATTTTGA
>NZ_JBVVQA010000054.1:0-26391 GCF_055811455.1 Mesorhizobium sp. WSM4845
TAGATGCCTGTCAGGTTGATATGTTCCCAACTCAGCGGCGAGATATGCTTCAACAGCGTATCTGGAATGTTTCGCCCCCCTCGTTTCAACTGTGTGGCCCGCGCGGTCGAGATAGACCGTGTTCCAGTGTACGATCGCGCTGACGACGAGGCGCGCTTGAGCTTGTGTGCTGCTTCGCCCTTGTTGAGGCCGGCTTGGCAGCGTGCCGGGCTTGAGTACCATTCAATCATGAATATGGATCGCTCGATCCTGCCCAGGTCCCGCAGCGCCCTTGCGAGTTGGCTTTCCTTCGGAGATGCCGATAGCTTTTTCAGGATCGTCGAGGGCACAACTGCGCGAGTGGCGATCGACGCCGCTAGATGAAGCAGATCATCCCAATGGTCGAGGATCAGGGTGGTGTTGATCGATGTGGTTCGACAGCGCCGGATAGGCATCGCTTTTCTCGAATGTGTGGAACTTCCGACCCTTGAGGTTGCGCAGTCGCGGCGCGAAGCGCTTACCGATCAGGGCGAACAGCCCGAAGACGTGATCGCTCGCACCGCCAGTGTCGGTAAAGGGTTCTGTCGCAAATCGTGCTTTTGGTTACAACGGGACGCTTTCGCGCCGATGATCATGCTGCAAGGATTTCGAACTGCTCGGCGATCGAGGGACGTGGATTATAGGCGAACCTCGCCTGCCGTTTGCGCATCATGTGAACCATCTCGATGCCGGAAAGGACGGCATCGGCACTCGCCATCGACTTGAAGCCGAGCATTGACCGAGTGCGGCGCTTGATGCGCCGATGGTCCTGCTCGATCTGATTGTCGAGGTACTTGCTCTTGCGGATGCGGATCGGCTTCAGCGCTCGTCGCGGTCGATTCCGCAGACGGTGTTCGGCGTCGCAGGAAATGATCGCCTCATGATTGGTCGGGCTGCCGTCGATGACGGTGCGATCCGGTGCCGTGGCGCTCCAGGGCCTTCCGGAAGAAGCGCTTGGCTGCCGGCAGTCGCGGTGTTCGCTGAAGAAGAACTCGACCGTGTCGCCGACTCCGTCGACGGCACGATAGAGATACATCCATTGGCCGCGTATCTTGATGTATGTCTCGTCCATGTGCCACTTGCCGGTGACGGCGAAGCCCGGGATCAAACACCTAGGCTGCCAATCTCTCGCGATTTCTGGTTTCCACAGGCTAATGACAAACAGTGTCACCAGCGGCGGATCGTGCAGTTCCCGGCGTCCCCGCCTCTTTTTGAGGACCAGCTTTGAACACGGAGAAGTTTGGCAGGTTTGACCAGGGAGATTTTTCGAAATCGAAGGAGTCCGGACGTCGGATACACTGCGGCTATCCCTCTGCTTCAACTGGTTCGTGCCAGGCGATACAAAGCGGAACGGCGGAGAGGCCCTTCCCATCCGCCAGATGATCGCGGCGATTGTGGTCGAATATGGCCTCGACCGTGGGCGTATCTTTATCACCGGCCTCTCCGCCGCGAATATAGAAGGAATCCAATATCCCGCCGGTTGAATGGGTGCTCCGCACGGAAGGATCATTGATCATCACGTCGGCCACCGTGCGCGCGCCCTGATTCTCGATGGTCTGCGCCGTGTAGCTGCCTATGTTGAACGGCGTATCCATGATGTCGCCGAGCAGGCCCAGGCGTCCCCCTCGCGCAACTTGTCCCCCGGGATACGCTTCCGGCAGGGTGCCGATCGTTGCGGTCAGGGGCACACCGCCTAGCCCCTCCACCACGATGCGTTCGAGCACCGTCGCTTCCTGCGCAGCTGCGTCCTGACCGATCACGGCCAGCGCAGCGAACAGCCCAACAGATTTCCTCATGCAAATCCCCTCATCGGCATTGACCAAGATTATTTGCCTTGTCCTGAAGGGAGCTGGGTTTGGTCGGCTAGGAGGCGTTGCTAGATAACATGACCTGTCAACAATCAACGTGCTGCTTCTTGTTCCCCACCTTCTAAACAGCGCCGGGAAGATTCGGCCGACAATGCTCGTAAGCCATTTGTTGCCTTTTCGAAAAAGTTCGGCATCCTCGCCACGGATTCGGCAGGCCCGGCTTGGTCGGACCATCCGGACGATTCTTTCAAGACCGTTGGTGGACTGAGGGAAGCTCTTGGCGGGCGATTTGGACACGAAGCGTTGGAAGAGCTATGTCCGTGTGGAACTGGGCGGGCGCGACAAAAGGATCAATATTCGACCCGAGCGGCGGCCGAGTGTCTTCTCCGCAGCTGGCCGACGGAATGGGGTCCGCGCCACAAGCAGGCCCGCGAGGCCTGCATCGCGGTCCGGAAGGCGAGCAGCCGCCGGAATTTGCGCGGCAGGCTTTCGTCGAGGCCGCCCGCGAGGCCGGAATACTGGTCGTGGGAGTTTTTCCCGGCTGACGCGTCGAACGAAGCGTTCGGGAGGCAAACCGCCCGTCGATAGCGAGAGCCAAACGTCTCGGAACGCGCGCAAGGGTAGTGGCTGAGCTTGAAATATGCGAACTCGGCATAGGCGTTGCCGCATATCGGCCCGAGCTCCTATGGCTCGGAGAGCGGCATCTAAGGCCTCGACGCATATCTGCGGACGAATTCGTGGCCGGGATGTGGAGGCGCTCGCCGCGCCGGGCTGCCTTTCGCGGACGATCGCGACGACCAATGGTGCACGCCTTTCAGGCATAGTGCGATGCCGCCATTGGCCCCTTGAACGGTCAAGTCGGACACGCGTAACATCGCCATCTGAATTGAGTCTGCTTCATTCGTCCGGGCTAATGTCCGGATTGGTCTGGGTATTTCCCTTGCGCACGGATGCAACCAGCGGCGCGGCGAAGCGCGGCAAATCGTTTGTCCATGTGGCGGAAGCCTCCTGGGGCAAAGGCCTCAGCACCCTGCTGCGTATCGTGCGAATGACGCTGCGCCATCCCTGGCAAGTCGCCATCACCATCGGTTCGACCTTCATTGCCGCGACGCTGCAGCTTTTCATTCCGAGCTTGCTGGGACGCGCCATCGATCAGGCGCAGGGCGTCTTGACTGCTGGTGCTGGTCCTGCGGCAGAGCGCGCGCTGTGGAACACGGCGCTCACGCTGCTCGTCGTCAGCATCCTGCGCGGCCTCTTCACCATGGCGCAGAACTACTATGGCGAGGCCGTCGGCCACCGGACCGGCTATGAACTGCGGCTGGCTTTCTATGAGAAGATCCAGCGCCTGAGCTTCTCCTTCCACGACCGGGTCCATACCGGCGATCTCATCACGCTCGGCCTGCTCGATCTCGACGGCGTGCGCATGTTCTTCTCCACCGGCATCCTGCGCGTCGTGCTGCTCGGCGTGCTGATCGGCGTCGGCGCTTATCTGCTGATCAGCACCGATCTCGTGCTCGGGCTGCTCAGCCTGAGCTTTGTGCCGTTCGTCGCCTGGCGGTCCTCGGTCACGCAGCTGGCGCTGCGCAGCACCTGGCTGACGTTGCAAGAGCGGCTGTCGGTGCTGAGCCGGGTGATGGATGAGAACCTCGGTGGCATCCGTGTCGTGCGTGCTTTTGCGGCGCAGCGGCATGAGCTGGAAAAGTTCGACCGCGCCAAGCAGGATGCGCTGGACCTCGCCAACCAGCGCGTCGGCATCCGCGTCAGCAACACCAGCGCCATGAATTTCTCGTTCCTCGCCGCCATGGGCTTGGTGCTCTGGTTCGGCGGCCAGAAGGTGATTGCGGGCCAGATCAGCGTCGGCACGCTGGCCCAGTTCCTCACCTTCATGACCATATTGCAGATGCCAGTGCGCCAGCTCGGCCTGATGGTCAATTCATTCGCCCGCGCTTCGACCTGCGGCACGCGACTGTTCGAACTGCTGGACACCGAACTCGATATCGAGGATGCGCCCGACGCCAGGGACCTTGTCGTCACTGACGGTGTGCTGCGCTTCGACAACGTCGGCTTCCGCTACGCGGGCGCTGGCCGCCCGACGCTATCCGGGATCTCCTTCGAGGCAAGATCCGGCGAGACGATCGGCATTGTCGGTCCGCCCGGCAGCGGCAAGTCGACCATCGCGCACCTGATCCCGCGCTTCTACGATGTGACGTCAGGCGCCATCACCATCGATGGCCAGGACATCAGCAAGGTCACGCTGCAATCGCTGCGCAAGGCGGTCGGCGTGGTGCAGCAGGACGCATTCCTGTTCACCACCTCGATCGAGAACAACATCGCCTACGGCAATCCATGGGCGCGCGAGACCCGCATCGGGCAAGCCGCCGAGTATGCCCAATTGCACAACTACATCATCGGGCTCCCGGCGGGCTACACCACAGTCGTTGGCGAACGCGGCGCGTCGCTTTCCGGCGGCCAGCGCCAGCGCCTGACCATCGCCCGCAGCCTGATGCTGCGGCCATCGGTGCTGGTCTTCGACGATTCCACTGCTGCCATCGACGCCGGCACCGAGCAGCGTATCCGGGCAGCGATGAAACGCTTCGCCAAGGACCGCGTGACGCTCATCATCTCGCACCGGCTGAGTTCACTGATGCATGCCGACCAGATCCTGTTCGTGGAGGGCGGCCGGATCGTCGAGCGCGGCACGCATGAGGAACTGCTGGCGCTCGGCGGACGTTACCGCGCCCTTTACGACCTGCAGCTGCGGCCGGACGATGACCGACCCGTTGTAACGGGAGCCGCGTGATGTCGACACATAGCGGCGACGAGAAGGAAGACACCAGCGGGCGGCCGACAAAGGCGGTCGTCGGCTCGCACCGCGACGAGGAAGAAGTCTTCGGCAAGGTCTATGATCCGCGCATCCTGCGGCGCATCTGGAGCTTCGTGAAACCGTATCGAGGCCGGATTTTCATCTCGGTCGCCGCAGTCCTGGTGTTCACGCTGACGCAGCTGGCGATCCCGCTGGTCATCCGCTACGCCATCGACCACGGCATGGCGGCGGGCAGGCTCGACCAATCGGTGATGATCTGGGCGACGGGCGCCTTCGCGACGATCATCCTCATCAACTACGGCGCCAGCTATGTGCAGGAGAGCGTCGTTGGCAAGGTGGCCGAAAACGTGCTCTCCGACCTGCGCCGCGCCATGTTTAGCCACCTGCAGCGGGTCTCGTTGAGCTTCATGGACAAGACCGAGGTCGGCCGGCTGATGTCGCGCCTGCAGGGCGATGTGAATTCGATGCAGGAATTCCTTGAAACGTCGGTGATGTCGGTGGGCGACATCGTGCTGTTGTTCGGCATCGTCAGCGTCCTGCTCTGGCTCGATTTCCGGCTCGGACTGCTGACGCTGTCGACCATGCCGGTGCTGTTCATCGTGCGCCTGTTCTGGCTGCCGCGCGCCAAGGTCGCCTTCATGGCGGCGCATGAAACCAACTCGATCGCCAACGGTGCGCTGGCCGAAGGCATCCATGGCGTGCGCACGGTACAGAGCCTGGAACGCCAGCATGTCAATTTCGATCTTTATGACGAGAAGGTGCTGGCCAATCTCAATGCCCATCTGAGGTCGGCCAGATATGCGCAGGTGATGGTGCCGATCGTCGACACGCTGACCGGGTTCGCCATGGCGACAGTCATCGTCGTGGGCGGCTCGATGGTGCTGTCGCGCAGCCTCGACGTCGGCGTCATGGTGGCGTTCCTGTTCTACATCCAGCGCTTCTTCGACCCGATCCGCTCCCTCACAATGCAATACAGCGTGATGCAGCGCGCCATGGCTTCGGGCCAGCGCATCTCAGAAGTGCTCGACGTGCCGGTGGACGTCAGCGATAAGGACAATGCTGTTAAGCTGTCGCGCGACATGGACGGCTCGGTCGAGTTCAGGAACGTCACCTTCGGCTACCGGCAGAACCAGCCGGTGCTGAAGAACGTCTCCTTCCGCGTCAACCCGGGCGAGACCGTAGCACTTGTCGGCCCGACCGGATCGGGCAAGTCCAGCTCGATGGCCCTGGTGCACCGTTTCTACGATGTCTGGTCGGGTCAGGTCCTGGTCGGCGGGCACGATGTGCGCGACCTGACACAGGATTCGCTCGGAGAGCAGGTGGCAATGGTGCTGCAGGAGCCGTTCCTGTTCTCAGGAACGGTGCTGGAGAACATCCGCTATCATAAAACCGGCGCCAGCCGTGAGGAGGTGGTCCGCGCCGCACTAGCCGTCGGCGCGCACGACTTCATCGAGAACTTGCCCGATGGCTACGACACCGAACTCGAGCAGCGTGGCGGCAATCTCTCGCTCGGCCAGCGCCAGCTGATCAGTTTCGCGCGGGCGCTGGTCGCCGACGCCAAGATCCTTGTGCTCGACGAAGCCACGGCCAGCATCGATTCCTATACGGAGATGCTGATCCAGAAGGCGCTGATAAAACTGCTGGAAGGCCGGACAGGGCTGGTTATTGCCCATCGCCTGGCCACCATCCGCGGCGCCGACCGAATCATCGTACTGCAGAACGGCGAGATCGTCGAAAGCGGCAACCACGAACAGCTGATGGCAAAAAAAGGCCTCTACGCCCGTCTCTACAACATGAACTACGCTTCGTTCGACGACATTTCCGAGGAAGAGATGGGAATGGACGCGGCCGTCGGCAAAGCGACGTGAGCAGGCCTCGCTGGGCCGGACAGATAGCCCCTGCCGCCCTCTGCTAAGTGGAAGTAATGACCGTGCACAGAGATTCTGACTTTCTGGCGTTGGCTTGGGGAGGCGACTTATTGGTGATAGCAGCCCCACCGCCGCCGAAGCCGTAAATCGCCGTCCTGCACTTCCCCAGCATGAGCGGCGACGCCGAGCAGGAATATTTCGCCAAGCCGTCTTTCATAGCAATGGCGATTTCAAGCCGGACTGCATCCGGGTGCGCGGATCGTTAAAATATCCGCCCATCCTTCTGCAATGTCTCGGGAATGGCGATATCGATCCTGTCGAGCGACATTGTTCGTGCTTCCTGCGAATAGAACGGATTTTGGCGCAAGGAATAGCGATTACCGCGCCCGGAGACAACCGGATACGCAAACACTTGCCGCGCTATTTATGGCTTTATGGTGTACCCGCAAAATCAGAAAATCGAGGAGGAACGAATGCGCGTCGGCTGCCCCCGGGAAATCAAGAACCACGAATACCGTGTCGGCCTGACGCCGGGATCGGTCCGCGAATATGTCGCGCATGGCCACGAAGTGCTGGTCGAGACCGGCGCCGGCGCCGGCATCGGCGCTGACGACAACGCCTATCGCGCCGCCGGCGCCACCATCGCCAAGACGGCCGCCGACGTGTTTGCCAAGTCCGACATGATCGTCAAGGTCAAGGAGCCGCAGCCCAACGAATGGGCCCAGCTCCGTGACGGCCAGATCCTCTACACCTATCTCCATCTCGCTCCGGATCCGGAGCAGACCAAGGGCCTGCTCGCCTCGGGCGTGACGGCCATCGCCTATGAGACGGCCACCGACGACCGCGGCGGCCTGCCGCTGCTGGCGCCGATGTCGGAAGTCGCGGGCCGCCTGTCGATCCAGGCGGGCGCCACCGCGCTGCAGAAGGCCAATGGCGGCCGCGGCGTTCTGCTCGGCGGCGTGCCCGGCGTGCTGCCTGGCAAGGTCACTGTGCTCGGCGGCGGCGTCGTCGGCCTGCATGCCGCACGGATGGCGGCCGGCCTTGGCGCCGACGTCACCATCATCGACCGCTCGATCCCGCGCCTGCGCCAGCTCGATGATATCTTCGGCGGCCGCGTCCACACCCGCTACTCGACGGTCGAGGCGCTGGAAGAGGAATGTTTTTCGGCCGACATCGTCGTCGGCGCCGTGCTGATCCCGGGTGCCGCCGCGCCAAAACTCGTTTCGCGCGAAATGCTGTCGGGAATGAAGAAGGGCTCGGTGCTGGTCGATGTCGCCATCGACCAGGGCGGCTGCTTCGAGACCTCGCACGCCACAACTCATGCCGACCCGACCTATGAGGTCGACGGCGTCGTTCACTATTGCGTCGCCAACATGCCGGGCGCGGTGCCGGTCACCTCGGCCCAGGCGTTGAACAACGCGACGCTGCACTACGGCCTGCAGCTTGCCGACAAGGGCCTGAAGGCGCTGGTCGACGATCATCATCTGCGCAATGGCCTCAATGTCCACAAGGGCAAGATCACCAGCCGCGCCGTCGCCGAAGCGCTCGGCTACGAAGTGGCGGAGCCCAAAACGGCCTTAGCCGCCTGATATTCCAGGCCCGAAAAGTGTCCTCCTGCCTCGCCCGCCGGTTCCCTGCCGGCGGGTTTTTTCTTTGGTGACGATTGGCAAGAGGCGTCTTCCCCCTCCCCTCTGCGTCAATCTTGCGGTGCAGCCCGTCGGGGCGAAACGCTGGTCGATCCCCCGGCTTTTCTGATGCGACGATCACCCGGGCCCCTCCCCGCGCGTTCGACAGCGTAATGTGGAGAAACCATCCTGAGCCCCATTGTCGGGCTAAATCCAAAGCGCCCACCTTCGTTGCAAAACTACCCTGGCAAGGGCTTTGAGGGAGTTTCGAAATTGGATTGTCTCCAGAGGATAGAGACGTTGATCGATGAGGCCAGCGTGGATGCGATCGATAAGGCGCGCGTTTTGCTGGATCAGTTCAATGGTAGATCAGAAACACTCGCCCAAGCTATCGATGACTTCCTGCTTGATCTGATGACCCTGGTGTTTGTCGTAGAAACCACCCGCGAGAGGTTCCACAATCCGGCGCGGCGATTGGCGCGTGTGAGATTGACCAGGATCAGCCTGTTGTTGGCGTCGTAGTCTGAAACTTAGGGGTCCGTCCCGGTCAGAGAGAGGTCGCACCAGGAAGAAGGCGCCGACTGATTGTCGGCAAATCCGAGCGCACCAAACAGCTACGTTCTCTTGCGGCCGCTGGCCTGGTGGCGAAAAGACGTGCGCCGAGGACCGCTACGGGACTGGCCAGCGCGATTTTTGAGCCAGCACCGCGTCCGCGAGCCAGGGCCCAAGACTATGTTCGGCCTCCGGCAAGAGCCCGGCGTCGAGCATCTTCGCATGCCCCGCGTCGATCTTACTTCGGAAGTATTCCCCATGCCGAGCTATTAAGATCGGCGGCGCGCCGGATCGTTGATCGGCGCGTGCTGCATCTGCTCAAGATGTGGCGGGAATGCCCGGTCGAAGAAACCGATGATCGAGGCCGGAAGACATGCACGGCCAAGGTGCGGGATCCGCTCAGCCGTATTCAACAGCACGACCTTGTAGCCCTCCAATGTACGGGTAATAGGCGCTGGCGAACACGACGTCGTGACCCCCGGAAGGAGAAGAACGACGATCTTGCGCAAACCCTCAAAAGCGCCGCGCACCAGCGCCATTTCGGCGGCCATGGCATCATCGGCAGTGGTAAGCGCGACTGTGGGAATTGCGGGCTTTGTCCTTGCGACCCGATCTCTACTCAAACAGGGTTCGCCCGTGGATTGGAGGCGCCTGTCGGCAAAAAGTTCCCGAACCTGCGATGTTCGGATGGCCACTATGCCACTGCTTTGAGCGGCGACTTGTCTGCCACCTGCACGCGCGCCGCCGCCGCCAGCAGGTCGGTCTGGGTGATCAGGCCGAGGATGCGCCGCTCGGCATCGACGATGACAACCGCATGGCTGCGGCCGTCGGTGAGCACCGGAAGCAGGCTCATCGCCGGCGTCTCGGGCGAGGCGGTGCCCGCCTTAGACATCACGCCCTTCACCGTGTCGGTCGTCTGCGTCAGCTCGCGCAACCCCACGACGCCGGCCAGCCGGCCGTCCGCGTCGACCACCGGCAAGGTGCGAATATTGTGGTCGAGAAGCTGCTTTCGCGCGTCGTCGGCGGCGGCAGTTTCCGGGATCGAGATCACGTCGCACGACATGATGTCCCGGCAAAGCAGCGTTCGGTGCGAGCGCACCATCGCCTGCAACTCGACTTGGCGCAGCAGCCTTTCGAGGTCGTCGCGGCCAATGTCGAAGGTCTCGTCCAACGCGGCGAGTGCTGCATCGACATCCTCGGGCCGGAAGCCGACGCGCTCTACCGGCGGCCGGTCCGCAGTACCGTGATTGTTTGCGGCGGCCACGTGGACATGCGGATAGTTGCGCCGTGACAGAAGATGGAAAATAAAGCCGAGCGCCACCAGTACGGCCGAGTTCAGCGCCACCGGCACGAACGGGAACAGGAAGCCGGCGCTGACCACGGCCGGTCCGCCGAGCACGGCCGTCAGCGCCGCGGCACCGCCTGGCGGATGCAAGCAGCGCGTGAACGACATCGTGGCGATCGCCAGCGCCACAGCGAGGCCGGACGCGATCACCGGGTCACTCACGAAATGCGCCACTGTCACGCCGACCAGTGCAGAGATCGAATTGCCGCCGATAATCGACCAGGGTTGCGCAAGCGGGCTCGACGGCACGGCAAAGAGCAGCACGGCGGAGGCGCCCATAGGGGCCACCAGCAGCGCCACATGCTGGCCGCCGCCCATCGCGAGCCCGCTGATCACGCCGGTCAGCGCGATGCCAATCGTGGCGCCAATGCAGGCGAGCAGCCGCTCGCGTAACGTCGCACCGGCAAGGATCGGAACAAAGAGGCGAAAGGCCATTGTAAGCCCTGGCGCGAGGTGGGATCTGCGCTGTTCGAAATGCCGCCGAAGCCACGGATTTGAAAGTCAAACCAATCCGAATATTTGCGGCCAGTGAGAATATTATTGCGCGCACCGGTTTGTGCGGTCGCCGCCAACGGCTGGTGCTTTTCAAATCGCGTCAGAGCCTGCGCGCGGAGATCTTCTACTGGAATGGATAGTATCGACCTTCTCGATCTTCCGGAGGACGAGCGACTGGCAGCTCGTCGTCAACAAGCTGCGCGGCGGCCTGAAGATCGCCGCCGTCAAGGCGCCGGGTTTTGGTGATCGCCGCAAGGCCATGCTGGAAGACATCGCCATCCTCACCGGTGGCCAGGTTATTTCCGAAGACCTTGGCATCAAGCTCGAGAATGTCGGCCTCAACATGCTCGGCCGCGCCAAGAAGGTGTCGATCTCCAAGGAGAACACCACCATCGTCGATGGTGCCGGCAAGAAGGCCGAGATCCAGGGCCGCGTCGCCCAGATCAAGCAGCAGATCGAGGAGACCACCTCGGACTACGACAAGGAGAAGCTGCAGGAACGTCTCGCCAAGCTGGCGGGCGGCGTTGCCGTCATCCGCGTCGGCGGTGCGACCGAGATCGAAGTCAAGGAAAAGAAGGACCGCGTCGATGACGCCCTCAACGCGACCCGCGCGGCCGTCGAAGAAGGCATCGTTCCCGGCGGCGGCGTCGCGCTGCTGCGCGCTTCGCTGAGCATCAAGGCTGTCGGATCGCCATGGGTATCGTCGATCCGGTCAAGGTCGTGCGCACGGCTCTCCAGGACGCGGCCTCGGTCGCCGGCCTGCTGGTCACCACCGAAGCCATGATCGCGAGGCTCTGAAGAAGGAGTCGGCTGGCGGCGGCATGCCTGGCGGCATGGGCGGCGGCGGCATGGGCGGCATGGGCGGCATGGGCGGCATGGATTTCTAAGGTCCACGCATTTCGACAATTTGAAAGGGCGGCAAGCAATGCCGCCCCTTCTTCGTGCCCATTCCGCCAGTTGTCAGTGACTCGCAAGCCGGGTATATGCCCGCCAAGGTTGGTGCTTATGCTTGAACGGATTCTGCCTTTTTTCGTGGGGCTGGCTTTACTGTTGGGTAGCGGCTGCGCGCGCAGCGATGATGGTACGGTGATTATTCCGAGACCGCTTGATGCCAGGCGATTCTTTGACAAAGAGCCGCCCCACCTGCAGCAGCCACACATCGAAACCAGCGAGTTTCCGGTTGCGCCACAGGAGCCGGAAAGGCTCGAACCGCGCCGTACGGCAAGTCACAAGACATCAAACAGACGCGCATCGCGGATCGCAAGTCCTCCGCTTTCCGCTTATGAGCCGCACAAGCCGCTTGTCTGCAAGAACGTCAGCAAGCCTGGCAAGCGATACCGTGTGGTTTGCGAATAGGGCACTTGGTTTGGCCAGCGGACTACCCCTCAGGAGCCTCGCGGCGCCTTTCCGGATCAGGTTGTGCCCGGCCCGCTCGCGGTCGTCCATCAGGGCGATGTTGTGGATCGTGCGAAACAGCATCAGCCGTACAAAGCGCAGAACCACCAGTGGACCGTCTGCCACGCGGCATCAAATTGCCCCCCGGTGAATGAGGACGCAGACACGTCACGGACTATTGATAAATCGGTCCATGATCTCGCCGAAAGCTGCCGCCGCCGCGGGTCTCCCGGCTGCATCCTCGGGTGATGCTCGAGTGAGGCCCGGCAACATGAGGACGATCGCTCATTCGGCTCGGCGTTTCGTGCCCATCCACCTTCTCCCACAGAGGAGGCTGGGATGCAGCGCCTTCAAAGTGAGGAACAAATCACCTTCGCCGCGAACCTTTCACATTGTCTCGCCACCACCACCTGATGAAGTTTCGGACTCGCGCGGGACGAATCGGGGATCGGCATCGCAGACCATGCGATCGATCTCGTCCCGACGGTTGCCAAAATTGAAAACGAGGCATAATTGCCCAGACATCCAGCTGCTTCGGAGGCTTGCTATGACTTTTGCTCAATCGGTCGGTGCGTTCTTTCGTCGGCTGAAGCCATTCATCCTGCTTTTCCTGTTGACTCAGTTCCTGGTCAGGCTGGCGCTGTCGCTGGTTTCGGCCAAAGACCTGTCTTTCCATCCGGCCGACTGGCTGGCTCCTTTCTTCACTGGCATCTGGTTCGATATCGTCACGCTGCTTCCAATCCTCGTGGTCTTTCTCCTCTTCCCGCTGCTCCTGCCAGTTTCGTGGGCCGGAAAGCGGTTTGACCGCGCAGTTAGGCTCTCGGGCTTCGCAATCTTCCTGTTTCTGATGGTCGTGCAGGGGGTCAGCGAGTATTTCTTCTGGGACGAATTCACGACGCGCTTCAATTTCATCGCGGTCGACTACCTCGTGTACACGCAGGAAGTGATCCAGAACATTATGGAGAGCTATCCGGTCGTGCCGCTGCTTGCCGGCATCGGCCTGTTGGCGGTCGGCGGGACCTATCTGCTCCGCCGCCAGGTGAAGGCAGGCTTCGCGCCGCATCCGCCGTTCATGAAGCGGCTGGCGGTCTTTGCGACGATAACGGGAATGGCCGCCGCCGGCGTATTGGTGACGCCCGATTCGATCACACGGCCGATGCCGAGCGCGATCGCCCGCGAACTCGGGGGCAACGGACTCTATGGTTTGGTTAGCGCCTTCTTCTCGAATGAGATCGATTTCGCGAATTTCTATCGGACCATACCCGAGAAACAGGCGGCCGAACGGACACGCGACCTTTTAGCGGAAGATCACGAGCCGTTCGAAAGCACCGATTTAAACGACATCACGCGTGACATTCGAGCCGAGGGGCCGATGCTGCGCAAGAACGTCATCCTGGTCGGCATGGAAAGCATGAGTGCGGAGTTCATGGGCACATTCGGCAATCCGAAAAGACTGACACCGAACCTTGACCGGCTGGCGTCTGAAGGCCTGCTTTTCACGGAAATGCGGGCGACCGGCACGCGCACCGTGCGCGGGCTTGAAGCGATCGCTCTTTCAGTCCCGCCGACCCCGGGGCAATCGATCCTGCGTCGCCCCGGCAACGACAATCTCTTCACCATTGGCTCTGTGTTCCAGGATTCGGGCTACGATACGCGCTTCCTCTATGGCGGCTACGGCTATTTCGACAACATGAACGCGTTCTTTTCCGGTAACGGTTTCGGTATCGTCGACCGCGCTACGATGGCGGCAGGCGATGTGCATTTCGCCAATGCGTGGGGCGTTAGCGATGAGGATCTCTATGACGAGGTGATCCGCCAAGCCGACGCCTCGGCGAAAGCCGGCAAGAACTTCTTCAGCTTCGTCATGAACACGTCAAACCACCGGCCCTTTACCTATCCAGCTGGCGCCATAGACATCCCATCGCCGGGCGGGCGCGACGGGGCGGTCAAATATTCCGACTACGCGATCGGGGAACTGGTCAAGAAGGCATCGGCGAAACCGTGGTTCAGGGATACCGTTTTTGTCTTTGTCGCCGATCATACGGCGAGCGTCGCAGGCAAGGTCGAGCTCGACATGAACAAATACCACATACCGTGCATCATCTGGTCGCAGGGCTTTGTCGAGCCCCGCCGGATCAACCGGCTGGCGAGCCAGGTGGATATTGCGCCGTCGCTGCTTGCCCTGCTGCAGGCTAGCTATCGCAGCCGCTTTTTCGGCGACGACCTGATCGAAGCGGACGAACCGGAGCGGCCGGTCTACATCTCCAACTACCAGAAGGTGGCCATGATCCTGCATGGCCGCACGACGATCCTTGAGCCCAAGAAGCAAATCGTCCAGATGAAGGGTGAGGAGGTGCAACCTGAAAGGGCCGTCGACCACAACGCGGTCGAAGATACCGTAGCCGTCTATCAATATGCCTCGCACTGGCGTGATATTTCACGCCGCATTCCAAGTGTTCTTGACAACGGCACGCGGGCACTCGGCCGGTCCGGTGTGCATCGCCTGCCAAACCCGAAGCGACGCGCGCCTCCGTCCAGGACCACACCCACCATACCGGTGCCCTAACAAAGCCACCGTGCCACAACGTCTTAGGAATGCCAGGTCTGCTCCGGTGATCGCCAAGAGGTGTGAGGACCTTAACAATCCCTTGCAAGACCTTTCGTGGTGGCAACGGCAATGGCCGGAACGGGTCCAGCCTGTCGTGGAAATACGTTGATTTGATAACGTGATTCCCGATCAGCGAGGTGAGTCGGGCTGAAGCGGTTTGTCGGGGCGAGGATCGCCGGCAAGCGGCACTGCTTCCGGAGTGCCTGGACGATTACGTGACGCAGGACAATCCGGGGTGGCGACGGGTGCATCGTGGATCTGCTACTTTCGCGCGCTCCAGTTTGGGAGACGCAGCACGCGTTGCCCCTGTCGACAAACTGAGCCTCGTGCTGGTGGCGGTGTTCGGAGTGACATTCCTCAAGGAAATCGTTGTCGAACTGGGCAGGGGTTGCCTTGATCGCAACAGGCGCGGTTCTGGTACGCTATAAAGCTTATTGCTCCGTCTTTAAGATCAGAACAGCCAAAAAAAGGTGGGCAGATAGCCAGCTACCTGGAGGTATTCGATGCCTTCGATGGCTGGAAAGATCGCCAGAAAATAGAGGGCATCGAAGAATGTACTTCTTAATGCGTTCGTGGAGAACGTGTGCTGATGCTTGTCCTGATGCAGCCACGGCTTGGGCCAGAACCGCGGCGTTCTTGCCACATATGCTTCGAACTCCGGACCAAATTTGTCACGAAGAAACGTCTCTTCCTTTCGGGCAGTCATCCCGAAAACCGCATAGGTGCACACCCCCAGAGCGGATGCAACGATGAGCGATCCGAACATGAGGCCGATGCCGAATGCTCCGATCGTCGAAAACAGATATAGGGGATTGCGCGTGATCGAGTACGGCCCGCTAACTGCCAATTCGCTGTTCTTCCGCCCCCCGACATAGAGGATGCTCCACAACCTCCCGAGTATGCAGACGAGGATCAGAACAAAACCGATCATCTCGACGACCTCGTGAAGGCTAGATGCTTCATCCCAACCGGGGCGAGAGAATAGCAGCGAGCCAATCGCCGCTATGCTCAAGGCCCGGACGACCAAAAGTCTCTTCCGCTGATTAAATGGTTGCGCGGCAATGGAAGCGGACATCATGGTTCCTTCGACAAAGGCTTTTTCGGGGGCTCGCGCCAAGCAGTGCATCCAATGTCGACCGATCTGTCAGAAATGTGACGCGCTGTCCCTTTTCCAGGCGGCGACTGCTCGGTTTCAATGGCAAGCTCGATAGCCGATTGCAATAGGCCTGACCCTTGGCAGATCCCGATGTCGGCAGCCCTTTTGGAACTTGCCGGAAATTAAGGTCTCGGTGGATAAACCCGCATGGCTTTTGCTGGCAGGAAGACCGATGCGCGGGCGTGGATGGATCAAGGCGTTGCGTCAGGACGACGCTCGGCAGGTGCGTGCGCGCATTGCGGAACTGGAGCGCGACCTCATAGCGCCCACACCTCAAGGACGCCCTGCCGCGAAATTCCGCAAGGAACCGGTTGCGCACCCGATCTATCAACTCGGCATTGCACCGGGAGTCGAGGTCAAGACGCTCGCGGATTTGCGCGGCAAACGGATTGCTTTCAGCCCCGGTCAGGCGCAAGGCGCGCTGGTGTTGAGGGTCCTGCAGGCCGCCAGCCTGGAAAAGGAGGATGTCAATCTCATCGAACTGCCCAGCAAAGGCGATGCCTATCCGGTGGCACTTGCCGGCAAGCAAGTCGACGTCGCGCCGATCTCGGACGTCCTCATCAAGCGCTACCTGCGCCAGTATGGCGCCGACGGAGCTGCCACCATCCCGCACGGCTTGCGCGATGATCCAGCCCATCTCTATGCCCCACAAGCCGTGCTTGCCGACCCGGCCAAAGCAGCCGCTCTCGGCGAATATGTGCGCTACTGGGCGCTAGCCGCCCGTTGGGTGGAAGAGCATGCCAAGGAGTGGATCGAGGGATACTACGTCGCCACCCAGGGCCTCAACACAGAAGATGGCCAGTATCTGGTCGACGCTGATGGTCGGTTCGACATCCCCTCCGACTGGAACGACGTCATCTCCGTTCCGAACGATGTCCGCGAAATACTTAGCTCCGGGCTGAACCGACGGCCATGTCGCCGCCTGACGTGCCTGGGTCGGCGGAGTTGTCACGTTATCGAGCGGTGATCGAACTGCCCCCGCGGCACTCCGAAATCTCTTCGTCACCCCGCATCAAGAACGATCCGCCCTGGCGACTCACATTCACCGCATCCGCGCAATAGCGCATTGGAAAGCCGTGACGGGCGCGGTTGCCTGATCTTGGAAAGCCGCGGGGGCAGTTCGATCACCGCTCGATAACGTGACAACTCCCGCTGAGTCTCACCTTGTTTGTCGCCGCGCAGGCCTTCAGGCGTCTCGAGAGTTATGGATGAGATAAACTTGTCTGAATTGGCCAAACACCACGTCGGAATGTGGTGTTAGCTTCACCTCGGCCGTGTAGTGCTCACCGTTAATTCCGAAGTGTACCGGCTGCTCTTGGTTGCGCTGGTCCGGTAAGAACCCGAGTTTACACAATTCTAGATTGATTTCACGCGGCATTGGTTGACCGCCATTGTCCCAGCGGTGGTGGTCCCACAAGGGGCCAACGAGGTATCCGATGTCTCGATGTGAGCGGAGAACCGACGAGGACGCCTTACCAGACTGCGCCGATCCGCTCGACGTCGTTCCGACGCAACATTTTTTAACCGCCTTCCTAACTCCTGACTTAACGCGCGACCACAGTGAACCGTCTCTGCCATGCAGGCCGGACTGCGGCGGCATCCGCATCGACCCGCCGATGTCAGTGTGCCGGATCATCTTTCCATGGTCATCTGCGGGCGTCGCATCAGGTTGCAAGTTGCCTGGGTGCTGTTCTTGCACGGCAGTGTACTCCTGCATCGAAGCTGCCATGCTGAATTGGTTTATCGAATTGAGTTTCAAACCACTCTCCTTTGAACATGGACTTTTCGCAGTCCCCGAAGCTAGTAGCGTCTGGTATCCGGCCTCCGGACATTCCTGCCACCACAAAACTCTTCCGCCGCCTTTCGACAGACATCCGAGTAGAATTTAACGGCATCCTCGATCGTGCACCCAGCGTCCGCGGAACAGCCACCCGCTATCTCATGGAGCGTAGGCCGGATCGAGCTCGTGTCGTCGTAGTTGCGTTGAGGCACGCTCCTGTTCCCTTGAGAGACATTCCCGTCCGCTCATTAAGCGCGCATGGTTGATGCAGACGACGGCGGTTGGCGCATGTGAACGAGTCGCCGGTCTAACGCGGAAAGCCGTAAAGTTGTTATTCCCGATCGCATCTCACCGCTCCTCTATTAAAGTCCATGATGCAGCCTCAACAGCGGGTTAGAGGAGGCATCGATTATTACATCGCCGTCCCCGATAATGATGCCGCCCTTCAAGCGCGACAGACTCTTATCGCCTGCGATCGGCCTCGGCTTGTTCAAAAGGCCTTGAAGGCCATCCGTAAGCCCTAACTAAACTAGGGTAATAATGCTGCCAGGGCGCGAGCCCGATACTCCGGCTCGTCAATTCCGTCGGCAAGGGCAGCGATGCGCCCTTGTAGATCGGGGGCAAGCTCTGCCAAGCTTGGCCGAAGGCCTTCGAGAGCACTTACGAGATACTCGGGGGCGACGCTCTTGGCCAAGTCAACGACGCGCCGCTGCAGTTCGGGCGCAAGCCTTGGTAGGCCGGCTCCGAGGCCCCATAAGGCCGAGGCGCGATTGGCGTCGTCAAGTCGCTCGGCACGGACGATGAGACGCTTCTGCAAATGGCGCGAAAGCCTCGCCACGCCGGCTCCAAGGACCTCGAGGACCGAGGCGCAATGCTCCGGGTTGTGGAGCCTCTCGACCTGGCCGACGAGACTCTGCTGCAACTCGGGCGCAAAATCAGTGATACCTGTTACGAGCCCGCTGAGGGCCAAGGCGCGATAGTATGGTTCGTCAATGCGCTTGGCGACGGTCAGGAGACGCTGCTGTAGCTCTGGCGCAAGCCTTGCCACGCCTGTTCCGAAGCCGCGTAGGGCCGAGGCGCAATGCTCCGGGTTCTCGAGCCTCTCAGCGAGTTCGACGAGGTGCTTCTGGAGATTGGACGGAAGCTCTGCCACACCCACTCCAAGGGCCTCTAGAGCTCGGGAGCGATGCAAGGGGTCAAGTCTCTCGGTAAGGTTGATGACGCGCTGCGGCAAATCGCTCAAAAGCCTCGCCACGCCGGCTCCAAGGACCTCAATGAAGCAGGCGCAATGCTCCGGGTTGTCGAGCCTCTCGACGTGGCCGACGAGATCCCGCTGCAACTCGAGCGCAAAACCAGTGATACCTGTTCCGAGCGCGCTGAGGGCCAAGGCGCGATACTCTGGTTCGTCAATGCTGTCGGCGACGGTCAGGAGACGCTGCTGTAGCTCTGGCGCAAGCCTTGCCACGCCTGTTCCGAAGCCGCGTAGTACGAGAACGCAATCTTCGGGGTCGTCAAGTTCCTCGGCGAAGACGACGAGACGCTGCTGCAGCTCAGGCGCAAGCCTTGCTACGCCGGCTCCGAGGCCCCATAAGGCTGTGGCGCGATTTGCATTCTCAAGTTTCTCGGCGAGAAATAGAAGATGCTGCTGCAGCTCGTGCGAAAGCTCTGCTATTCCGGCGCCGAGGTCCCCTAATGCCGAGCCGCGATCCTCGGGGGCGTCAAATTTCTCGGCGACGATAACGAGACGCTTCTGCAGCTCGGGCGGGAGGCTAGCCAAGTCCGCTCCGATCTCCTCCAGGGCCGATTTGCGCATCTCAAGCTCGTCATGCTTCTCGACTAGTTCGACGAGATCATCCTTCTGCTTATTTAGGAGGCAATTGAAATTGTGCGCCAGTGATTGGATCACGCCAGAATACATCAGCCCAGCCAAGGGATTTGCTCCCGGTTGCTGTAACCTTCCCCAGATGCCCTGAACTCGGGCAGCCCTTTGACGACTTTCTTGATATGCCGGAAGTGGCTGGACGACATCACGCAGCTCAGGACCTAATTGCGTCAAGCTCAGCAGATCGATCGGATCAAGCCTCTCAGCTGTGTCACCTTGTTCAAACAGTAGAGAAAGGATACTGCTGGGTTGCTCCTCCCTGGCGCGTGGGCCTTGAAACTCAGAGCGCGTCTGCGCCACCACAGAGCTGGATGCTCCGCCGGCTTTTTCAAGCCGAACAAGCGGCCCGGCGGGAGGATCGTCCGTGGTATCAAGGTCGATGGCACTAAACAACGGCATGGGGGCCTTGCCACGCACGTCAATGTTCCTCATGATTCACCCCTAATGGATCAACGACTATTATGCCCATCGGGAACCACGGCCCATCGGGTGCGTGATCGTGGCAGGCATATCCTGATGTGCAAATAATGCGCCACTTCAACGCCCTTATTGTGTGCAAGGCCGCTGCTGATGGACTTGTGCCGAAAACATCCGGTGAGCTCGCGGAATCCTGATGGCATCTCTGTCCGAAAGCAGACAGCCGAATGTCAACGGATTTGTGGCATTCCGCACTAAAAGCGGATAATCGGACATGGTTCACGATCAACGCTCCGCCCTATCAACATATTTGGCCAGCCTCCTTTCTGCCGGGCGTGTGGTCTTTGGTCTTTTCGATTGAGGAAGCTGAGCAAGCCTTTAGGTGTGTCGCGCGGGGCTCGACGCTGCTGAGCGCCTGCAGCGCCGGAAACTGCCGGTGCGCGAAATCGATGAGGAGAGTGAAACGGACGGGAGCGCTTAGCTTTCGTCTCTCCAGATGACCCGCCGTTCTTGATTTCGACCAAGCGTCGGAAACGGATCGCCACCAATTCCTGACCGACGGAATGGAACAGGTTCCGCGCTCATTGATTCCTTGCGACCGCATTTTCGCATCGCGCTGGCGCCTGCGCATGGGCGATGAGCGGCTGACGGCGCTGCTGCAGGAGAGCCTGGCGGCGGCGACCCGGCTGGGGGGCGGCCAAGCCGGCCGACTTCCGCGCGGTGATCGTCGACACCAGCGTGCAGGAGAAGGCGATCACCTTTTGACCAACGCCAAGCTGATGCATCGCGGCGAACGGATGGTCAAGCTGGCCAGGAAGCATGGCATCCGCCTGCGCCAGTCCTATGCGCGGGTCGGCAAGATCGCGCTGATCAAGCATCAGCGTTATGCTCACGCCAAGCAGTTCAAGCGGGCCAACCGGGAGCTCAAGCGGCCGCGCACCATGCTGGGCGCGGTGATCCGCAACATCACCCGCAAGATTGCCGGGCGGCCGGAACTTATGGCGCCCTTCGGTCTGACGCTGTCGCTGGCCCGCCGCGTCAGGGACCAGCGCCAGCGTGAACGCGGCAGGAAGGTCTACTCCCTGCATGCTCCCGAGGTCGAATGCATCGGCAAGGGCAAGGCCCACAAGCCCTATGAATTCGGCATCAAGGTCTCGGCAACACGGCTTCGCCTCACATAGCCATCTGTTGGCAACGAATTCGTCCCTGCTGCTGGTCCCACAGCATCGGAGCACTCCCGCCCTGCAGCAGCGTCGAACGCCCCATTGACAGTCCGCGCGCCAATTCAGCAGCCGAGCCAATGAAAAAACCACCGCCGGCCCACGTCAACTGCTCCCATTTCGCTGTCTGCCCGACGGTTGCGGCTGAGCTGACGGCGTTAGGCGGCGGCCCATATCGGGGGCTAGCCACTCGAGCTTTTCGCGCAGCTCCTCCGTCAGCGCCCTTGCGTCGGCGTCACTGTCAACCACCCTGGGGTTAAGCAAAATCAAAAGCTCAGTTCGTTCCTTGGCGTTTTCGGTGCTGCCGAACAGTCCGCCCAAAAGCGGAATGTCCTTCAGCACAGGAACCCCAGAATTGGCTTGGTTAGTGCTATCTTGCATCAATCCGCCGATTGCGATCGTGTCGCCGTTTCGGGTCAATACGGTACTCTGGAGGCGGCGCACCGAGATCACCGGGGATTGAACATTGGTAAGCGTGTTCCTGTTGCCGGTGCTGACCTCCTGAAACGTGTCGAGTGTTATACTACCACCGGCACCGATTCTGGGCGTAACAGCCAAGATCACCCCTGTGTCGCGCATCTCGACGTCGCTCACGATCGGTGAGTTCTCGTTTAGGGTGGATTGCGATGATCGCACGAGGATCGGGACCTGATCGCCCACCTGGATCGTGGCGGTTTGATTATCGACCGCAAGAATGCGCGGCGCGGAGACAACCTTGACCTCCCCAAGCGCACTTAGCCCATGTAACACAATGTTGACGTCCGTGCCGGGAAACACATATGATAGGCCGCTTGGAACTGCGCCCAAACCCCTAGTAGAGAGAAGATAGTCCACGCCGTAGCGCAGACTGTCATTCAGCCGCACCTCGGCGATGATGGCTTGGATAAGGACCTGCCGAGGCTTGACGTCGAGTTGACGGATCGCGGCCTCAACAATCTTGTAGTCGTGCGGTGCTGCGAGTACTACCAGCGCGTTCTGTCCGGGGTCTGTCTGGATCCGCACCGGCGCCGAGAGGCCAAGACGGTTCGCTGGTATCACAATTTCGTCCACCGGATGCGTTCTCGAGACGATCGCATCTGGCATTTCGGCCGGCAGACCTGGCGCATTGACCGGCAGGCTAGCTTGACTGGATGCGCCGCTTCCCAGCGATAGGTTGCCGAACATTCTCGCGGGCTGTGTAGGCGGGACAGCACTGGGCGCCTCAGCGATGAACATTTGCGCCAGCACATGCGCCGCTTCCGAAGCCCGCCGGTAGAGCAGTGGACGCACGTGAATGTTTGCCGTCGCCTCCGACGCACTATCCAGTTTAGCGATCGCCTGGCGGACTTGCTTGAGAGCTGCAGGATTTTCTGCCACAACAAGGATACCATTCAGTCGCTCTAGCGCCGCAAATTGGATAAGCCCTCTCTCTTGGCCATTTTGCGTAAACAACAAACTGAGTTCTCGCTCAATTTCGGCCGGGCTCGCTTGAAACAGCTTATACAGCGCGAATGACTTGTGAAGCATGGCGTCGGTATCAAAGAGGTCGACCAGTTCCCGCACAGAACTCAGCGATCCGGGCGGGCCACTCACAACAATTCCTCTCCCTCCGGGAGCTAGCGTGAGACGCACACCCTCCTGCAAGTTCGGTCGGACTACCCCGATGACCTCAGTCGGGTCAACATACCGCACCGGAATAATTTGAACGCTGCTCTGGATGCCGCCCGCGAGGTCAGCCAAGCGCCCCACCCGCACTCCTTGATCACCCGCAGCCAGTCCATAGCCGTGCGGCGCAAGGGCTTTGTCTAGAAGCCGCGGCACCTCACTCACGGGCACCTGGCGGGCTGTATGAAGGGTCATTTTCCCTCCAACGCCAGGATCGATGACAACGGGCATGCTCATAATATCACCTACGACATCCTGCACCACCTGGCGGATGTCGGCATTCGGATAGTCAAGGCTCACCCGCCCGCTATCCGACACCACGGGCAGCTTCCGTTCCCCTGTGGTTGCCACTGGCTGGGCTTGCCTCTGCCCAAGCACTTCAAAGCCGTTAGTCTGCGGTCCGCGACGTTCTCGCAAAGACGCGAAGCCAGGCGGGACGAAAAACGGCCTGTCCAGCAAAACCCCGCGCTCGGCAATCGCACCACTGCCGGAGCACCCCCCTAAAGGTAACAACAAACAGGTGAGACAAAGCAATGCAGTATTCCTGCCAATAGCCATCCGTTCACCCTTTATGTGACCGACTACAAATGCCACTAGATTCCCGGGCCAGGAGTGATCGCCTCGGCCTTGAGCCCGCTCTTATCTGATATTGGCGAGAATGTTGTCCTTGGCTTTGCCATCCTTGGCCACCAAATTGCTCGCGAGTTCAACACACTGATTTACCTTGTCCATCAAGGACTGCAGGCGAATCAGCGCCATCTGCGACTCGCTATTTACGGTATCGATGCGCGCTTTGAGATTGGAGATGGCGACATCGAACTCCGACTGGACACCGGCGTGGGTCGGGACCTCCTCCTTGATGCCGTGCAGCGACAATTGCAGCGACAACATATACCGGGTGTACGGGTCTATAGGCTTGCTGCCCCCGTCTATAGGGATGCCGTTCTCGAGCATCCACTGATAGACCTCTTGGGTCTTGCCCTGCGCGTCCACAAACGTGCCATACTCTTTGCTTGCCTTGTCGTCAGTGGGCCGGTGGGCGCGTAGCGCGGCGAGAGCGGAGTTAGCGGTTTTCAGCCAATCGGTCCGCTTCTGCATGTCTGCGAATTCGTCTCTAACTTGATCCTCGAGATTGTTATACCGATCTATCTGGAGTAGCAGTGCCAACGCGGCCAAGCTGCCCCCACTCCCGGAAATATTGGCCACATCGCGATAAAGTTGAGTGCTGAGGCTCACGTTTGAGATTGTCACTGACCTTTTCCTTTGTAGATTTAACTTGTTCCTGCTCTCATCCCATATTGGCGATCTTGCTCCTCGTGTCAGCGTCCGAGCGTCTCACTTCGGAAAGCTTTTCCAGAACATCCTGGATCATCTTTTCATACGCCGATTTGAATTCACTCTCGTCGTCGGCGCGAGAGCGCATCTTGGTACCCTCCGCTTCCAGCTTTGCCTTTTTCTCCTGTTCAACGGTTGCCCCCATTTTGAAGGCGGCACCTGGGATCTTACCGACCTCGGTCATGCCCGTGGCGAGGCCGCTCCAGATCATGGTCGTCTGGTGGGCGACCTCCTGGGCTCTGTAGATCCTAGTCAGGTCAACGGGGGGCGGCTGGCTAGCCCCCGGGGATGGCTCTGGGACCAGCTTCGGTTCAGGCTGCTGCAGGTCAGCCCGGAAACTCGTTTCCTTCAAACCGCTGAGCTTCGCATCGAAGCGAGTCTGTGCTTTGCTCGCACCCATAATACTGACGCCCGCACCGGCTATCCCGAAGGCGGAGGCTAGGAACGTGCCGACCAGATCACATATCCCACAAGCGCGGAGGGCCTTGGCAGCAGCTTCCTGTGCGGCAATATCGCAGTCACGCGCGGCCTGCCGGTCCAGTCTTGCAGATTCCCGGAACTTCAGACTGAGGCTGTGCAGCAACGCAACAACTGCATATATATCAACCGAGGCGAGCCGTGCTCCCAGAGCGGTTTCGGCACCATTGTTTTGGACGACGATGTCTGGCAGCGCTGGCGAACCGGCCAATGTCGGCATGAAAAGATCGGCTGGTGTTGTTATCAGTTCGCCGTACCTAACTCCCATGCCATTAGACGTCGCGGACATAGGTAAAAAGGGCCGATGTTCATCCAAATCGCCGCCCGGCAGACGAGGGCCGCGACTGTCGTTTGCTTGTGCGACGGTGTGTAGCATGCATACTCTCCTAGCGTTCTGGTAGGTCTGGACAGCTATTATCGCTCGTCAGCCGATATGCCGTATGACAGTTGACGCGGATCGACTCTGCTCCTCGATGGCATCGACAACTTTTTGCGTCATGGTCTTGACGCCGAGGACCAATTCCTGGATGCGCGCCATTTCGTCCTCTTGAAGTCGGGCCAGCTTGGCGACGAATTTCCTGATATCCAGCGTCTCCGCCTGGACGTCCGTCGCCTGCTTCTTGATGATTCCGCTCGCAGCCCCTGCGAAGAACTCGGCTACCGAAGCAGTACCTTCGCCCGCCCGAGCCGCTGTCGCAAGGCGCTGACTTGCCATAGCAATCTTCGCCACCTTATCGCCCTGGCTTGTGATCTTCGTGGCAATGCTCGTCACCGCATTCCACCCACCAGACACGGCACCGGCACCCAAGCTTGCCAGCGCAGAAGCAAGGAGGATGAAACCCGTAATGACAGTGGCCCAAGACTCGGCCTGACCCTGCGCCATCCCCAGGTCTTCGATCAGGCTCTTCGCAATGGCCTGTGTCATCTTTTCGATGACCCCCGCCTCGGTCAGGGTCCCCACGGTCACTGCCACTGCTGCAGCCGACACGGCAAAAATCCCGCCGGTGACCATTGCCGCTACCACCGACAGCGCGACCGCAATCCATCCAAATATCCTCATGGCGGCCGAACTCTTCTTCGCTTCCCTCAACTTCTCCGCCGCATCGACAATTTTTCGGGCGATTTTCTCGTTCTGCTGCCGCTGCAGTTCACCCCGGTGCCGCACGTCCTCCATACCCGCGGCAGTCTGGGCGTCGTCCATCTTCATCTTGAGGGCTAGAAACTTCGCTGCCAGTTCCATCGCGTCAAAGGCCCGTGGTGGGGGCAGCATCGGCGCCGCATCCGACGCCGGAGCACCGACAACCACTGGCGGCAGCGCAAGTTCTGCGCCCGATTTTCTGGAACCGACCGAAAAATTGCGGTTGGGTGGGTCGATCCGAGTTAGCACCCTGGGCTTGAGTCGCATTTCACCGATCGGTTCCGTCATGCTCACCTTATGCATCGCAGGCTCCTTTAAACGCTGCTTCGGACCTGAGCTGGCGCAGCATCAGCGACGCGCGCTGAGCCAAAGCCTTATGCTCGGGCTTTCCACCGCTAAGCTCCAATACGCTCTCAAGCGCGCTCACAGCTGCCACCCGCTGATCGAGCTTGATGAGGCATTTCGCAGCGCGAAGCGGGATCTGCGGATCCTCCTCATTCAGCAGCGCAGCCAGTCCATATGCACGCACGGCACTTGCCGAATCGCCGGACATTTGACTGGCAGCACCGAATCCGAACCAAAATCTCGGGTCCATGTACCGGTGCATGCAGAGAAAACGAAAGAAGATCAGCGCCTCGTCATATCTACCAGAGGAATAGAACCGATGGCCGAGCGCGTAGACTGCCTCGAGTTCGTCATCCGTTATCCCAATGACAGCGGCCAAATCGGTACGCCCTGCGATGATCTCTTCGGTAAGCCGCGCCAGCCGTCCGGCCTCAGTAATGTCCACTTCGCCACCGCCCC
>NZ_JBVVQA010000055.1:0-23735 GCF_055811455.1 Mesorhizobium sp. WSM4845
CGCAAGGGCGCGGTCGATTCGGTGCTCGCGTTCGTCAATCAGTCGACCGTCGCCACGCATGGCACGCGCCCCGGCGGGGGCCCCCCCCCCCCCCCCCCCCCGCAACGACTCACCCGGCCACAGCCGGCCTATCTCAACCGATCCGGCAGTCGCGCGGCCTCGCGGCCGCACCGGGAAATGTTGCAGGCCGAAACACCGGAGAAACCATGATCATCCGATACGCGCTCTTCGAAGGCGAAATCCATAGCGGCAGGGAAGCTGAGTTCCGCCAGTTCGTGAAAGACCGGCTTGTCCCGCTCTGGACGCAGTTTCCCGGAGCCGAGGAAATCCGCATCCTCGACGGAACTATCCGCGACGAAGGCGCCCCGGCCTACGCAATGGCGCTGGCCATCCGCTATCCGGATATGGCGGCCTGCGAATTGGCGCTTCAGTCCCCCATCCGGTCCGAAAGCCGCCAAGTTACCGGCGAGCTGCTGAAAATGTTCACCGGACGCGTTCACCACCACGTGTTCGACGCGAGCGAATACGTGCCGACACGTGCACCTGAAGAATGAGCGGGCGGTAAGCAGAAATCGGTCTGATCGGCTTGGCGTCATGGGACGCCATCTTCTGGTCGACATCGCCCACAAGGGTTTTCCGCAGCGGTTTTGAACCGTTTTCGCGATGTATTGCCAATCAAGCTGGTGAGGCAGCCGCCGCGGACCAGGTCTAAATCGGCGATCCTGTCCGCCTCACGCGCTGCATCGGCACGGATCAGCGCGATGAAGATACGTCGGTATCCGCCACGCGCCGTCATCCAGAGTTGCGCTCAAGCCGCCCACAGGGATTGGTGACATAGCTGACATTGCGGCTCGGCAAGGCGCAGCAATCCTGCTAAGATCGGCGGTGGGAGGAGACGGGCATGCAATCGCTGCCGATAGCCCATCCTGGCGTAGCCAAGACGACAGCCGACGCATCGCTTCCACTCGCCTATTCCACCGCGACGCTCTGCTGGCTCCTGTCCGCCGGCGTCTACATCGCAGCCAAGTGGGTCGCCCCCGAGATGCCGCCTTGGGCGCTCTGCTTCTGGCGGCTGGCGCTCGCCTGCGCGATCCTGCTGCCTATCGTCCATCGTCATCACGGGGCGATGCTCGCACTGATCCAGTCCCGGGCGATCGAGGTGCTGGCCGTCGGCGCCATCGGGCTGACCCTCTGCCAGGGCATGATCTACACGGGCCTCAATTACACCGACGCGACGACCGCCGGCATCATCATGGCGCTGTCGCCGATCATGACCATGGTGCTTGCCCGCTTCGTGCTCGGCGAGCCCCTCGGCATCTGGAAGGCGCTTGGCGCGCTGCTCGCTCTGGTCGGGATGGTGGTGATCGTGGCGCGCGGCGATCTTACCGCGCTGATGCGGCTCCAGTTCAATCCCGGCGAGTTGTGGATCGTCGGCAGCGCGTTTTGCTGGGGCCTCTACACCGTGCTGCTGCGTCGCGCCAAATTCGCCATCGAACTGCTGCCGACGGTGGTCCTGCTGCTGGGGGCCGGCGCGCTGGCCGCACTGCCCCTCTATCTCTGGGAGCTGTTTTCCGGCGAGCGTTCGGCGCTGCATGCGAACGGCCTTCTGGCACTCGCCTATGTCGCTGGCCCGGGCGGCGCGCTGATGTATTACCTCTACAACCGCAGCGTCGAGACGCTTGGCGCCGGGCGCGCCAGCATGCTGCTCTATCTGCAGACTGTCTTTGTCGCCGTGCTCGCTTATCTTTTCCTAGGCGAAAGCTTGCACGACTACGACCTCGCCGGCGCCGCCTTTATCGTCGCCGGCCTGCTGCTCGCCACCGCGATCAAGCCGAGGCAGCGCACGGTGCATGTCGCGTAGGGATACCTCTCCCGCTACGCCTCTCACCTTCTGAGATACAGCCATAGTGTCGTCGGCGCCAGGATCGCGGTCAGCGCCACCGGCGCGATCAGGGCGAGGACGACCTGACTGAGTGTCGCCCCGCCACCCATCAACCCGCGCAGCGCCGTCGTCATCAGCGACACCGGATTGACTTCGACGAAGGCCCGCAGCCAGTCCGGCATGGTCCCGGGATCGACCATGATGTTTGAGGCGAAGACGAGCGGGAACAGGAAGGTAAAGCCGAGCGTCATCACTGTGGTTGGCGTGCGGATCAGCAGGCCGAGCACGATGAATACCCAGCCCATGCCGAACCCGATGGCGATCAGCATGGCGAAGGCGGCAAGCACGCCGAGGATGCCCGCCTCCGGCCGGTAGCCGAGGATCAGCCCGATGGTGAGGATGATCGAGGCGGCAATCAAATGGCGCAGGATGTCGCCCACCATCAGACCGGCGAACGGAGACAGCGACCAGATCGGCAGCGATCGGAAACGGTCAAACAAGCCCTTGCCGAGGTCGGTCGACAATCCCATGCCCGAATAGACTGCGTTGAACACCACGGTCTGAACCAGGATGCCGGGCAGGAAGAACTGCAGGTATTCGCCAGGCGAACCGGCGAGCGCACCGCCGAAGACGAAGGTGAACAGCAGCGTGAACATGATCGGAGTCATCACCAAGTCGAACAGTTGCTCCGGCACATGCTTGAATTTCAGCACCGCGCGCCATCCGAAGACCAGCGCGTTGGAAAGGGCTGATGGGGACCTCGGTCGGGCGACCCTTTGCAGCCGCTGCAGGGATGTCGTGTCGATCATGGCTTGTCGTCCTTCCGGCTTTCACCCAGGCTCGGCTGGCCCGTCAGCGCGAAGAAGACCTCCTCAAGGCTGGGTTGGCCCATGGAGAAATCCGACAGTTCGATGCCGGCAGCGACCAGGTCGGCGAGCGCCTCGTTGGCGGCCTTCGCCGTGCCGGCAAGGACGGAGAGTTCCGCGCCCTCGGCACTGCGTTGGACAGGGTGCTCCAGCCGGCGTTCCAGAATCGACGCCGCCTGGTCCAGCCGCGCAACATCGGCGAGCGCGACATGGAGAAACCCGGAGCCTGTGGCCGCCTTCAATTCGCGGCTGGTGCCCTCGGCAATCTTCCGGCCGTGGTCGATGACGGCGATGCGTGCCGCGAGTTGATCGGCCTCTTCGAGATATTGCGTGGTGAGCAGGATGGTGACGCCGGCCTCGGCGAGGCCGCGGATCATGCCCCAGACATCTTTTCGGGCGTTCGGATCGAGGCCTGTGGTCGGCTCATCGAGGAACAGCACGCCCGGCGTGACGATCAGCGAGGCGGCTATGTCGAGCCGCCTTCGCATGCCACCCGAATAGTCCCTCACCTGCTTCGTCGCCGCTTCGGACAAGCCGAAAGCCGCGAGCAGGTCGTCCGCGCGGGTTTTCGCGGCGCGACCGCGAAAACCCCAGAGTCGGGCGAGCAGGACGAGGTTCTCCCGGCCCGTCAGGTCCTCGTCGAGCGAAGCGAACTGCCCGGTCATCGCGATTGCCGCACGGACCTCGTGCGGGGCCTGCACGACATCGTGCCCCATCACGGTCGCGGAGCCGGCGTCGGGGCGCGACAGCGTCGCAAGCATCCGCATCAGCGTTGTCTTGCCGGCGCCGTTCGGACCCAGGATGGCGAAAATCATGCCGCGCGGCACATCGAGATCGATACCATCGACGGCACGCAGCTTGCCGAAGGTTTTGACCAGGCCCCGGGCGGAAATGGCTGACCGGGCAAGGCCCGTGGCGGGCATACCCATAGGAGAAGTATCGTTCATGCAATCATCCGGCAGTCGCAAAATGAAGGCCAACTTCGGCGCAATGGCTGCGTCGTCAGTTCCTCTGCAGGCGCATGAGCTTACCGTCTGGCTTATCCTCATGCCAGAGGCTCCGACCATCTGCCTGGCCGCCGAACTGTAGCGCCGGTCAGATCATCTATGGGCTACGCCCTTGGGGTTTTCTCACTCGATCACGGCACAGGCCTGACGTTTTCCGGCATCACCGGCAGGCTGGCTTTTGTAGTCGTCCTGCCCACCGTGGATCATCAATGCCTTGCTTCGTATCGCCGTTTCCCCACCATCCAGCTTGACCATGCTGTTGAAGACCTGAGCACGCAAAACCCCGTCTGCGCCGACCCGCTGATTTGGCATATCGCCCGCGTGCGGGCCTTTTCCGGCGAGATATCCATGTTCGGCATTCGTCGGATTGAAGTGCCCACCGGCCGAGTCATGGCCGGTCTGATGATCGCACTTTCCGGTCTCATGAACATGGAACGCAACCGATTCGCCCGCCGGCAGTCCCGTCACCTCCAACTCTATCAGCACACCCTGCGCCGTCTCGGTCAGCGTGGCCGTTCCGTTCTTCTCGCCGGCCATGTTGACGAATTCGGCTTTCGCGGTCGCGGCGTCCTGAGCCGCTGCAGGCATCGCGACCGCCAGCGCCAACCCTGCTGTTGCAACCAATTTTCTCATCGACTCGGCCTCCGGTTGTCCAAGGCATCCAAACAACAATGGGGCCCCTTCGTTCCATTTGGGAGTTGAGTTTTTGTCTCCGGCACGGCCGTCAGTGAATCGACGCCGACACCTTTCTCGATGTGCCTCAGTTACACCAATTCGAAAAGTTGCGCGGTTTGCCAGCCCGCCAGCAGTATGATGAGAGTGCCAACGAGCCTGAGAAGCGTCTTTTCTGCGATCGACTTCACCATCCACCCGGCCATCGGCGCTGCGATCACCCCGCCAAGGACCAGGCCGGCAACGGCGATCAGATTTTCTGTCAGCTCTCCTGCCTCCGCCCAATGGCCGGTTAACAACGCAAACAGGAAGGTCAGAGACACCGACAACGTTATAAGGAACTCGGTGGCATTTACCGTACCAATAACGTAGCGGGGCGTTCCGCCAAAACCGAGAAGGCCCGTCGTCACGATGGGTCCCCATCCGCCACCCCCTGCGGCATCGAGAAATCCACCACCAAGTCCAAGCGGAGGTACCACGGCGTCAGGGACCGGATTGCTTGGGATCCGTCGGAAGGAACGGAACAGGAGCCAGGCTCCGACGAGCGCAAGATATGTGGTCACATATGGCTTCATGACGGCCCCTTCAAACGAGGTGAGCACAAAAGCGCCGAGAACGCCGCCGAGCACGCCAAACGGCATCAACCGCCAGAAAAGCTTCCAGTCGATATTGCGGTGATAGAGGTGAGCCGAACCCGAGGCCGCCGTGGTGAACAGCTCAGCCGCGTGAACTGAAGCCGAAGCGTGCGCAGGAGACACGCCAAACCCCAGCAGCGTTGTCGAGCAAACCACGCCGTAGGCCATGCCGAGAGCGCCGTCCACAGCCTGAGCTAAAAACCCTACGATCACAAAAAGAAGGAATTCCTGCATTTGGCTCTCCAACAAAGCGCGGTCGTACTCGACGAAAGAGAAACCTGCTGCCTAAAACGCATGCAATCTTCATGCTTCCACAACTCACCAAACGCCTGGTTTCGATAATGGGACGACGAACGGGAAACTGTCCACCCGATCGACGCCTTTCTCCGCACCCGCTGCGATCGAATAGCACTGCGCCCACCTCTCCTGACCTGAGGTTTTGGGGTAGCGCACCTTTCGCGAGCGATACCGCGTTCGACATCTTTAGGTCCAGAATCGAACTGGTGCCGCGGGACGGCGCTTATTCACGACTAGGCGCGGCTCCCGACTGCCGCGATGGCTTTGTGTCGCGCTTTGACGTCAGTTCCGCCCCGGGTTGCTCGTTCAGTCGTTTCTTGAGGATGTCAACCAGGCTGACGGTGACCGCAATCACCGCAGGGCCGAGAACGAGCCCAGATGCTCCGAACAGGACGATGCCACCGACAGCACCGACAAAGGCGACCACCGTGTGGAGCCGCAGCCGGTTCCCGACAAGTATCGGATAGAGCAGATTGTCAATGCCGGCGACAACCACGCCGCCCCAGACGGTCAGGATCGCCGCGCTCGCCCAAGCCCCCTCCAGCGCGAGATAGATCGCTGCGGGCACCCAGATCACGAATGCGCCGAGCACCGGCACGATGGCAAGAAGTCCCATTGCCAGGCCCCAGAAGACCGGAGTGGGCAGGCCGAGCCACCAGAAAATCAGGCCGCCCAGCGTCCCCTGCACAGCTGCGACAAGCACGGTGCCTATCAGGATCGCATGGACCGTCTCGGCAAGGCGGGACAGCGTGTATGCCGTCTCCGCGGTACGCAGGGGCGAGAGACGCTCGATCCCGCGCAGGGCGGATTCACGGTCCCGCAGAAAATAGAACAGCAGATAGAATGTCAGCACGAACATCACGGCCTGATTGATCGAGCCGCGCAACAGCGATGTGCTTTGTGCCGTCAGCCATTGAACAAATGCGGCGACCGTGCCGGCCGGATCGATTTGGTTCTCGATCCACTGGGCAACCGCCGAAAGCCTGGGATAGCCCGACATGAAGGCATCTGTGTTCCAGCCCCGGATGACCTCCTCCATATAGGTGGCGCCGTTTACCGTCTCGCGTACAAGCTGCTGGGCCACGAAGATGAGCGGCAGGCCGACCGCCACCGCCGCGATGCTGACAGACATCAGTGCAGCCAGGTTCTTGTTCCTGAGCCTTTCCTCGACCTGTCGATGAGCCGGATACAGGATGATTGCCAACACCACCGCCCAGGTCAGTGCGGGCAAAAAAGGCAACGCCAGGCGGTAGCAGATGTACAGACCGATCGCCGTCGCGGCCACGATGCCGATCAATCTCATTTGTCTCATATCGGGCATCTGTTTCAGGTCGGGCATCTCTCGCCGTCTCGCAAACCAAGCGAGACTAGTGGATTCTTTGACGAAATGGCAGCTTCCGTTGCCGCACCCCTACTGCCAAGCCGCTGTCGAGTGTGACGAAAATGGTCGAACATTACGCGCTCAGTGGGCTGTTATGCCGGTGGGCGCCCGTCCGGGCTGCCAGCACCACGGCCTGCCGGGCGTGGATGCTCCGACCTACGGCGGTTTTTACAGCTCGCTCGCGGCAGCGCAGCTTCACAGGGCGGCCAAAAAGAAAAAAGGCCGGACTGTTAAGGTCCGGCCAGGCATGAAGGTTCAAAACCTCCAGAGGGGAACGCGCCGGACGCAATGGGAGGAAAACATCCGACGCAATGCGCATATGGGTCGGCACGGATCACGTTTCAACGACATGGGCTGGGCCACATCAGCCGCCCTATAGAGCCACCCGGGCTCGGTGCTGCCACGAAACGAGCCCTGGCGTTCTCAGTCGATGTCGAAGGACACGCCTTGGGCCAGCGGCAGCGCCTTGGAATAGTTCACCGTGTTGGTGGCGCGCCGCATGTAAGCCTTCCAGGCGTCGGAACCGCTCTCGCGGCCGCCGCCGGTCTCCTTCTCGCCGCCGAAGGCGCCGCCGATCTCGGCCCCCGACGTGCCTATGTTGACGTTGGCGATGCCGCAGTCGGACCCGTCGACGCTGAGGAAGCGCTCGGATTCCTGCAGGTCGCGGGTGAAGATCGACGACGACAGCCCCGCTCCGACCGCATTGTGCTCGTCGAGCACGGCGTCGAAGTCCGAGTATTTCATCACGTAGAGGATCGGCGCGAAGGTCTCTTCCGTCACCGGCGAGACCTGCTTGGGCATCTCGATCAGCGCCGGACGAATGTAATAAGCGTCTGGAAGGCCGTTCTCGACTCGCACGCCGCCGGTGACCTTGCCGTCTTGAGCGGCGGCTTCCTTCAACGCGTTCTGCATGCTGTCGAAGGCTGCCTTGTCGATCAACGGTCCGACCAGCGCTGATGTCTCCAGCGGATTGCCGACAGAGACGCTTTCATAGGCCTTTTTCAGGCGCGGAACGAGTTGGTCGTAGACGCTCTCATGCACGAACAGGCGCCTGAGCGTCGTGCAGCGCTGGCCGGCGGTGCCCATGGCGCCGAAGGCGATGGCGCGCAAGGCCATGTCGAGATCGGCCGTCGGGCAGACGATGCCGGCATTGTTGCCGCCGAGCTCCAGCACGGCGCGGGCAAAGCGCTTCGCCAGCCGTGGACCGACATCCCTGCCCATGCGGGTCGAGCCGGTGGCCGAGACCAGCGGCACATCAGGATGATCGACCAGGATTTCGCCGACGGCGCGATCGCCGATCAGCACCGAAATCAATCCTTCCGGAGCATCGCCGAAACGTTCAGCCGCACGCTTGAAGATCGCCTCGCAGGCGAGCGCCGTCAGCGGTGTCTTTTCCGACGGCTTCCAAACCACCGCGTCGCCGCAGACCAGCGCCAGCGCGGCGTTCCACGACCACACCGCGACCGGGAAGTTGAAGGCCGAAATCACGCCGACGACGCCCAGCGGGTGCCAGGTTTCCATCATGCGATGACCCGGGCGCTCGGTGGCGATGGTCAGGCCGTACAATTGCCGCGACAGGCCGACGGCGAAATCGCAGATGTCGATCATCTCCTGCACTTCGCCGAGCCCTTCGGACGGGATCTTGCCGACCTCGATCGACACCAGCCGGCCAAGCTCTGCCTTGTGCGCGCGCAGTTCCTCGCCTAGCAGCCGCACCAACTCGCCGCGCTTCGGTGCCGGCACCAGCCGCCATGCCTGGAAGGCTTTATGCGCCCTGTCGATGGTCTCTGCCGCATCGGCCGGTGAGATCGTCTTCAGCGCGGCGATCTGCTCACCCGTCACCGGGCTGCGCACGATGAGATCGCCGCCTGAAAGCGCAGCCTCGGCAACGCCCAGTTTCGCCAGCAGCCCGGCTGTTTCGTTCGCAATCGTCATTTTCTTTCCCTTTCAGATCCCATCGCTCATAATGCATGTCGGCCAAAAGCATGCCCTCGGGCCCGACCCGAGGGTGCGCAGCGGTTTTGGGACAACGACATGCACCCTTGTGCCATGCCGTCCCTGCGCCGATCGGCCCATCAGGCGCTGTCATGGCGTGGCATTACTCGTTTCAGGGAAAAATCGCCACCCCGGCATGGTCTAAGCCAAAGGCAGACCGTTGAACCAGCGAGTCGTCTCAGCGCGCTGTCTGCGCGGTTCCCCGCACGGCGCCTTCCTTCATCAGCCGGTCGATATGCATGCGGATATGGGCGGCCTCGGCGGCCGTATTGGCAAGCGCAATGGCGCGGTCGAAGGCGATGCGCGCCTCCTCACCACGATCGAGCTGCATCAGCAGTCCGCCCTTGAGGCCGAAAAAATGGAAATAGCCGGAAAGCCTTTGTTCCAGCGGCTCGATCATGGCAAGTGCGGCTTCCGGCCCGCGCACCTTGGCGACCGCGACGGCGCGATTGAGCGTCACCACCGGCGACGGCTGCATCTGCTCGAGCAGGCTGTAGAGCAGCTCGATCTCGTTCCAGTCCGTGTCCTCGGGCCTTGCCGCGCGCGCATGCAGGGCGGCGATTGCCGCCTGCACCTGGTAGGGACCGGGCTTCTGGTGGCGTAGCGCTTTGTCGACCAGCGCCAGCCCCTCGTCGATCATCTTGCGGCTCCACAGGCTTCGGTCCTGGTCTTCGAGCAGCACGATTTCGCCGTTCTCGTCGAAACGCGCCGGCGCACGCGCATGCTGAAGCAGCAAGAGCGCCGTCAGGCCCATGATCTCCGGCTCGGTCTGGAACAGCCTGAGCAGCAGCCGGGCCAGCCGGATCGCCTCCTCGCAGAGCGGCGCGCGCGCCGGCGCCTCGCCGCTGTTGGTCGAATAGCCTTCGTTGAAGATCAGGTAGACCATGGCGGCGACCGCGGCGAGCCGCTCGGAGCGCTCGACCGCACCGGGCGTCTCGAACGGCACGCCGGCATCGGCGATGCGCGCCTTGGCACGTGTGATGCGCTGCTCCATGGCGCTTTCGCCGACGAGAAAGGCGCGGGCGATCTGCTTGACGCTCAGGCCTGAAACGATGCGCAACGCCACGGCGATCTGCTGCGTCGCCGGCAGGTCGGGATGACAGCAGATGAACAGCAGCCGCAATATGTCGTCGCGGTAGTGCGCGCCGTCCAGCCGTTCGGCGATATCGGTTTCGGCATCTTCCAGATCGGAGATCTGGTGCTCTTCCGGCAGCGGCGCCTGCTTGGCACGCTTGCGCACCGCGTCGATGCCGCTGTTGCGGCCAACGAAGATCAGCCAGGCCGCCGGATCGCGCGGCGGGCCGTTTGTCGGCCAGTTCTTCAGAGCTCGCAGGCAAGCGTCCTGGAAAGCTTCCTCCGCCGCGTCGAGATCGCGGAAGTAGCGCAACAGCGCGCCCATTGCCTGTGGGCGGGCGGTGCTGATCGCCGTGCTGATCCAGGTAAGGTCGGTCATGCGGAAACCTTGGCGGGATTGAAGAGCGAAACCGGCCGTATTTCGTAGGAGCCGCCGCTCGGGTTGACCTCGGAAAGCTCGCGCGCAAAGTCGACGGCCTCGTCGAGATCGGCGCATTCAAGCGTGTAGAAGCCGAGGAACTGTTCCTTGGTCTCGGCAAACGGGCCATCGATGACGACCGATTCGCCTTTGACCTTTCTCAGCGTTGTCGCAGCGGTCGTCGGCAGCAGCCGCGCCACCGGGCCAAGCCGACCGGCCCGAGCGTATTTTTCCTGCACGCCCAGGAGTTTTTCCATGACGGCATCGTCCTGTTCCTTGCTCCACGAGCAAACGACGTCTTCGGAGGCATAGCAGAGGATTGCGTAGAGCATGGGTGCGTCCTTTTCTCTGTCAAAGGACGAAACAGTAGGACCGATCCCGACACAACGTCGATAAAAAAATCACGTCCTCCCAGCACAATAAAGGCCTGTGGCTGCTCTGTTCGGTTCAGCTTTCCTGCACCTTCAGCCATCTCAGAACGACGGCTTCTTCGTCATCAAGGCCGGCTATCGATCGCTTCCGCTTGTTCGCATCCGCCATTTCGCTGAGCAGCCGACCTTCGGACCAGGCTTCGAAAACCTGTGGGTGGATGTAACACCTGCGGCAGATGGCGCGCGTGTTGCCCAGCCGCTCGGCCACCTTGTCGATGACGCCGTTCATCACCCACTTCTGTTGTGCCTGGCTTTCGGGTCGTTCGGTTTGCGCAAAAAGCGACGCCGCATGGATGGTGCCGCCCCAGGTTCGGAAATGCTTGGAGCTGAAATCGGCCCCCGCCGTCTCCCTGATATAGCGGTTGACGTCGTCGGAGCGGATCGGTCGCCTGCTTCCGTCCTCGTCGAGATACTGGAACAGCTTCTGGCCCGGCAGATCCTGCGCCCCGCGCACAATCCTGGCGATCCGGCGATCGACGAGCCTCAGCTTCCATTCCTTGCCGGACTTGCCCTTGAAAGCGAAACGCAGGCTCGAGCCATTGATGTCGACATGGCGGTCGCGCAGCGTGGTCAGCCCAAAGCTGTTGTTGTCGCGGGCGTAGGCGGCATTACCGATGCGGATCATCGTGTTGTCGAGCAGCCAGACCACAGCGGCGACAACGCGTTCCAAGGGTAGGCCGTGACGGCGCAGATCGGCGTCGATCTGGCGTCGCAGCTCAGGCAGGCTCTCTGCAAAGGCAACCAGGCTCGAATATTTGACGCCGTCGCGCTCCTCGGCCCATTGCGGATGATAGCGGTATTGCTTGCGTCCGCGCTGGTCTCGGCCCGTCGCCTGGATGTGACCGTTGGCATCCGGCGCGATCCACACATCCGTCCACGCCGGCGGGATGGCGAGTGCCTTGATGCGGGCCATGGTGTTCTCGTCGACGCCCTGCCCGTCAGGCCCTTTGTACGAAAATCCCTTGCCGGCCCTGAAGCGGCGGATACCGGGCTCGTTATCGGTGAGGTAGGTAAGCGACGCTCGATCGGCCGAGGCCTCTCCGCCATTCTTCGGCGCCCCGTTTTTTGGTGCAACCTCCTTGGCAGCCGATCGGCCAGACGACGAGCCGGATTTGTTCAGCATGTCCTCTCCACGAGAAATTTTCCCGTAGATAAGCGCAGGAACGGCTGCTGGTTCCGCGTGTGGCTTTCAGAATGATGTCAGCGCACCGCATGTGCGTTCGACGGGCCGTCTCTCTGTCTTCCTTCGGCGCCTACAAATCGATTTCGGCCTCGCTTGCCGTCATGCCTTTTCCAGCACGACCGGAATGACGTCGACCGCCTGCTCGCCGACCTGTCCGCCCGTCGTCTTCAGGACGCCGACGATCGGCGCTACATCCGAATAGTCGCGGCCGTGGCCGACGGTGATGTGGTCGTTGCTTGCCCGCATGCCGTTGGTCGGATCGAATTCCTGCCATCCGGTGTCGCGCCCGCACCACACCTTGACCCAGGCATGCATGGCGTCGGCCCCTTCCAGTCGCGGTTTTCCGCGCGGCGGGATGGTGCGCAGGAAGCCGCTGACATAGCCGGCGGGGATGCCGAGGCCGCGCAGGCCGGCGATCATGATGTGCGAAAAATCCTGGCAGACGCCGCGCTTCAGGCTGAAAGCATCGCTCGCCCGCGTTTGCACCGTGGTCGCCTCGCCATCATAGGTGAAATCGCGATGAATGCGGTTGCACAGGTCCATGGCGGTACCGACGACAGAACTGCCGGCACTGCTCCGCGCATACCCCGTGATATCAGCGTCAATGCCGACATGGTCGCTGGCGGCCAGAAAGTGATGCGGTGTATCAGGCGACAGCGACCGCACCGCTTCGAGTTGGCTCCGCAGCCGGCGAATGTCGGGCGACACGTCAAGCCCGGGTTCCGGCCGCGAGACGGCGACGCGCGCGCTCATCCTGATGTCGAGCGCATCATGGGCATCGCGAAAGGCGATCGACGTGACATTGTTGCCGAAGAAATCGGAAAAGTCGGAGCGTTCGCTCGGCGCCGGCGCGAAGGACAGCGAAGCGGCGATCACCCGCTGCACGCCCGATATCGTCGGCGGCAGCACGCGCACCTGATGGCGGCCGCCGCCGGCTGCAGCATCATAGTCGTAACGCAGATTGAGTCTGATGTCGTAGAGCATCCCAGCCTCCGGGTCTCGTCCTTAGCCGAAATAGGCCTTGGCGAGGCTGTTGTAGAGGCCGCCGATCTCGGTGGCGAGATCGTCCAGTGCCTTCGCCGTCATGTCCGAGGGCTCCTTGATGGCGATTGCCGTATTGAGCTGCAGTATCTCTTTCGCCGCCGGCGACATATGCCCCTCGCCACCGACAGCAGGCAACAGCGCGATCTCGGCCTTCAGCCGCTCGAGCTGGAACAGGATGGAGCGCGGGTTGAGCGGATCGAGCACCAAGAGGTCGATCACCGTGCGCCTGCCGGCCTGCACCGGATACTGCCGCCGGTGGGTCATCACGCTGTCGCCGATCTCCAGCATCATGTCGAGCGCGCCTTCGGGCGCCGCAGCCCCGGTCAGCCGGGCCAGCGTGCGGGCGATCTGGATGCCGCGTTCCAACCGCCGGCCGATCTCCAGGAAGCGCCAGCCGGTGAAGCGATACATGTTCTCATGCAGCAGGCCGGAAAACCCGGCGAGCTTGCGCAGGATGACCGTCATCGCCCGCGTCCCATCATCGCCAGGCGCCACCGTTGTCGCGAATTGATGGATGGTCTTCGACAGATCCTTCAGCGCCAGCCAACCGTCGGGCGAGAAGCGGTCGCGGATCTGTCCGGCGCTGTAGACGGCGCTGTCCAGCGTGCCGATCAGCCCCGGCGGGATCGCCGTGGCGACGTCGATGCCGAACGGTTCGAGATGGTCTCTGATATCGGCAAGCAAAGGCATGTCCGGGTCGGAGGCCTCGGCCAGCCGCACGTGATAGGCGCGCAGGATGCGCACCGTGCCTTCCGATCGCTCGATATAACGGCCGAGCCAAGTCAGGTTCTCCGCCGCGCGGCTGGGCAGGCTGCCTGGCGAGGTGCGGATGAAGCTGTCGTGCTCCTGCGGCAGCAGCGTCTCGCGCTCCACCGGCCTGTCGCTGACCACCCATACATCCGCAGCCTGGCCGCCGCGCTGCATGGCGATTGCGGTCGGGTCGAGCGAAAAGCCGACGCGGGCAAAACCGCCGGGCATCACCGTCCAGCCTTCCGGCGTTCGCGCCAGATAGACGCGCAGGGCTGCCGGCCGCGGCTCAAGCCAGCCGCCGACATAGACCGGCGTGGTCGAAAGCGTCACTGCTTCCTGTCCGACGAAGGCGCCCCCGTCGCGTTCGATCCGGGCTATCAGTTCGGCCCGTTCCCCGGCAACCAGCGCCGAGCCCAGCCTGGTGCAATCGTCATCCTCGAAGGCAAGCCGCGTCGACAGCGCCGGACCGATCACCATGCGGTCGAGGTTGGCCAGCACATGGTCACGGTCCGCGTCCCGCCCGCACCACCATGTCGCGACGCTCGGCAAGAGAAGCTCCTCGCTCCGCAATTCGCGCGAAATTTTTGGCAGGAAGGCGAACAGCGCCCGCGTTTCCATCAGCCCGGAGCCGAGCGCGTTGACGGCTGAGACGGCTCCCCGGCGGATCGCCTCGACCAGCCCTGGCGTGCCGATCTGCGAATCCGGCCTCAGCTCCAGCGGATCGGCGAAGGCGGCGTCGAGCCGCCGCCACAGCACGCTGACCGGCATCAGCCCGGAAACCGTGCGCACCATCAATCGACCGCCGGAGACGGTCAGATCCTCGCCTTCGAGCAGCATGATGCCGAGATAGCGGGCGATGTAGGCATGCTCGTAATAAGTTTCGTTGAGTGGCCCCGGCGTCAGGATGGCGACACGGCCGCCCGATCCCTTGGCCATGCCGTTAAGCGCGTCGCGAAAGCGACGGAAGAAGCCGGCAAGGCGGTGCACATGCATCTCGCCATAGATGTCGGACAGCGCACGCGTTGTGGCGACGCGGTTTTCCAGCGCAAAGCCGGCACCTGACGGCGCCTGCGTGCGGTCGCCCAGCACCCACCAGCGGCCATCCGGTCCACGGCCGAGTTCGAACGCGCAGAAGTGCAGGAAATGGCCGCTGGCCGGTCTGGTGCCGACGACGGGGCGCAAATATTCCGGGCTGGCCGCGATCAGCCCCGCCGGCAGGATGCCTTTCTCGACCAGGCGGTTCGGCCCGTAGATATCGGCAATCGTTTCCTCGAACAGCTCGGCCCGCTGGACCAGGCCGGCACTGATCGCGGCCCATTCCTGCTCCTCTATCAGGAGAGGCACATGCGCCAGCGGCCATTCGCGCTCATTGGCGCCGGCCTGATCGTAGAGACGGTAATAGACGCCGGCGTCGCGCAGATACTGGTCGGCGCGGGCGAAGCGCTGGGCAAGCTTTTCAGGCCCCAGATCTTCCAGCGCCTCGATGAACTCCTTCCAGACCGGACGGGGATTGCCTGATGCATCGACCATCTCGTCGACGACGCCGTCGATCGGCTGGTAGTGCTCCAGCAGGTTATGCGGCCTGCCGCGTATTTCCTGGTGATTCCCCTTTGCCATGGCTGATCAGAGTCTTGCAGGCCGCCGCAGGTCAAGGGTCATCGGGAAATCCTCAGAGGCTTGTTCGCCGCGCAGCACGTAGGCGGACGGCGTATGGCCGCGCGGCTCGAAGCGGGCGAGCCGCCGCGCCTCCGCTTCGTTGCCGTTGACCGGGAAAGTGTCGTAGCTGCGCCCGCCGGGATGCGCGACATGGTAGACGCAGCCGCCGACCGCCCGGCCCGACCAGCGATCATAGATGTCGAAGACCAGCGGCGTGTTGACCGGCAGTGCTGGATGCAGCCCCGATGACGGCTGCCAGGCCTTGAAGCGGACGCCGGCCACCGCGATCTCTCTGGAGTCGGTCACCTTCATCGGCACGATGCGGCCGTTGCAGACGACCGCATGACGTTCCGGATTGAGCCCTTCGGTCTTCACCTGCAGCCGCTCGACCGAGGAATCGACGAAGCGCACGGTGCCGCCGATGGCGCCCTGCTCGCCCATGACATGCCACGGCTCCAGCGCCTGCCGCAGCTCCAGCTTGATGCCGGCATGCTGGACTTCGCCGCAGAAAGGAAAGCGGAATTCGAGCTGCGCATCGAACCATTCGGGACGGAACTCGAAGCCATTCAGCTTGAGATCGTCAAGCACGTCGAGAAAGTCAGCCCATACATAATGCGGCAGCATGAAACGGTCATGCAGTGACGTGCCCCAGCGCACGAAGCGGCCATCGAGCGGGTTCTTCCATGCGCGGGCGATGATGGCGCGCACCAGCAATTGCTGCGCCAGGCTCATGCGCGCATTGGGCGGCATCTCGAAGCCGCGGAACTCGACCAACCCCAGCCGGCCGGTCGGGCCGTCGGGCGAAAACAGCTTGTCGATGCAGATTTCCGAACGGTGGGTGTTCCCAGTCACGTCGGTCAACAGGTTACGGAACAGCCGGTCGACCAGCCACGGCAACGGGGCGCTGCCACTGTCCGGATGCGGCACCTGCGCCATGGCGATCTCAAGCTCGTACAGCGAATCGTGGCGCGCCTCGTCGAAACGCGGCGCCTGGCTGGTCGGGCCGATGAACAGGCCTGAGAACAGATAGGACAGCGACGGACGGCGCTGCCATTGCAGGACAAGGCTTTTCAGCAAATCGGGGCGGCGCAGGAACGGACTGTCGTTGGGTGTCGCGCCGCCGACGACGACATGGTTGCCGCCGCCGGTGCCGGTATGACGGCCGTCGATCATGAACTTGTCGGCGCCGAGCCGCGTCTGCCGCGCCTCCTCGTAGATCGCTGTGGTCGTCGCCACGCAGTCCTGCCAGTTTGCAGCCGGATGGATGTTCACCTCGATGACGCCGGGATCCGGAGCCACGCGGATGACGTTGAGGCGCGGATCGTGCGGCGGGCCATAGCCCTCGATATGCACCGGCAGGCCGATAACCTTTGCCGCATTCTCGGCCGCCGCGACCAGTTCGAGATAGTCCTCCAGCGCCTCGACCGGCGGCATGAATACACAAAGCCGTCCGTCGCGCGGCTCGACCGACAGCGCGGTGCGCACCGCGCCACCGATCTCGGTAATCTCCTGTTCGACACGGTCCTGCTGGCCGGTCGCTGCGGTGAAGGACGCCGCCTGCTGGCGGCGCGCCATTTCGTCAGCGCCTTCAAGTTCGGCCGGGGCAGCCTCCGGCAAAGAAGCGGCTTCAGGCAAAATAGCCTCGCGCGCCGGCAATGGTCCGCGCGGCAGCGAAGGATCGACCGGCACGAGGTAGGGGAACTGCGCCGGCGGCACATGGGGAAGCGTGCCGAGCGGCAGGCGGTAGCCGACCGGTGAATCGCCCGGCACCAGGAACAGCCTGCCGCGCCGCGTCTTCCACTTCTCCGAACGCCAGCGCGGTCCCGACGCCTGGCTGTTCCAGCGCTGGACAGGCAGTACATAGCCCGAAGGCTTGGTCAGGCCGCGTTCGAACACCCGCGCCATGCGGCTGCGCTCCTCGGGGTCGTCCAGCTTCGAATTGGACGGATCGACATTCTCTGGCAGCTTGCCTTCCTTGAGCAGCCACTCAGCCGGGTCCTCATAGGCTTCGCTGACCATGGTGTTGTCGATGCCGAGTTCATCGGCAATCGCCGTCAGCAGGCTTTCAGCCTGCTTCGGCCCCACTTCTGCTTCGCCTGCTTCATCTGCTTCGCTGTTCTCCCGCGCGATCAGCGACGGGTCGCTCCACACCGGCTCGCCGTCGGCGCGCCAGTACAGCGAGAAGGTCCAGCGCGGCAGGCTTTCGCCCGGATACCACTTGCCCTGCCCGTAGTGCAGGAAGCCGCCGGGCGCGAAACGCTCACGCAGCCGGCGGATCAGCGCATCGGCCTTTTCGCGTTTTGTCGGGCCGACGGCGGCGGTGTTCCACTCCTCCGCCTCGAAATCATCGATCGACACGAAGGTCGGCTCGCCACCCATGGTCAGCCGCACGTCCCCGGCTTCGAGTGCGGCGTCGACCTGCCTGCCCAATGCGTCAAGCGCCTGCCAGCTTTCGTCCGAGAATGGCTTGGTGATGCGGGGGTGCTCGGCGATGCGGTCGACCCGCATGTCGAAGCCGAACTCGACATTGGCGAAGCTCGCCATGCCGGAAATAGGCGCGGCGTTGCGGAAATGCGGCGTGGCCGCCAACGGCACATGGCTTTCGCCGGTGAGCAGGCCGGAGGTCGGGTCGAAGCCGATCCAGCCGGCCCCCGGCAGATAGACCTCGCACCAGGCATGAAGATCGGTGAAGTCGACGGCGGTGCCGGGCGGACCGTCAAGCGCGACGAGGTCGGGCTTCAACTGGATCAGGTAGCCGGAAACGAAGCGCGCGGCGATGCCGAGGTTCCTCAGGATCTGTACCAGCAGCCAACTCGTATCGCGGCACGAGCCTTTCTTGGCGGCCAGCGTTTCCTCCGGCGAAAAAACACCGGTTTCCATGCGCACGATATAGGCGACCTCGCGCTGCAGGCGGGCATTGAGGTCGACGACGAAATTGACGGTATTGGTTGGGTGGCGATCGATGGTTTGCAGGAACGCCGACAGCAGCGGTCCAGCCGGTTCCGGCGTCCGGTAGATGGCGAGATCGTCGCTGATCTCTTCCGGGTATTCGAACGGCAAGGTCTCGGCCGCCGGCTCGACGAAAAAATCGAATGGGTTGTAGACCGTCATGTCGGCGACGAGGTCGACCTCGATCTTCAGTTCCGTCACCGGTTCCGGAAACACGAAGCGCGCGAGGAAATTGCCGTAGGGATCCTGCTGCAGATTGACGAAGTGGTTCGCCGGCCCGACCTTCAACGAATGGCTGAGCACCTTGGTGCGGGAATGCGGCGCCGGCTGCAGCCTGATGACCTGCGGGCCGAGGACGACCGGCCGGTCATATTTGTAATGGGTCAGGTGGTAGACGGCTGCCAGAATTGCCATGGGACCCCGAAAGTCGGCGTTTCAAACGAACTCGCCGAACCCTGACACAAATGCTGGCCATTCTCCAAGCAGAGATGTTGCGGTGCAACTAATTTAAGCAGCGTTGCTGGCCTCGGGGCCGGCTTAGAAAAACGCCTGCAATCCGGTCTGCGCCCGTCCGAGGATCAGCGCATGCACGTCATGCGTGCCCTCATAGGTGTTGACCGTTTCCAGGTTCTGCGCATGGCGCATGACGTGGTAGCCGATCTGGATGCCGTTGCCGCCATGCATGTCGCGGGCCTGGCGGGCGATGTCGAGCGCCTTGCCGCAATTGTTGCGCTTGACGATCGAGATCATCTCCGGCGCCATCTTGCCCTCATCCATCAGCCGCCCGACCCGCAAGCTGCCCTGCAGCCCCAGCGCGATCTCGGTTTGCATGTCGGCGAGCTTCTTCTGGAACAGCTGCGTGCCGGCCAGCGGCTTGCCGAACTGCTTGCGGTCAAGGCCATATTGGCGGGCCCGGTGCCAGCAATCTTCCGCCGCGCCCATCGCCCCCCAGGAAATGCCGTAGCGCGCCCGGTTGAGGCAGCCGAACGGCCCCTTCAGGCCCGACACGTCAGGCAGCAGCGCGTCCTCACCGACCTCGACGCCTTCCATCACCACTTCGCCGGTGATCGACGCGCGGAGACTGAGTTTGCCGTCGATCTTTGGCGCCGACAGCCCCTTCATGCCTTTTTCCAGCACGAAGCCGCGAATCTCATTGTCCTGCGCGCCCCCACTCTTGTCGGACAACTTTGCCCAGACGACAAACACGTCGGCGATCGGGGCGTTGGAGATCCACATTTTCGAGCCCGAGATCCTGTAGCCGTTCGCCGTCTTCTCAGCGCGCGTCTTCATGCCGCCAGGGTCGGAACCAGCATCCGGCTCGGTCAGCCCGAAGCAGCCGATCCATTCGCCTGACGCCAGCTTCGGCAGGTATTTTTTGCGTTGCGCCTCCGAGCCATAGGCATGGATCGGATACATCACCAGCGACGACTGCACGCTCATCATCGAGCGATAGCCAGAATCGATGCGCTCGACTTCGCGCGCCACCAGGCCATAGGTGACGTAGTTGGCGCCGAGCCCGCCATATTCTTCCGGAATGGTGATGCCGAGCAGACCCGCTTCGCCCATCTCGCGAAAGATCCCGGCATCGGTCTTTTCCTCGAGATAGGCTTCCTCGATCCTGGGGGCGAGCTTGTCGGCGGCGAATGCCGCTGCGCCATCGCGCACCATCCGCTCGTCTTCCGACAGCTGGTCCTCGATCAGGAAAGGATCATCCCAGACGAATGCGTTCTTGTCGGCGGCCATGGCCTCGGTCTCCCAACTCTTGCATGTCGCCCAAAAGCTTGCCCTCGGGCCTGACCCGAATGTGTCCGGTGGTTTGGGATAACGACATGCACAAACAACAACATGAATTGGGCGGCTTATCGGCTTCCGGTTCGAAAAAATCAAACGAAATTGCTTCGCCAACCAATGAGCGTTAGTAATGAATCATGAACGTGCAGCGCCGCCTTTTGCCTAGTATCAGCGCCCTTGCCGCCTTCGAGGCGGTGGCCCGGCTGGGCAGCTTTACCGCCGCCGCAAGGGAGCTCGATCTGACCCAGGGCGCCGTCAGCCGCCAGATCAGACTTTTGGAGGCCCAGTTCGGCCGCCAGCTGTTCGAACGCGACAGCCGCAATGTCAGGCTGTCGACGGCCGGTGAGATCTATGCCGAAGCGGTGCGCGCCGCCTTGGGTCAATTGCGCGACGCAGCGCTTGGATTGATGAGCAATCGGCATAGTGGCATCTTGAACCTTGCGATCCTGCCGACCTTCGGCACACGCTGGCTGATGCCGCTCATCCCGGATTTCGTCGAAAGCAACCCTGATATCACCATCAATTTCGTCACCCGCATCGGCCGTTTCGACTTCGCCCGCGAGAGGCTCGACGCCGCCATCCATTACGGCCTGCCCGACTGGCCCGGTGCCGACTCGACGCTGCTGGTGCGCGAGACAGTGGCGCCGGTTGTCTCGCCCGAATTTCTGGCCGGCCGCGCCATTGCCACGCCTGCCGATATCGGCCGCCTGCCACTGCTGCATATGGCGACGCGGCCCGGCGCATGGACCGAGTGGTTCGAGCATCAGGGATTGAGCGTACCGACCGGGCCCGGCATGCAGTTCGAGCAATTCGGCACCGCCGCCCAGGCCTGCATGGCCGGGCTCGGCGTGGCGCTGCTGCCGCAGGTCCTCATCTCAGGCGAATTGCAACGGGGCCAGTTGGTGCCGGCGCCGGGCCGGCCGATGCAGAGCCGCAGCGCCTATTACCTCGTCGTGCCGCATGACAAGCGCGGCCATCCGCCGGTCGCCAGTTTTCGCGACTGGCTGCTGCGCCATGTGCCGCCGGAGAAGTAGCTACTTACGCTTCAACGCATCGGCCAACGCGGCGCCGAACGCGCCTTGTTGCACCGGCCGCTCCGGCTGGCGCTGCGGCGCGGGCGCTCGCGGCACCGGTCTGTTGCCATTGTCGCGCGGCTTCGGTGTGCCGCCGTCACCATCCCTGCGCATTGACAGGCCGATGCGCTTGCGCTTGATGTCAATGTCGACGACGCGCACCTTGACCACGTCGCCGGCTTTCACCACCTCATGCGCATCCTTGACGAAACGGTCGGCCAGTTGCGACACGTGCACAAGTCCATCCTGGTGCACGCCGATATCGACGAAGGCGCCGAACGCGGCGACATTGGTGACGGTGCCTTCCAGCAGCATGCCTGGCTTCAAATCCTTGATGTCGTCGACGCCGTCGGCGAAGGTCGCGGTCTTGAAGCCGGGGCGCGGATCGCGGCCGGGCTTTTCCAGTTCCGCCAGGATATCGCGTACCGTCGGCAGGCCGAACCGCTCATCGACGAAGAGACGCGGATCGAGCGCCTTGAGAGCGGCACTGTCGCCCATCAGCGAGCGGAGGTCGCGTCCGCAGGCCGCAACGATTTTTTTCGCCACGCCATAGGCTTCCGGATGCACGGCCGAGGCATCGAGCGGTTCGGTGCCGTTGGCAATGCGCAGGAAGCCGGCGCATTGCTCGAAGGCCCGGGGTCCAAGGCGCGAGACTTTCAACAGGTCACGTCGGCTGGCGAAGGGACCCGCCGCGTCACGGTGCGCAATGATCGCCTCGGCCAGCGATGCGCCAAGACCCGAAACCCGCGCCAAAAGCGGCGCCGAGGCGGTGTTGAGGTCGACGCCGACGGCATTGACCGCGTCCTCGACCACCGCTTCCAGCGAGCGGCCGAGCCGGTACTGGTCGACGTCGTGCTGGTATTGGCCGACGCCGATCGACTTCGGCTCGATCTTGACCAGTTCGGCCAGCGGATCCTGCAGCCGCCGCGCGATCGACACCGCGCCGCGCAGTGACACGTCGAGGCCGGGGAATTCCGCCGCTGCCGTTGCCGAGGCGGAATAGACCGAGGCGCCCGCCTCGCTGACGATCACCTTGAGCGGCTTCGGCCCGGACTCGGCAGGCATGTCGGCCAGCATGTCTGCGACCAGCCTTTCCGTCTCGCGGCTGCCGGTGCCGTTGCCGATGGAAATCAACTCGACCTTGTGCAGGCGGATGAGTTTTGCCAGTTCGGCCTGCGTGCCGCGCACATCATTCCTTGGCGGAAACGGATAGACCGTCGTAGTCGCCAGCAGCTTGCCGGTGCCGTCCACCACCGCCACCTTGACGCCGGTGCGGATGCCGGGGTCGAGCCCCATCGTGGCGCGCGAGCCGGCCGGGGCAGCGAGCAGCAAGTCCTTCAGATTGCGGGCGAAGACATGGATCGCCTCCTCCTCGGCCCGCTCGCGCAGATCCCGCATCAAATCGAGCGTCAGATGCAGCGACAGCTTTACGCGCCAGGTCCAGCCCGCCACCTCCATCAGCCAGCGGTCGCCCTGCAACTGGCGGCCGATGGCGTAGGCATCGGCGATCATCCGCTCGACCGGCTTCACCGGCGACGCGTCGTCGGCATCGACTTCGATATCAAGCGACAGCACCTCTTCGTTGCGGCCGCGCAGCATCGCCAGGGCGCGATGGCTCGGCACATTGGCCCAGCGCTCGACATGGTCGAAATAGTCGGAGAATTTCGCGCCGGCTTCCTGCTTGCCGTCGACGACGCGCGACCGCATGAAGGCGCGTTCCTTCATGTAGCTCCGCAGCCTGCCGACCAGATCGGCATTCTCGGCGAACTGCTCGGACAGGATGTCGCGCGCACCATCGAGCGCCGCCTTGGCATCGGCTACCTCTTCAGTGATATAGGCCAGCGCCAGTTCGCTGGGCGCCGCCGCGCGGTCGGCAAGGATGGCCTCGGCCAGCGGTCCCAGCCCACGCTCGCGCGCGATCTCGGCCTTGGTCCGGCGCTTCGGTTTGTAGGGCAGATAGATGTCTTCGAGTTCCGCCTTGGTGGCGGCCGCAGCGATCTTGGTTTCAAGCTCTTCGGTCAGCTTGCCCTGGTCGCGAATCGAACCGAGAATGGTGTCGCGGCGCGCATCGAGCTCGCGCAGATAGGCTAGGCGCTCGGCCAGCAGGCGCAGCTGCGTGTCGTCCAGACCGCCGGTGACCTCCTTGCGGTAGCGCGCCACGAACGGCACCGTCGCGCCTTCGTCCAGCAGTCCGATCGCCGCCGCGGCCTGTTCGGGCCGGGCCGTGATCTCGGCTGCGATGATTGCTGCGATGCGCTCGGATGCCATGTCGTTCCTGCTGTCCTGTCGAAAAGAGCGGCGACCATAGGCGCAGAGCGTCGCCCCGCCAACCTCGCTCTTTTCGACCGATCAAGAGTTCCACAGGAAAGCACGTTGGAAATTCGCATGGCAGAATGCGCCCACGCCTGGATTTGCCCGTGCCCTTCAGACGTGCGCGCTGCCCCTCATTGCCCTGCCGGGCATTTCTCCCCGTATAGTGACGGGGAGAAAGACGCCTTCGCAATGGGTTTCGCCAACGACCAGCGTTGCAAAATAGCGCCGCGGTGCGGCCAGCTGTCCAGTTGAAAGATGGGTAACACTTTGAACCGGATACATGGGTTACAGTTTTCCCCCTGTCGTGGGGGGGGGGGG
>NZ_JBVVQA010000056.1:0-22452 GCF_055811455.1 Mesorhizobium sp. WSM4845
AAGAGAAGCTGCGCTTCGCCATCCGTGAAGGCGGCCGCACCGTCGGTGCCGGCATCGTCGTCACCATCAAAGAGTAACCGGCATTTGTCGGATCGACAGGGAAGGGCGGTCTTCGGGCCGCCCTTTTCAGTTTACTGGGTCCGCGCAGAAAAAATCTTGCGCGGTCGTTCAAAGCTGTTGCACGCACCACCGCCGCAACTATTATAGGTTGCATCGAGGGGGCTTTTGCCAAGCGTGGTTTGGGGACGCCGTTTAAGCAGTATGGCCGGGTGGTGGCGCGGGCTGGTTCGCCTGGCGCCGGTGGTCGCAATGGCGATGGCTACCTTTGCCGCGAAAGCCGAGGATGTCTTCCCGAAATGGTCCGATCTGACGACTTGGACCGAGCCGCAGATATGGTCCGATGATTTTTCGCCGATGCGGTTCGCCGTCGTTCGCAGCAGCGCGACCGGCTGCGAGCCCAGCTGTCCGGAATGGATTTCGGCAGAAGGCGCCATTGAAGCCGGCACGCCAGCTCTGCTCAAGCGCATATTGAAGAAGCTCGGCCGCCGCAAACTGCCGATCATCGTCAATTCCCCGGGCGGCAATGTCGATGCTGCGCTCCAGCTTGGTCGTATAATCCGCAAAAACAAGCTCGATATCGCCGTCGGTATAACCAAGTTTTCCGATTGTTGGCCCGGGATGAAGGATTGCCGTGCCAATGACGGCAAGGGCGCCGCATATTTCGGCATTGCGTCCGACGGCAGTGCCATGTGCAACTCCGCATGTCCGCTGATGTTTGCCGGAGGCGTCGGACGCGTGGTCGGCGGTTGGGCCCATCTGGGCGTCCATCAGATCACTACGACCCATTTCCGCACCACACGGCAATATCGAACCACCTATCGGGTTGTGCGCGGCAAAAAATATAAGGTCACCACAGAAACCGTCACTCAAGACAATATCGGCTACAAGACTTATGAGATGAGCAAGGCGCTTGAGAAGAGGCTGTCGGCATATCTCAGGGAGATGGGCGTCGGGCGGGGCGTTCTTGACGTAATGAAGGCTACGCCTGCCAGTGATATCCGGCAGATCGCCCTCGACGACATGCTGACGATGAAGCTGGTCACCAGCAGAGACACCCTCGACAAACTTACGCAGGCGGGCATATGCCAGCGGAGTCCGGCGCCGCCGAACTGCAGAGAGATCCCTGCGAATGCCAAGCCGGCCAAGACGGCAGTGGTGGCCGTCCGAGGGGCCACTCCGTCGGCCCGTCCAGCGCCGGTCGACAATTCGATGCGTTTCGTCCTGGTCCGGAGCAGCGATCCGAAATGCGGTCTCGATTGTCCCGAATGGATTGCAGCGCAAGGCACGATCACCCCCGATACGCAGAAGATATTTCGCCAATTGCTCGACACGGTCGGCGGCCGGCGTCTGCCGTTGATCGTGAGTTCGCCGGGGGGCGATTTGCTCAGCGCCTTTGCCATGGGAAGATTGATCCGCGACCGCAAACTTGACGTCGCGATTGCGCGCACCGATTTTACCGGGTGCAAGCCGCAGGACAAAGGGTGCGCGCCACCGGATGGGTTCTATCCTGGTGTCGCGACCGATTTAGGTGCGGGGTGCGATGCCGCCTGTCCGATCATGCTTGCTGGGGGCGTCAGACGTTTCGTGGGCCCCAAGGTGCCAGTCAGCGTTCAATCACTGGCATTCGCGGAGCGGATACGCTCTTATCTTGCGGAAATGTCGGTCAGGCAGCATCTGTTTCCGCCGATGCCGCTCGACCGCTTCGATTATAAGCGCAACCGGCTCCGGCTCGAACCCGGCACAATGTTGACGATGAGACTGACGACGGGACCTGAATCGGCGAACCATTTGGTGGGGCCAACTGTCTGTAAAACCGAACCGAGGCCTCAAAATTGTCCGGCGGCATCGGCGCTCAAGGTTGACGCACAATTCCCACTCAAGCCGTAGCCGTTGAAATACCCAAAGCCCTACTTCGAAGGGCGGGTCTTTGGGCCGCCCGTCTCGCTTTTGGATACGGCCGGCATACTTTTTTGGGTACGGCGGGCGCTTGCGCCATCGTCGCAAAACGCTGTTGCAAGCCGGCAAAGCTGAATTACTATAGGTCGCATTGCGGGGGGCTTCCCGAATGGTTTCGTGGCACCGTCTGAATGGCCAGGCATGGTGGATGGTGATCTGCCTGGCGTCGTTCCTGGTCATGGAACACGCTGCCTTGGCGGCGAACACCAAAAAATCCGCGCCGGATCTTGGTCCGACGATGCGGTTTGTCGTCGTCCGCAACAGCGCGCCTGGTTGCGAACCGACCTGCCCGGAATGGATATCGGCAGAAGGCTCGATAGAGGCCGGCACGCCGGCCCTGTTCAAACGCACGCTCAAGGGGCTTGGTGGCCGAAAACTGCCCGTTGTCGTGGATTCTCCCGGCGGCAACGTCGAAGCGGCGCTGGCGCTTGGCCGGCTGCTGCGCAAGAACAAGCTCGATATCGCGGTCGGCAAAACCCGGTTCACCGGTTGCCAGCCCGATGCCAAGGACTGCAAGGAGAACGACGGCAAGGGCGCTCGCTATTTCGGCAATGCCTATGCCGGCGGCGCCATCTGCAATTCCGCCTGTCCGCTGATGTTTGCCGGCGGCATCAGGCGCGTCGTCGGGCAATGGGCCTTTCTCGGCGTGCATCAGATCACCACGACCTACATCCGCACGAAATTGCAGTACCGGACCACCTATCGCGTGGTCGGAGGCAAGAAGAAGATCGTCAGCAAGAAGATCGTCGGCCGCAAGAACGCCGGCAGCTACAAGACGTACGAGATGAGCAAGTCGGTGGAGAAAAGACTGGCTGCCTATCTGAACGAAATGGGCGTCGGCCAGGCCGTGCTCGAGACGATGAAGAACACGCCGGCCAGCAGCATCCAGCAACTGGCTCCCTACGACATGCTGCAGGCGAAGCTGGTGACCAGCCTGGATGCCGTCGACCTGCTGACCGCGCCAACCCTGTGCAACACCGATCCGGTGGCCGCGAACTGCAGGGAAATACCGGCGCCGGCCGGCGACGTGGTGGCGTACGCCAAGCCCGCTCCCGCCGCGCCGGTCGAACCTGAAACCGGGCAGCGGGCCGATGTTGGCGATATGCGCTTCGTCCTGGTTCGCGGCAGAAGTTTTCTCTGCGATCCCAATTGTCCCGAATGGATCTCGGCGGAAGGCATGATCAGCGCTCAAACGCCGGAACGGCTGCGCCAACTGCTGGACACGATCGGTGACCGGCGACTTCCCGTGGTGATCAACTCGCCGGGAGGCGACGTGCTCGGCGCTCTGGCCGCCGGAAGGTTGATCCGAGAACGCAAGCTCGACGTGGCGGTTGCGCGGACGGACTTCATTGGATGCGAGCCGGACAAGGTGGATTGCACCGCCGAGGATGGCGTCCATGTCGGACTGACGATCGATGCGAGCGGCGCGTGTGGCGCGGCCTGTCCGATCATGCTTGCCGGCGGTGTCAGACGCCTTGTCGGTCCTCGCGCGCAGTTGACCGTGCACCCGATCGGGTTGGAGCAGCGGGTCAAAACCTATCTCAGGGATATGGCGGTCGGATCCGGTCTGCTGGTGGCGATGCGGTCGGTGCCGGCCTCGCGCCATCGGCAGCTCGAACCCGAGATGATGCTGAAAGTCGGGCTGACGACCGGGCTTGGTTCGGCCGATGAATTTACCGGCCCGACCATCTGCAAGTCGCAGCCAATGCCGGAGAATTGCCGCGTCGTGTCGACGTCCGAGGTTCAGGCCGAGGCGGCCGTCAAGCTGTAAGGCGCAGTCACGCCCCAGCCGAGCGCGATAGGGCGAGGCGGGGTAGTCCTTTCTGAATGCGCCACAATCCGCCGCGACGTTCGACCGATTCGGCAATGAACAAGGTTTGACGATGCTGATCGCTCATCTTCCGGCTGGCTACATACTCGGTACTTTCGCACGAAACCGTTGGCCCGGCAGATCGGGGATCATGGCGGCGGCAATGCTCGGCAGCGTCGTCCCGGACCTCGACATGGTCTATTTCCATTTTGTCGATGGCGGACGAACCCATCACCACGCCTACGTCACGCACTGGCCGCTCTTCTGGGCAGCGGTTGGCCTTGTGGCACTGTCGGTCGCGAAATGGCGGGATCCGCGATATCTGGCCCCGGTCGGCGCCTTCTTTGCCGCCGCAATGATACACATGATCCTGGACAGCGTGGCGTCGCCTATCATGTGGCTAATGCCGTTCGACCGGCGCGCGCTCGAACTCGTCACGGTTCCGGCGATGTATCGCAACTGGGTCATGAGCTTCATGTTGCATTGGACTTTTGCCCTCGAACTTCTGATATGCGCCTGGGCGCTGGCCCTCGGATTTCGACGATTGCAGCCCGGCGCGGCCACGCCTGAAAACTCGACTTGAGTTCTTGTCCGCTTTATGAAATAGCAGCGCGCGATACGGGCATAGCTCAGTTGGTAGAGCGGCGGTCTCCAAAACCGCAGGTCGTAGGTTCGAGCCCTGCTGCCCGTGCCATTTTTCGAAATGGCCAATTCATGAAAAAATTTCTGGTCTTCCGCGCATCGACCTTTTGAATATCGCGCGGTGGCTTGCCATATAGGCTGTCTTGAGGCATAAGAGCGCCATAGCCGGAACGGGACGACTGGATGGTTCCGAGGCGGCGTTTGGCATAAAGCGGACACTTGCCACTTGCGTGGATCAAGAATCGGTTTTATGTAGACGAAACAGACACGCGACGCGTGGAGCTGGGAAGCCGGCTTTACGCGTCCGATTTGCATGGGCGAAATGATTGCGCTGATTCGGCGCGAACACAGGCTCAGGCGGCACATCCCGGCCAGCGGGATCATCCAGGAGATCCGGTCAACGGGTCTTGCAGACAGAGCGGCACATGGCTTCGAAAACCACAAATCCATTCGTCTTTCTCCAGCAGGTTCGCGCGGAGACCGCCAAGGTGACTTGGCCGTCGCGTCGCGAAACGATGATCTCGACGGTGATGGTTCTGGCGTTCGCTGTGATCGCGATGATCTTTTTCTTTACTGCCGATCAGCTCATGGGCCTCGCGGTCGAGCAGATTCTGGGCATTGGACGCTGAGTCCGGCGATTACGGAGAAGCCTTGAAATGACTGCGCGGTGGTACATCGTCCACGCCTATTCGAACTTTGAAAAAAAGGTCGCTGAGGACATCGAGAACAAGGCCAAGCAGAAAGGCCTGTCCGCTGACATCGAGCAGATCGTGGTGCCTACCGAGAAGGTCGTCGAGATACGCCGCGGCCGCAAGGTCGATGCCGAGCGCAAGTTCTTCCCGGGCTACGTGCTGCTGAAGGCTAACCTGACCGACGCAGTGTTCTCGCTCGTGAAGAACACGCCGAAGGTCACCGGCTTCCTGGGTGATTCGAAGCCGGTGCCGATCACCGAGGCCGAGGCCCAGCGCATCCTGAACCAGGTGCAGGAAGGCGTCGAGCGGCCGAAGCCGTCGGTCACTTTCGAGATCGGCGAGGCGATCCGCGTCTCGGACGGTCCGTTCGCCTCGTTCAACGGTTTCGTCCAGGAAGTGGACGAGGAGCGGGCGCGGCTCAAGGTGGAAGTTTCGATCTTCGGGCGCGCCGTGCCGGTCGATCTCGAATTCGGACAGGTCGAAAAGGGCTGATCCGAAATCCTTGTCGCCAATTCGGCGGTGAGGGAGGCGGCGTGGAAATCGCCGCCAAAACGGGTGGGAGGCGAATGGGCTGTAGCCGGCCGCAGGAACCGCACCACCAGACTGCAACCGCCGGTTGCCCAGCTTTGGGGCCGGCATGAGATAAAGGCAGGAAGAGATGGCTAAGAAAATTGCAGGCCAGCTCAAGCTCCAGGTTTCCGCGGGCTCGGCGACGCCGTCGCCCCCGATCGGACCGGCGCTTGGTCAGCGCGGCATCAACATCATGGAGTTCTGCAAGGCGTTCAACGCGCAGACTCAGGAAATGGAAAAGGGATCGCCGGTTCCGGTCGTGATCACCTACTACCAGGACAAGTCGTTCACCTTCGTCATGAAGACGCCGCCGGTGAGCTACTTCCTGAAGAAGGCCGCAAACCTGAAGTCGGGCTCGAAGGAGCCGGGCAAGGTCAAGGCCGGCACGATCGGCCGCGACAAGGTGCGCGCCATCGCCGAGCAGAAGATGAAGGATCTGAACGCGACCGATATCGAGGGGGCCATGCGCATGGTCGAGGGCTCCGCCCGCTCGATGGGTCTGGAAGTGGTGGGCTGAGATCATGGCAAAGATTGCAAAGCGTGTATCGAAGACCCGCGAAGGCATCGATCCCAACAAGGCCTATGCCTTGGGTGATGCGCTGAAGCTGCTCAAGGACCGGTCCTCGGTGAAGTTCGACGAGACCGTTGAAATCGCGATGAACCTGGGTGTCGATCCGCGCCATGCCGACCAGATGGTCCGTGGCGTGGTCAACCTGCCGAACGGCACCGGCCGTACCGTCCGCGTCGCGGTTTTCGCGCGTGGCGACAAGGCCGAGGAAGCCAAGGCGGCCGGCGCCGATATCGTTGGCGCCGAGGATCTGGTCGACATCGTCCAGAAGGGCACGATCGACTTCGATCGCTGCATCGCCACGCCGGACATGATGCCGCTGGTCGGCCGTCTGGGCAAGGTGCTCGGCCCGCGTGGCATGATGCCGAACCCGAAGGTCGGCACTGTCACCACCGACGTTACCGCCGCCGTCAAGGCGTCGAAGGGTGGCGCGGTCGAGTTCCGCGTCGAGAAGGCCGGCATCGTTCATGGCGGCATCGGCAAGATCTCGTTCGACGTCAAGGCGCTGGAAGAGAATGTTCGCGCCTTCGCTGACGCGGTCACCAAGGCGAAGCCGGCTGGCGCCAAGGGCAACTACGTCAAGAAGGTGTCGGTCACCTCGACGATGGGCCCTGGCCTCAAGCTCGACGTCTCGACGCTGGCAGCGTCCTGATACGAACGATTTGGATCTGCCGCTAAAGGGCTGATCCGCAAACAGAATTCCGGGCCTCCGATTTATCTTGGCGGCCCGGTACCGGAAGTCGGAAGGCTTCCGGACATCCTGTCCGAGATTGCGGGCGGCCCCAGGCCTTGGTTCAAGGGGGGCCTTAATTCATGTGGGCCTGCATGAGACGGGTGAAGACCGGACAACGGAGCGACTGCTCCAATGAAAGGTTCGAACCGTGTTTGCCTTTTGTCTGCGCACCATTCGGCTTGCCGGCTGGTGTGGCGAAAGGGGGCAGGATCCTCGAGCGTCGTTCGGGAGATCCGTTACTGGATGGCCCGGCCGGCAAAAGGCAACCCGACACCTGTCCTCGTAATGGGAATGTTCCCGTTAACAGGATTGGGGTCAACTGGAGATAGGCAGTGGACAGAGCGGAAAAACGCGAACTCGTCACGGGCCTGAATGAAGCGTTTTCGGGCGCTGGTTCAGTCGTCGTGGCCCACTACGCCGGTATTACCGTCGCGCAAATGAACGACCTTCGGTCGAAAATGCGTGTCGCCGGTGGCACCGTCAAAGTCGCGAAGAACCGTCTCGCCAAAATCGCTCTTCAGGGCACGGACTCCGCATCGATCATCGACCTGTTCAAGGGACAGACGCTGATCGCCTATTCGGAGGATCCGATTGCGGCGCCGAAGGTCGCGTCCGATTTCGCCAAGGGAAATGACAAGCTCGTCATTCTCGGCGGCGCAATGGGCACCACCTCGCTCAACGCCGACGGTGTGAAGGCACTCGCCACACTTCCGTCGCTCGATGAGCTGCGCGCCAGGCTGGTTGGCATGATCGCCACGCCGGCAACCCGGATCGCCCAGATCGTCAATGCGCCTGCGGCTTCGGTCGCGCGTGTCATCGGCGCTTACGCCCGGAAGGACGAGGCGGCATGAGGCCGTTCCTCGCTATCACAAACACACGTTCGAACCTTATGAAGGAATATTGCAATGGCTGATCTGGCAAAGATCGTAGACGACCTTTCGAAGCTGACCGTCCTCGAGGCGGCCGAGCTGTCGAAGCTTCTGGAAGAAAAGTGGGGCGTTTCCGCTGCTGCTCCGGTGGCGGTTGCTGCCGCCGGCGGTGCTGCGGCTGCTGCTGCTCCGGTCGAGGAAAAGACGGAATTCGACGTCGTCCTCACCGAGGCGGGCGCTCAGAAGATCAACGTCATCAAGGAAGTTCGCGCCATCACCGGTCTTGGCCTCAAGGAAGCCAAGGACCTGGTCGAGGCGGCTCCGAAGCCGGTCAAGGAAGCTGTTTCCAAGGCCGACGCGGACAAGTTCAAGGCCCAGCTGGAAGCAGCCGGCGCCAAGGTCGAACTGAAGTAAGCGTTTGATATCGGCGGGCGGCTTCGCGCCGTCCGCCGCTTCCTTGGCGCGAAGGGAGGCTGCGTAACGCGAAGAGTACGAAAACCTCTTTCCTGAGGGCCGTAAGCCGGTCTTCAGGAAACGGGTTTTCTCCCGTTTTGGCCGGCCACCGACAGGTGGCGGGTGAACAAATAAAGGCCGCCGCCGAAGGTGGCCGAGAATGCAAGGCGAGCCGCGGCGAGGCTCGCCCCGAGAATCGAGCTAAGGAGCGACGATGGCCCAGACACAAACTTTCAATGGCCGCAGACGCGTACGCAAATTCTTCGGAAAGATTCCGGAAGTTGCGGAGATGCCGAACCTGATCGAGGTTCAGAAGGCATCCTATGACCAGTTCCTGATGGTCGAGGAGCCCAAGGGCGGGCGTCCTGACGAGGGGCTGCAGGCGGTTTTCAAATCGGTGTTCCCGATTTCCGACTTTTCCGGCTCCTCGATGCTGGAATTCGTGAAGTACGAGTTCGAAGCACCGAAATTCGACGTTGACGAATGCCGTCAGCGCGACCTGACCTATGCCGCGCCACTCAAGGTGACGCTGCGCCTCATCGTGTTCGATATCGACGAGGATACCGGCGCCAAGTCGATCAAGGACATCAAGGAGCAGGACGTCTATATGGGCGACATGCCGCTCATGACCTTGAACGGCACCTTCATCGTCAATGGCACCGAGCGCGTCATCGTCTCGCAGATGCACCGTTCGCCGGGCGTCTTCTTCGACCATGACAAGGGCAAGTCGCACTCGTCGGGCAAGCTGCTGTTTGCCGCGCGCGTCATCCCCTATCGCGGATCGTGGCTCGACATCGAGTTCGACTCGAAGGACGTCGTGCACGCCCGCATCGACCGCCGCCGCAAGATTCCGGTGACGTCGCTGCTGATGGCGCTCGGCATGGACGCCGAGGAAATCCTGTCGACCTTTTACAACAAGATCACCTACAAGCGCGCCGGCGACCACTGGCGTATCCCGTTCAACGTCGAGCGTTTCCGCGGCCTCAAGGCTGTCGGCGACCTGATCGATGCAGACACCAACGAGGTCGTCGTCGAGGCCGGCAAGAAGATCACCGCACGCCAGGCCCGTCAGCTCGGCGAAAAGGGTCTCAAGGCGATCAAGGCGACCGACGAGGATCTGCTCGGCAACTACCTTGCCGAGGACATCGTCAACTATGCGACCGGCGAGATTTTCCTCGAGGCCGGCGACGAGATCGACGAAAAGACGCTAAAAGTGCTTCTCGCCGCCGGCGACGACGAGATCAAAGTTCTCGACATCGACCACGTCAATGTCGGCGCCTATATCCGCAACACGCTCAACGTTGACAAGAACGAGAGCCGCCAGGACGCGCTGTTTGACATCTACCGTGTCATGCGCCCCGGCGAGCCGCCGACGCTGGAAACCGCCGAAGCCATGTTCAACTCGCTGTTCTTCGACAGCGAGCGCTATGACCTGTCGGCCGTCGGCCGCGTCAAGATGAACATGCGCCTCGAGCTCAAGGCCGAGGACACCGTGCGCGTGCTGCGCAAGGACGACATCCTGGCCGTGGTCAAGACGCTGGTCGAACTGCGTGATGGCAAGGGCGAGATCGACGACATCGACAATCTCGGCAATCGCCGCGTGCGCTCGGTCGGCGAGCTGATGGAGAACCAGTACCGCGTCGGCCTCTTGCGCATGGAGCGCGCGATCAAGGAACGCATGTCCTCGATCGAGATCGATACGGTGATGCCGCAGGACCTGATCAACGCCAAGCCGGCGGCTGCCGCCGTGCGCGAGTTCTTCGGTTCCTCGCAGCTGTCGCAGTTCATGGACCAGACCAACCCGCTGTCGGAGATCACCCACAAGCGCCGTCTCTCGGCGCTTGGACCCGGTGGTCTGACCCGCGAGCGCGCCGGCTTCGAGGTGCGCGACGTGCATCCGACGCATTACGGCCGCATCTGCCCGATCGAGACGCCGGAAGGCCCGAACATCGGTCTGATCAACTCGCTGGCCACCTTTGCGCGCGTCAACAAGTATGGCTTCATCGAGAGCCCGTACCGCAAGATCGTCAACGGCAAGCTGACCAATGAGGTCGTCTATCTCTCCGCGATGGAAGAGGCCAAGCACCACGTCGCCCAGGCCAATGCCGAGCTCGACAAGAATGGTGGTTTCGTCGACGAATTCGTCATTTGCCGCAATGCCGGCGAAGTGATGATGGCGCCGCGCGAAAACGTCGATCTGATGGACGTGTCGCCGAAGCAGATGGTATCGGTGGCCGCGGCCCTGATCCCGTTCCTCGAGAACGACGACGCCAACCGCGCGCTGATGGGCTCGAACATGCAGCGTCAGGCCGTGCCGCTGGTGCGCGCCGAAGCGCCGTTCGTCGGCACCGGCATGGAGCCGATCGTCGCCCGTGACTCCGGCGCCGCCATCGGCGCCCGCCGCGGCGGCATCGTCGACCAGGTCGACGCGACGCGTATCGTCATCCGCGCCACCGAAGATCTCGATCCCGGCAAGTCGGGCGTCGACATCTACCGGCTGATGAAGTTCCAGCGTTCGAACCAGAACACCTGCATCAACCAGCGTCCGCTGGTGCGCATGGGCGACCTGGTCAACAAGGGCGACATCATCGCCGACGGTCCGTCGACTGAGCTTGGCGATCTGGCGCTAGGCCGCAATGTGCTGGTCGCGTTCATGCCGTGGAACGGCTACAACTACGAGGACTCGATCCTCTTGTCCGAGCGCATCGTCGCCGACGACGTCTTCACCTCGATCCACATCGAGGAGTTCGAGGTCATGGCGCGCGATACCAAGCTCGGGCCGGAGGAAATCACCCGCGACATTCCCAATGTCTCGGAAGAAGCGCTGAAGAACCTCGACGAGGCTGGCATCGTCTATATCGGTGCCGAAGTGCAGCCGGGCGACATCCTGGTTGGCAAGATCACGCCGAAGGGCGAAAGCCCGATGACGCCGGAAGAAAAGCTTCTGCGCGCCATTTTTGGCGAAAAGGCATCGGACGTGCGTGACACTTCCATGCGCATGCCGCCCGGGACCTTCGGCACCGTCGTCGAAGTGCGCGTCTTCAACCGCCACGGTGTGGAGAAGGACGAGCGCGCCATGGCGATCGAGCGCGAGGAGATCGAACGCCTCGCCAAGGACCGCGACGACGAGCAGGCGATCCTCGACCGCAACGTCTATTCGCGCCTGTCGGACGTTCTCGTCGGCAAGGATGCGATTGCCGGGCCGAAGGGTTTCAAGAAGGGCTCGAAGCTGTCGAAGGATACGCTCGACGAGTATCCGCGTTCGCAGTGGTGGCAGTTTGCGGTGGAGAACGAAAAGCTCCAGAGCGAACTGGAAGCCCTGCGCGGCCAGTACGACGATTCCAAGAAGGCGCTCGAACAGCGCTTCATGGACAAGGTCGAGAAGGTGCAGCGCGGCGACGAGATGCCTCCCGGCGTCATGAAGATGGTTAAGGTCTTCGTGGCCGTGAAGCGCAAGATGCAGCCCGGCGACAAGATGGCCGGCCGGCACGGCAACAAGGGTGTCGTGTCGCGGATCGTTCCGGTCGAGGACATGCCGTTCCTCGAGGACGGCACGCATGCCGATATCGTGCTCAACCCGCTGGGTGTGCCGAGCCGCATGAATGTCGGCCAGATCCTGGAGACGCATCTGGGCTGGGCTTGCGCCGGAATGGGCAGGAAGATCGGCGAGTTGATCGACGCCTACAAGACAGGCGGCGACATCAAGCCGCTGCGCAAGACGCTCGAGAGCTTCATGCCGGCCAACGACCGCAACGAGCCGGTCCGCGACTATGACGACGAGAGCGTCGTTCGCCTCAGCGAGCAGATGCGCCGCGGCGTCTCCATCGCGACACCGGTGTTCGACGGCGCGCACGAGGCCGACATCAACATCATGCTGGAGCAGGCGGGCCTGCACACCAGCGGTCAGTCGCAGCTCTATGACGGACGCACCGGCGAGCCGTTCGATCGCAAAGTGACGATGGGCTACATATATATGCTCAAGCTTCACCATCTTGTGGACGACAAGATCCACGCGCGTTCGATCGGGCCGTACTCGCTCGTTACCCAGCAGCCGCTGGGCGGCAAGGCGCAGTTCGGTGGCCAGCGCTTCGGCGAGATGGAGGTCTGGGCGCTCGAAGCGTACGGCGCCGCCTACACGCTGCAGGAGATGCTGACGGTGAAGTCGGACGACGTCGCCGGCCGCACCAAGGTCTACGAGGCGATCGTCAGAGGCGACGACACCTTCGAGGCCGGCATCCCCGAGAGCTTCAACGTTCTCGTCAAGGAAATGCGGTCTCTGGGCCTCAATGTCGAGCTGGAGAACACCAAGCTCGATGACAACCCGATCCGGCTGCCCGACGCGGCCGAATAAGCAAGACGTCCGGTCGCGGTTCCCCGCGGCCGGACGCCGAGCATGATCCCGAAAAGTGGTTACCGGTTTTCGGCCAAGATCATGCTCAAACAAGAGTTTTTCGACCGATGGTCGACCAAGTCGGCGGGCGTTTGGCCCGCGCTAGATGCAAGGGGTTTTCGATGACCCCGAAAAGGAGAACGGCATGAACCAAGAGGTCATGAATCTCTTCAATCCCCAGGCGCCTGCACAGGTGTTCGATTCCATCCGGATTTCGCTCGCCAGCCCTGAGAAGATTCTGTCCTGGTCGTTCGGCGAGATCAAGAAGCCGGAGACCATCAACTACCGCACCTTCAAGCCGGAGCGCGACGGCCTGTTCTGCGCGCGCATTTTCGGTCCGATCAAGGACTACGAATGCCTGTGCGGCAAGTACAAGCGCATGAAGTACAAGGGCGTCATCTGCGAGAAGTGCGGCGTCGAAGTCACGCTGTCGCGCGTCCGTCGCGAGCGCATGGGCCATATCGAGCTGGCCGCGCCGGTCGCCCATATCTGGTTCCTGAAGTCGCTGCCGTCGCGTATCGGCACGCTGCTCGACATGACGCTGAAGGACATCGAGCGCGTTCTCTACTTCGAGAACTACATCGTCACCGAGCCCGGCCTGACCGCGCTGAAGGAGCACCAGCTCCTCAGCGAGGAAGAGTACATGATGGCCGTCGACGAATATGGCGAGGATTCGTTCACCGCCATGATCGGCGCCGAGGCCATCCACGACCTTCTGGCCGGCATGGACTTGGAGAAGATCGCCGGCGACCTGCGTTCGGAGCTGGCTTCGACCACGTCCGAGCTCAAGCAGAAGAAGTATCTGAAGCGGCTCAAGGTCGTCGAGAACTTCATGGAGTCCGGCAACCGTCCGGAATGGATGATCATGAAGGTGGTCCCGGTGATCCCGCCGGACCTGCGCCCGCTGGTTCCCCTGGATGGCGGCCGCTTCGCCACGTCCGATCTCAACGATCTCTATCGCCGCGTCATCAACCGCAACAACCGCCTGAAGCGGCTGATCGAGCTGCGCGCGCCCGGCATCATCGTGCGCAATGAAAAGCGCATGCTGCAGGAAGCCGTCGACGCGCTGTTCGACAACGGCCGTCGCGGCCGCGTCATCACCGGCGCCAACAAGCGTCCGCTGAAGTCGCTGTCCGACATGCTGAAGGGCAAGCAGGGCCGGTTCCGCCAGAACCTGCTCGGCAAGCGCGTCGACTATTCCGGCCGCTCGGTCATCGTGACCGGTCCGGAGCTCAAGCTGCACCAGTGCGGCCTGCCGAAGAAGATGGCGCTCGAACTGTTCAAGCCCTTCATCTATGCCCGTCTCGACGCCAAGGGTTATTCCTCGACCGTCAAGCAGGCGAAGAAGCTGGTCGAGAAGGAGCGTCCGGAGGTCTGGGATATCCTCGACGAGGTTATTCGCGAGCATCCGGTGCTTCTGAACCGTGCGCCGACGCTGCACCGCCTCGGCATCCAGGCGTTCGAGCCGATCCTGATCGAAGGCAAGGCGATCCAGCTTCACCCGCTGGTCTGCACGGCCTTCAACGCCGACTTCGACGGCGACCAGATGGCGGTTCACGTGCCGCTGTCGCTGGAAGCACAGCTTGAAGCCCGCGTGCTGATGATGTCGACCAACAACATCCTGCACCCGGCTTCCGGCGCGCCGATCATCGTGCCGTCGCAGGACATGGTTCTGGGTCTCTACTATCTCTCGATCGTCAACCAGAACGAGCCGGGCGAGGGCATGGTGTTTGCCGACATGGGCGAACTCCAGCACGCGCTCGAGACCAAGGCGGTGACGCTGCACTCCAAGATCAAGGGCCGCTTCCGCTCGGTCGATGCGGACGGCAAGGTCGTGTCGAAGATCTACGACACCACGCCCGGCCGCATGATCATCGGCGAGCTTCTGCCGAAGAACGTCAATGTGCCGTACGAGACCGCCAACCAGGAGATGACCAAGAAGAACATCTCCAAGATGATCGACACCGTCTACCGCCATTGCGGTCAGAAGGAGACGGTCATTTTCTGCGATCGCATCATGGCCCTCGGCTTCAGCCACGCCTGCCGCGCCGGCATTTCGTTCGGCAAGGACGACATGCTGATCCCGGATGCCAAGATCAAGCTGGTTTCCGATACCGAGGCCTTGGCCAAGGAATACGAGCAGCAGTACAATGACGGCCTGATCACGCAGGGCGAGAAGTACAACAAGGTCGTCGACGCCTGGGCCAAGTGCTCGGAAAAGGTCGCCGACGAGATGATGGCCCGCATCAAGGCGGTCGAGTTCGAGGACAATGGCCGTCAAAAGCCGATGAACTCGATCTACATGATGTCGCACTCCGGTGCGCGCGGCTCGCCCACCCAGATGCGCCAGCTTGCCGGTATGCGCGGCCTGATGGCCAAGCCGAGCGGTGAGATCATCGAGACGCCGATCATCTCCAACTTCAAGGAAGGCCTGACCGTGCTCGAGTATTTCAACTCGACCCACGGCGCCCGCAAGGGTCTGGCCGACACCGCCTTGAAGACGGCGAACTCGGGTTACCTAACCCGTCGTCTGGTCGACGTGGCGCAGGACTGCATCGTCAACTCCGTCGACTGCGGCACCGACAAGGGCCTCACCATGCAGCCGATCGTCGATGCCGGCCAGGTCGTCGCTTCCGTCGGCCAGCGGGTTCTCGGCCGCACCGCGCTCGACGACATCACGCATCCGGTGACGGGTGAGGTTCTGGTCAAGGCCGGAACGCTGATGGACGAACGCGACGTCGAGCAGATCGAAAAGGCCGGCGTCCAGTCGGTCCGCATCCGCTCGGCGCTGACCTGCGACGTCAGGGTCGGTGTCTGCGCGGTCTGCTACGGACGCGATCTGGCCCGCGGCACCCCGGTCAACCAGGGCGAAGCTGTCGGCGTCATCGCGGCGCAGTCGATCGGCGAGCCGGGCACCCAGCTCACCATGCGTACCTTCCACATGGGCGGTACGGCGCAGGTGGTGGACTCGTCGTTCCTTGAAGCCTCGTATGAGGGCAAGGTCGAGATCCGCAACCGCAACGTGGTGCGCAACTCCGACGGCCAGCAGATGGTCATGGGCCGCAACATGGCGGTGCTGATCCTCGACGAGGCCGGCAAGGAGCGCGCCACGCACCGCCTCACCTATGGCTCGCGCATCTTCGTGGACGATGGCGACAAGGTGAAGCGCGGCCAGCGCATCGCCGAGTGGGATCCCTATACCCGCCCGGTCCTCACCGAAATCGAGGGCAAGGTGGCGTTCGAGGATCTGGTCGACGGCATTTCCGTCCAGGAAACGGCCGACGAATCGACCGGCATCACCAAGCGCGAGGTCATCGACTGGCGTTCGACGCCACGCGGCAACGACCTCAAGCCGGCGATCGTCGTCCAGGATGCCAAGGGCAAGGTCGGCAAACTGTCGAAGGGCGGCGACGCCCGCTTCCTGCTCTCGGTCGAGGCCATTCTTTCGGTCGAGCCGGGTGCACAGGTTCGCCCCGGCGACGTGCTGGCGCGTATCCCGATGGAAAGCGCCAAGACCAAGGACATCACCGGTGGTCTGCCGCGTGTTGCCGAACTGTTCGAGGCACGCCGTCCGAAGGACCACGCCATCATCGCCGAGATCGATGGCACGATCCGCTTCGGCCGCGACTACAAGAACAAGCGCCGCATCATCATCGAGCCGCATGATTCGACGCTTGAGCCGGTCGAATACCTGATCCCGAAGGGCAAGCCGTTCCATCTCCAGGACGGCGACGTCATCGAGAAGGGTGATTACATCCTCGACGGCAATCCGGCGCCGCACGACATCCTAGCGATCAAGGGCGTGGAGGCGCTTGCGTCCTACCTCGTCAACGAGATCCAGGAGGTCTACCGTCTGCAGGGCGTGTCGATCAACGACAAGCACATCGAGGTGATCGTTCGCCAGATGCTGCAGAAGGTCGAGATCACCGCGCAGGGCGACTCGACCTACATTCCGGGCGACCACGTCGACGTGATCGAGCTGGAAGAGGTCAACGAGCGCCTGGTCGAGGACGGCAAGAAGCCGGCCGAAGGCCAGCCGGTGCTGTTGGGCATCACCAAGGCCTCGCTGCAGACGCCGTCCTTCATCTCGGCCGCCTCCTTCCAGGAGACGACCCGGGTGCTGACCGAAGCGGCGGTTGCCGGCAAGACCGACATGCTGCAGGGGCTGAAGGAAAACGTCATCGTCGGCCGTCTGATCCCGGCCGGCACCGGCGGCACGATGAGCCAGATCCGGCGCATCGCCACCTCGCGCGACGAACTGATCATCGACGAGCGCCGCAAGGCGTCGGGCGTCGAGGTCGCCGACCCGATGCTGACCGACATGGCTTCCGCCGCGCAGTAAGCGCGGCGGGTAAGATCTCAGGCAACGAAGCCGTCGGGGCAACCCGGCGGCTTTTTTATATGGTGAAGTTGGGGGATTTTTGCGAAGAGGACCCCCACCCTAACCCTCCCCACAAGGGTGAGGGAACGCTGCCGCGCGCCTTTATTTCTCCCCTTTGGCGCCGAAGCCAGGCAAGTTGCCAAGGTCAGCGCCAGCGGAACTCTCCCTCCCACTTGTGGGGAGGGGTTAGGGGTGGGGGTACATCGTAGAGCGAAAGCCTCGGCTTGCGACAGCCCTGCCTTGAGGGATCCAGGGGAGATTGTATGGCGCTTCCGCTTTCGCCAACTACCAACGCTGGGCAGGCGGGTCGTTCATAGCAGCATTGTACGCGTCAATCGAAAAACGCTTCGACCACATTGCGCTTGCCGAGCATAAAAGCGTCGGCGGCATGCTGCAACGGAGCGAGATCGACATCGGAAACGCCGGCGCGCACGATCTCGGCGAAGCGCTTGTAGAGCATCGGATATTCGGCTTCCGGCTCGTCGTGAACGACGCGGCCGTCGACCGCGAGTTTTGCGCCGCCGCCAGAAAGCACCATCGCGCCCTTGTCCGTCTCGGCCAGGATGTCCCAGCTTTGCGGGCCGGTCTGGCGCCAGTCGAGCTCCATCGCCACCGGCAAGCCGTTCGAGGTGCGGAAGGCGATATGCGCGGCGATCGGGGCGGCGCGGTTTTCGGGAAAATCGAGGATTGCCGAGGTGATGAACATCGCCGGCAATATGTGGGTCGCGATCGACAGCGCGTTGATGCCTGGATCGAACACGCCGAAGCCGCCTGGAGCCCAGATCCAGTCCTGGTTCGGGTGCCAGCGGCGCACGTCCTCCTTCCAGTTGATGGCCGCCGACCTGATCTGGGTCGAGCCTAAAAATGCGCGCGCCGCTTCAACCGCCGGCGCATAGCGCGAATGCCAGCTGGCAAACAGCGAGACGCCGTTTGCCGCCGCCAGTGCTTTCAAATCCTCGACCTCGCTGACCGTGGCGCCGGGTGGCTTTTCCAGAAAAACATGCTTTTTTGCTTCCAGCGCCGTCCGCGCGGCGTCGTAGCGGAACTGCGGCGGCATGCAGAGCGATACGGCCTCGAGTTCCGGCACGGCGTCGAGCATCGCCTCGATATCAGGAAAATTCGCGATCCCGTCCACCTTGCCGTGCCGGCTGGCGGCGGCGGTGAGGTGGTAGTCGCGGTTTTTGGCCAGGGCCGGCAGGTGCTGGTCGCGAACGATCTTTCCCACGCCGACGATGCCGAGCTTGATGGGACCGCTATTCAGGGACATGGGGACTCCGCAGGTTGATAGTGCGCTTGGTTCTTAGCAGAGAACCGATGCCGGGCAAGCAGTGCCAGACCGCGACGGCCCCAAACCGCGACGGCCCCAAACCGCGACGGCCAGGGACATGGCTGGTCACAGCGGCACGTCGAAGGTGACGATCGACACTTCGCCTTCGAGCGCCCCCTGATAGGCAGACAAATGCGGCTCTTCATCGGGCACGCCGTCCAGGTCGCCGATCTGGTCGAGCTCAGCCTCGGCGTAGCCTTCGGCCGCGAGTGATTCGAGCGCCCGGCGCACCGCCGAATCGTCGTCGGGCGCGACCAGCATGAGGTGGACGCCTTCCGGCTTGCCGCCCTTTCTTTTCCACGCCCGGCCGGTGATGATGGTGACCGGGCGCTCATCATTGTCGTTCACGGGCCGATTCCTCCGGGCGAGGGGATTTGCGCTGTTCATGTCGCTTTTTCGCATGAAGCGTGGCTATGCAACAGCCGAGGGCCGGTCACTTTCTTCCTTGCTCTTGCAAAATGGCGAAAGAAAATTACATGCACTTTCGCATGGCTGCCAAGCCTCGGTTTCAGCGTAATATTTGGTGCTCCGGGGTTGACGGGCAACAGGCTTGCGAGTAGAAGCCGCCCAGTCAGAACCGATGTGAGGCTCTCCCTTCCGAAGCGACACGCTTTGGAGTTTGCCTCAAACAGGGTTCGTTTTACGAGCGAAAAGACATTTCCGGCGTGCATGAAGCGGTTTCCGCTTCCTCTGCCATTTGTTCGGGCAAGACCGCGAGGCGCGGTTTGTGGCCCGAATTTGCGTATGGAAATGACGCTTTGAGCGGCCCTGACCGGGCGAGACACGGAATTGAGAGACAAGAGGGTTTAATGCCTACCGTCAACCAGCTGATCCGCAAGCCGCGCATTGCGCCGGTGAAGCGCAACAAGGTCCCGGCCATGCAGCAGAACCCGCAGAAGCGGGGCGTCTGCACGCGCGTCTATACAACGACGCCGAAGAAGCCTAACTCGGCGCTGCGCAAGGTGGCCAAGATCCGCCTGACCAATGGTTTTGAAGTGATCGGCTACATCCCCGGCGAAGGCCACAACCTTCAGGAGCACTCGGTGGTGATGATCCGCGGCGGCCGCGTCAAGGATCTTCCGGGCGTCCGCTACCATATCATCCGCGGCGTGCTCGACACGCAGGGTGTGAAGAACCGCAAGCAGCGCCGTTCGAAATACGGCGCCAAGCGTCCGAAGTGACCGAAGCGTAGCCAAGGTCATCCCGGACGGCGCCAGGCGACGATCCGGGATCCAGGCCACCACGCAGAATTGAGGCAGAGAAAAAATGTCCCGTCGTCACAGTGCAGAAAAGCGTGAGATCAACCCGGACCCGAAGTTCGGCGATCTGATCGTCACCAAATTCATGAACGCCGTCATGTATGACGGCAAGAAGTCGGTTGCCGAGACCATCGTCTACGGCGCGCTCGACCAGGTCCAGTCCAAGACCAAGCAGGAGCCGGTCACCGTCTTCCATCAGGCGCTCGACAATGTCGCGCCGCATGTGGAAGTGCGTTCGCGCCGCGTCGGCGGTGCCACCTACCAGGTTCCGGTCGACGTGCGCCCCGAGCGTCGTCAGGCGCTGGCCATCCGCTGGTTGATCGCCGCCGCCCGCAACCGCAACGAGACCACGATGGTCGACCGCCTCTCCGGCGAGCTGATGGACGCGGCCAACAACCGCGGCACCGCCGTCAAGAAGCGTGAAGACACCCACAAGATGGCAGAAGCCAACCGCGCCTTCGCGCACTACCGCTGGTAAAGCGCGAACGAGACTGAAGAGGCACCTCCCATGGCCCGCGAATATAAAATCGAAGACTACCGCAATTTCGGTATCATGGCGCATATCGACGCCGGCAAGACGACGACCACCGAGCGCGTCCTCTACTACACGGGCAAGTCGCACAAGATCGGCGAAGTCCATGACGGCGCTGCGACCATGGACTGGATGGAGCAGGAGCAGGAACGCGGCATCACCATCACGTCCGCCGCGACCACGACCTTCTGGAAGGCTCGTGACGGCAAGATGCACCGCTTCAACATCATCGACACTCCCGGCCACGTCGATTTCACCATCGAGGTCGAGCGTTCGCTGCGCGTGCTCGACGGCGCCATTGCGCTGCTCGACGCCAACGCCGGTGTCGAGCCGCAGACGGAGACCGTCTGGCGCCAGGCCGACAAGTACCGCGTGCCGCGCATGATCTTCTGCAACAAGATGGACAAGATCGGCGCGGATTTCTATCGCTCGGTCGAAATGATCGGCTCGCGCCTCGGTGCGCAGGCTGTCGTCATGCAGCTGCCGATCGGCGCCGAGACCGAGTTCAAGGGTGTCGTCGATCTCGTCGAGATGAACGCGCTGGTCTGGCGCGACGAGACGCTGGGCGCCGCCTGGGACGTCGTCGAGATCCCGGACGACCTCAAGGCTCGCGCCGAAGAATATCGCGAGAAGATGATCGAGGCCGCCGTCGAAATGGACGAGACGGCGCTCGAGAATTACCTCGAAGGCAAGATGCCCAGCAATGACGAGATCCGCGCCCTGATCCGCAAGGGCACCATCGCGGTGAAGTTCTACCCGATGTTCTGCGGCTCGGCCTTCAAGAACAAGGGCGTGCAGCCGTTGCTTGACGCAGTCGTCGAATATCTGCCGTCGCCGGCCGACGTTCCGGCCATCAAGGGCGTCGATGCCAAGACCGACGCCGAGATCGAGCGTCACGCCGACGACAGCGAGCCGCTGTCGATGCTCGCCTTCAAGATCATGAACGACCCGTTCGTCGGCTCGCTCACCTTTGCCCGCATCTATTCGGGCAAGCTCACCAAGGGCATCTCGGTCGACAATACGGTGAAGGGCAAGAAGGAGCGCATCGGCCGCATGCTGCAGATGCATGCGAATTCGCGCGCTGACGTCGAAGAGGCTTTCGCCGGCGACATCGTCGCTTTGGCCGGCCTCAAGGACACGACGACTGGCGACACGCTCTGCGATCCGCTGCATCCGGTCATCCTCGAGCGCATGGAATTCCCCGATCCGGTCATCCAGATCGCGATCGAGCCGAAGACTAAGAACGACCAGGAAAAGATGGGCCTTGCGCTGCATCGCCTGGCCGCCGAGGATCCGTCCTTCCGCGTCAAGACCGACGAGGAAAGCGGTCAGACCATCATCTCCGGCATGGGCGAACTCCACCTCGACATCATCGTCGACCGCATGCGTCGCGAGTTCAAGGTCGAGGCCAATGTCGGCGCGCCGCAGGTGGCCTATCGCGAGACGATCACCCGCAGGCACGAGCAGGACTACACCCACAAGAAACAGACCGGCGGCACCGGCCAGTTCGCCCGTGTCAAGATCCTGTTCGAACCGAATCCGGAAAGCAGCGAATTCCTATTCGAATCCAAGATCGTCGGCGGCGCTGTGCCGAAGGAATACATCCCCGGTGTCGAAAAGGGCATCAACAGCGTCATGACCTCCGGCCCGTTCGCCGGCTTCCCGATGATCGGCGTCAAGGCGACGTTGATCGACGGCGCCTACCATGATGTCGACTCCTCGGTGCTCGCCTTCGAAATCGCCGGCCGTGCCTGCTTCCGTGAAGCGGCGCCCAAGCTTGGCGTGCAGCTGCTCGAGCCGATCATGAAGGTCGAAGTGGTGACGCCGGAAGATTATGTCGGCAGCGTCATCGGTGATCTGAACGGCCGTCGCGGCCAGATTCAGGGCCAGGAATCGCGTGGCGTGGCGGTTGTTGTCAACGCCATGGTGCCGCTCGCCAACATGTTCAAATACGTCGACAATTTGCGCTCGATGAGCCAGGGCCGCGCGGCCTACACGATGCAGTTCGATCACTACGAGCCGGTCCCCACCGCGGTCGCTCAGGAAGTCCAGAAGAAATACGCGTAACCCCAACGGGTTGCAGCGCTAACTTAATTCAAAGCCCGCACGGGCGAGCAGGAATGGAGAGATCACATGGCAAAAGGTAAATTCGAGCGTACAAAGCCTCATGTGAACATCGGCACGATTGGCCATGTCGATCATGGCAAGAC
>NZ_JBVVQA010000057.1:0-20657 GCF_055811455.1 Mesorhizobium sp. WSM4845
AGATATGGCTGCCATTCCGTTTGCGACAGAATCACCGAGCCTCCATCATTCAGTTCCGCCAGTTCAGCGGAAGGCCGTCGCTTTCGCGCTCGCCGGAGCGCCTCGTTGAGTGCGACGCGGGCGAGCCAGGTAATTGAGCATGTTTTATCCTAGCGTTCAGAAACAAGCCAGTTCAGGCGCTATAGATTCCAGTAGGGCAGCCAACTCAGGTTCGTCGACCAGGAGGGCTGCTTGATCGGGCTTAAGCCAGGCCCGTCTTCGATACTTCCGCTCTTTCCGTTCATCCAGCTCCTGCTGCACGTGAAGCGGGTATACTTCAACGGTTACCGGGACAAATGTGTCCTTCAATCGCTTCCAATAATGGAAGCTGCCGACGGATTGCTCATGGAAAGTGCCCACTACTCCGGCTTCGTCACCAGCCTCATGAGCTGCAGCCTCGCGGTCTTGTCGACCCTTCATCGGCCACCCCTTGGGCAAGATGAAGCGGCCTGTTTGCCGAGACGTTAGCCGCAAGATTTCATCGTCTCCGTCTGCAGTGCGGCGATAAGGCAATGCGGCAACCTGTGCGATGGGCGTACCACGGCGCGCTCGCTTCTCCAGCTTCTTTTTCTTCAACCGGCCATCCATCTCGCTAAAACCTTAGCCCGTATTGTCGGTAGCGGGCTAGCTTTTGGCGATAGCCACAGCTGGGTTCTTGGACGACTCCGCCCCTGGCCGGGAGGTGTCCAATAAGCCGTCTTCAAAGCCCTGCGCGACGGCGCGCCCGATATGATCGCGGGCCGGTCCGTTTCGCCGGCAACCCGTATGCCGAGAGAGACGTATCAAACATGAGAGGCAGGCACTCCCATGCTGGTGGGAGGCGAAAATGCATCCACTTGTCATCGACGCGAAGCTTCAACTCGGGCAGTTTATCGCGAATCTGGCGTGCGTAGACCGGTCCACTTGTCCTTGACAGTGTCGTCCGGCCTGTATTTTGTCACCTGCAGGTTGAGACGCTTGGCCGAAAGGTGACCGATCGCCTGTAGGATGCCATAACTCGCCACCACCACGTCGTGTTCGGCTTTGGCCTGATTGATCTTGCCGGAGATGACTGCGGCCTGGGCGTTGAGAACGTCGAGCGTGGTGCGTCGGCCGACATCGCGCTCCTCGATGACGCCGTTCAAGGCAAGCTGCGTAGCGGCAGTCACCTGCCTGTTGGCGGCTACAGTTTGCCGGGCTGCGGTGTACGTGGTCCATGCTGCAATCACTTGCTGACGCACCAGATCGCGGCCGACATCGGTTTCGATCCGGGCCTGACCAAGCGATTCCTTGTTCCGTCGTACAAGCGCCGAACTGCGGCCACCCGAATACATCGGTATGGTCAATGTCGCGCCGATGCTGGCCGAATTGGTCGTGCCGTCCTGCTGGCTCGCTATAGGCGAGGTGTTGCGATAGGCGCTCGAGACGCCAGCGGAAGCGGAGAGTTGAGGCAGCAGCGCACCTTCGGCCGATTTCACCGAAAACGCTGCCGCGTCGACCAGATGCTGCGAGGCCAGGATGGCGGGGTGCTCGCTTGATGCAGTCACGATTGCCGCATCGAGACTCGGCGGCAACAGCTTCGATGGCGGCGAAGCGGCTCTGAGCCTCCCCGGCTCGTGGCCGACGAGCTGACGATAGGTCGCCGCACTCACTAGGAGCTGCTCACGGGCGCCGGCCAATTCCGCCACGGCAGACGCGCGCGAAGCGTCGGCTTGAGCGACGTCGGTACGCGTAACCTCGCCAACCTCGAAGCGCGAACGCGCAGCTCGCGCCTGCTCGGTCAGGAACCGCACGTTTTGCTGCGTCAGCACCGCTACCTGCCGGTCGCGAACGACGTTCATATACGCCTGGGCTGATTTGAACAGGATGTTCTCTTCGGTGTTGCGCATGCTTTCGACCGAAGCTCTGACCTGCGATTCGGCGGCGGCGACGTTGTTCCTAGTCTGAAAACCGTCGAACAGCGTCTGCTTAATCTTGACGCCATATTCGCCGGTCGTCTTTCGCGCGTTTTTATTGCTCCCGTTAACATGGCTGCTGGACTGACCGACGTTCGCGGAAACCTCGATCGTCGGGCGCCACCCTGACTTGGCGATGGCTACGCTCTCATCGGTAACGCGGACCTTGGCGCGGGACGAATTTAGAGAAGAATTGTTCTGGTATGCCTCCGATAGGGCTTCCAAAATGCTCTCGGCGGAGGCGGCGTTCGAAGATAGCGGTGCAGTCGCTACAATCCACAATGCCAGTCCCGCCAGTCTCTTACGTGATCGCAAATTCATTTCCCCATTCTGAACGCTGGATAATCCCGGCCGCACAGCAGCTACCAATCAACGCACGGGCCCCGCGTTGAACGCGCCCAGATTACTCGGGCCCGCAACTAGGACGCTGTGAGTACCTCATGCGCCTCCTGGGTGCGGATCGGCGCAGCCACGCTTCGGACCGCGGAAAGCTTTTTGCGAAGAGTGATAAATTGAACAAATAGATTGTTTGGATCGATGCATCCAAATGATGGATACAACTGCTCCCTGCCTGATAACCATTGGACCAGACATTCGCACGCAAAAAGGGCGGGCCCCGGATCAAGCTCATTCGATTGCGACCCCAGCGACCGTCATCTCGTTTCGAGATTGACAGCGGCACCTCGCCGGGCATCAGTTCGGGAGCGATTTGAGAGTTTCGACGTAGCGTTCGGAGATGGCGGCGTTCATCGGCGCGTTGATGATCAACGGTGCGACAAGACCGTGGCATCGCAGCCCAGCGATGAAGGTCTGCGTCTGCCATTGGCCGAATGGCGGCGCATGCGTCCTGAAGCGCTCGCCCTTCGCTACCCAGCCGGTGTCTTTGGTCAGCTTGGTATTGGTCGACGTCTCATCGAGGAAGATCAGGCGTGCTAAAACCTTGTTGGCGAAGGCAGCGTCTCCTTGCTGACCGCCAGCTGATGCCGTTCGATCAGCTTCTCGCGGGCAAGCGTCGGACCGAAGTCGATGTAGTGTTCGCGGATCAGCTCTAGCACGAAGTCGCGAACACCATCGACAATGCGATTGTTGGAACGCCGGCCACGCGCCTTGTGCCGGAGAGCCCCAGCGCCATCAGCCTGGAACGTCTTCAACAGCCGCTGGATCTGACGAACTGAAACGCCGAGCAAACTTGCCGCCGCAACGCTCGTCATTCGCCGCTCAACAATCTTCGACAAAACCTCGATACGCCGCAGCTCGCGTTCGCTCATCAGAACCAGTCCCAATCTGCAATCTCCCGCGCTCTCGAATGCGGGCAGATTGGCAAGGCAGGAGCGACATTCCTACTTTGCCAGATCCGGACATTTTAACTTAGCTGCTACAGGTCAAAGTCGCATAATTGGCACAGCGGAACGGCAGCTGAGCAGTTCCTGAACCGCCCGGCGCCTCAAGCGGCGATAATAATTCAGATGTTCGCAGATGGGTCGCTCCACTTCCCGACCGGCGAACACCAGCAAGGATATGCCCAGGATACCGCATGGTCTTCGGCGTATACGGCTAGGTGAAGAAACGCACTCTCACAATTAATGGCCAGCGACGGCCGTTCGGCAGCGGGCTTCGTCGCTGGCGAGGACGAGGGTGTCGGGTCTACGACGAAATGTCGGAGGTCGGACATGGAAGGCAGCTTACCATTTGGGTCGTTGAAAGCTTTATTCATTTGGCACGATTAGTGCAACGGATAAACCGCAAACGTTGCACGGAACCGATACGATGTGAGGGAAGCGTCATTCAGATGTTTGCGTTGACCGTCCCCTTAGTCTTCACCCAGTGGCAGCCGCGCAGGCGCTGGCGTCGCCGGCCAGCCCGATAGCTCATCGATCCAGTCGGCGGAGACAGTAGATAGAGTGGGAGAGACACCAGTATGAACTGCGAATGTGATAGGGTTGCTTGGGTAAGTGCCATCGCCTTGCTGTGGACGGCCACTGCTGCATCGGCGAACGAAGGCATGTGGATGCCGGCCCAGAGTGCAGAAGTCGGCGCGGCCATGCGCGCGGATGGGCTCCAGATCGATCCCGCGCAGCTGAGCCGTCTGGACGCTGCTCCGCTTAACGCGATCGTTTCACTGGGCGGATGCTCCGCCTCATTCGTCAGTCCGCAAGGACTGGTCGCCACAAACCATCACTGCGTGCTGGAATCCATCCAGTACAACAGCAAGGAGAGCCAAGACTATCTCACCAACGGGTTTCTGGCGAAGAGCCTGGGTGAAGAATTGCCTGCGGCGCCCGGCAGCCGCATCTATGTGATCGAGGATATGCGGGATGTGACCGCTGACATGCTCAAGGGCGTCTCGGACAAGCTGAACGGCTTTGCCCGCTATGAGCGGCTCGAAGCGAACCGCAAGGCGCTGATCGCCGCGTGTGAAGAACAGCCCAATCGCCGCTGCGACGTGATGCCCTATTATGGCGGCGCCTCCTACCATCTCCAGCAGAAGCTCGAAATTGAGGACGTGCGCCTCGTCTACGCGCCCGCGCCCGGCATCAGTAACTTCGGCGGCGAAACGGACAATTGGATGTGGCCGCGCCACACAGGCGATTTCGGCTTCTATCGCGCCTATGTCGCTCCTGATGGTTCCTCCCGGCCCTATGCGCGTGACAATGTGCCTTACCGGCCAAAGAGTTGGCTGCCCATGGCCCGTGAAGGCGTCCAAGAAGGCGATTTCGTGATGGTCGCCGGCTTTCCCGGCGCAACCCAGCGGTTCCTCACCGCCGATGAAGTCCGGTTCAACTTCGCCGACTACGAACCACTGTCCCAGCGTTTGCTCTCGGATTATGCCGCTCAGATCAACCAAGCCACGGCAGGCAATCGCGAAGCGCAGATCCGCTACGCCTCCATCCTACAAGGCGTGGAAAACTACAAGAAGAAGCTGGCGGGCGATCTAGCCGGCGCCGACGCGATCGGCCTCGACGCGCGCAAGGCTACCGAGGAGGAAGCTTTTCGCGCCTGGGTCGCTGAGTATCCCGTGCGGCAGACGCGCTTTGACGCCGCAATCCGCGAACTGGACGCGATGGTGGGCGAGAATAGCCGGGCTTCGCTGGCGAGGCTGCGCCAGGCGTTGCTCAATCGCGCGCAACTACTGTCATCGGCACGCACTCTCTATCGCTGGACAAAGGAGCACGAGAAGCCCGATGAAGACCGTGAAAGCGGCTTTCAGGATCGTGACCGTAAAGAAATCTCGGATCAGCTGACGCAGATCGAACGCCGCTATTTGCCAGACATCGATCGAAAGCTTTTCGAGGCCGCACTCGACGAATATCGCCGGCTGGACACAAAGGATCGCGATACTGCTTTCGAAAGCGCTTTGGGTCAAATTGGCCTTGACCGACTTTATGCAGACACCAAACTCGCAGACACGGCAATGCGGCTCGGCTGGCTTGACAAGCCCGCTGCTGCCTTCGAGGCGTCGGAGGACCCTTTCATTAAGCTGGCGCTCGCTCTTTACCCCGGCGACTTAGCTGCGGAGCACGCTGCGAAGGACCGCGCTGGACGCAGCCAGGCGGCTCGCGCCATCTACATGCACGGCCAGCGTGCCTATCGGCAGGCAATCGGCCGGCCGATGTATCCCGACGCGAATGGCTCGCTGCGCACCACTTGGGGCAAGGTGGCGGGGCGAACACGCGACGGGCAGATATGGATGCCCTTTACCACGGCGGAGGGACTTCTGGCCAAAGAAACGGGCAAGGGTGAGTTCGATGCTCCAGATGCGGCTATCGCAGCGATCCGAGCCAAGGATTATGGCCCCTATGTCGCGCCGGCGCTGGGCACGCTTCCAGTCGACTTCCTGTCCACCGCCGACATCACCAACGGCAATAGCGGCTCGGCCACGCTGAATGGGCGCGGCGAGTTCGTCGGCCTCGCCTTCGATGGCACGCTTGATGGAGTGATCTCCGATTGGGCATATGCCGCAGACCGCAATCGCAGCATCCATGTCGACAGTCGCTTCATGCTCTGGATCATGGACAAGATTGACGGCGCTGGCCGGTTGCTCAAGGAGATGGGAGTGCTGCCGGCGTCGCGCTCCTGAGCGGGGTAGTCTGGTGGTAGGGAAATGCAATTCGGGGACATTGACGTGAGCTTGCCACAGCGATCGTTGATCGTGCTCGAATCGGCCGGCGCTCCAATGCATGCGCAACATTCAAGGTTCGCCAGCGCCTGAGCCGTTGCCCAATACCGTTTCCCCCTTGGCATAAATTCAAATGACTTAATCTGTGCAGTCGCACCGATGCGCCTGAACATCGCACTTTCATCTTTTTTGCGTGTTTCGCAAACTCTGGACAGGGCTAAATTGCGGACGGCTGTTTCGCTAAGTCCACGCACTGCTTGCCGGCGTCTGTCCTCGGGAGAGCTGGCTTAATTTGTCTGAACAGTTTGGCGAGGACCGCGAAATGAAGGCAGCATAGGGAATGGAAGCGCCACGGGCGACGACTCGATAGAAGCGGTTCACCCGTTCGACCAGCGAAGTGACGTTCATTAATCGCACTACTCAGGGTCCGAGCTGAAGCCCTCCATCGAAGAGCGGTTTTTCTTGAGCATGGCCTCAAGAGACGTGTCGAGGTTATCGTGCAGGCGTTTAGGATGATCCCGCCGATGGTCTCAGGCACAGCTCGTATAGCGACCATGCCCTTCCGGCTGATTGAGCATTTCAAGAAAACGTTCCCGCTGCGGATCATCGAACTTCCGCTGCCGCTTCCCGCATTTACCGAGGCCCTCCAATGGCCCGCCTTTCACAACAGTGATGCGGCAAGCATCTGGATGCGAGAGATAGTGTTACAGGAGGCGTCTCGAATGACTTCTCCGCGGGACGCCAAAAGCCGTCTCAGGCACCCCTAATTTACTCCCGCGTCTCACGCCGCCATTCGCGTCAATAGCCCTTGTCGGACGAGATCGATACTCGCGGCAAGTGCGCCTGCGACGTCGTCCAGCGCGTGGGCTGCGTCGACAAACGGTGCGAAGGAGAAGGGGCCCTCATAACCGCCATCAAGCAGCGCCTGGATCTGGCTGCCATTGTCGGAACCTGCTAGGACGCGATCCGGGTAAATCCAGTGGATTGGATCGTTCACGCTTGAAATGTGCACGAGACCGGTCAGGTCGCAGGAGAAGAACGGCTCCCCGGCGAGCGTGTGATGAAACGTGTCGTGCACGAGGCGGAAGACGGACTGGCCATCAATGGCGGCAATGGCCTTAGCCGCTTCGTTCTTCGATCGAAGCGAGCAGGTCTGGAAGCCCAGCGGCTCGATGAGACCGATCAGGCCGCGCGACTGGAGGATCGGCTTGAGCGCCTTCAAGGCAAAGCGGAGATCGCCCCGGCGCTCGCCATTGGCGGGCCACGAGCCATCGTTAACCGGCACCAGCATGAGCGTCTTGGCGCCGCAGGCCGCCGCATAATCGGCGAGCTTGCTCGCTTCGGCCTTGCGGGCGGGTGTCCACTCATTGAAGCGCTGCAAGGCATTGATGGAAATAATCCCAACGCCTGCTTCGGCGGCGGCAGACCGGACGTCCGCCGCCGGCATGCCGCGTGCAATAGCATTGCTGCGCTGTTGGCTGCGGATCTGGACATCGGTCAGGCCCTGGTCACGGGCAAAAGCGAAAAGTGCCCTGACGTCGAGTCCGGACGTCGCCATGTGGTCGAGTGCAAAGCGGGGCGCTGCTTGGCGCATGGCTTGGCTTTCCTTCAATGTTCCGGGAAATCTTTCTTTGACGCTATTGCGACACTTGACTTAAGACAAACGATTAGATCAGATGTTTTTCATCTGAAAAGGAGATGGCTGATGAACAGCGCCGACCTCCGGTTTTTCCAGGCGGTTGTGAGAGCAAACAGCACGGATTGGAGCACAATGGCTGGCCAGGGTGCTCCGCTTGCGCGTGCCATGCGGCCAAACTCATTTCGAGGTCAGCACTGCTGCTCTTAAGACCGAGGTTCAACAATCAAATCGAGATCAGTAAGTGTGACTGTCGTCGAAGGTGACCCGCAGCAGCCGAGTGCCCCATCTGTGGGATGCCTCTCGTTTTGCCAAAACTTGGAGAGTCACACGATCTTCGCATGATGGGGTCGGAACAAGAACTGCTCAAAATCGTACGAGGCATTTATCAACCAAAGGCAGCTACGGTTGATTTGATGATGATTCCTCCACCCAGGCTTCGGCGCATCTGACGCCCCGTGGCGACGCGAAAAACGCTCAGTAGCTGTAGCGCCGGCGGCACGCGCGACCAGATGGTCCTCAAGACTTCTAGACCATGCCGGGTTTTCCGAACGGCGCTCCCGGATACCACGCGCTGTGACCATCGGAAGCCAACCTCGTGGAAAGGTCGGCATGCTGCTGGCTGATATGATGAAAGACGCCGGCGATGGTACGGCGGACGCGGGAGTTGAAGCCCTCTACCGAATTGACGTGGACGGCATCGCGAACATACTCACCACTGGAATGCTTCACGGTCTCCTGCTTGGCAAAGCTTCTCACCAATGGCCATGAATGCTTTCCACTCGTCGCTCATCAAATGAGCTCTCGACTCGATCTGCGCTTTAATGACGCGTCGCTTGCTCGCGCTGAGAGACCGGTCACGACCGCGGCACGCGCGTCACCGGCCGGAGCGCCGGTCGTGACGTCGGTCGGTCGCTGCACCATGGCCATAACCGGCGCCTATCGATACTGATGCCGCGCCCGGCCGTCATTTCCTTCAAATCGCGAAGGCTCAAGCCGTAGGCCAGATACCAGCGAACGCAAAGCAGAATGACGGACTGGTCGAAATGGCGGCCCTTGAACATCTGAACTCTCCGGCGAAACTACCAGAGGCCGTGCCATGCGCCTGGTTACCGAAGACTTTGCAACACAGCCTCGCGCACATCTTCTGCTGAAAACCCGCACGCAGACCCTCGATGGCTCCCTGCGGTCGACCTTCCGGCAAATGGTATCCCGGCATGGCGAACGACAATCACGAGAACGGCGAAATGGTCCGCGCGGCTTGACCGCCCCACAAATCCTCATGCTCCCCTCGTACGGGCGTGAAGCATCTCGAGCATCGCAGGCCCGGCGCGCTCGACGATGGCGACGCCGGCCAGCAATCCTGCGCGCAGTTACGGGGCAGGAGCGGGTTAGCCGCGGAAGGAAGCGGCTTCCATTGCGCATGGGGATATGGAACCAGTCGAGGACATGCTCGCTCGCCTGCGATCATTTCCGCGTGCGACGGGACTTCTTCCCAACTGCCGGTACGAAAGGTAATATCCTGATTGGGTGCTTCTTGGTCGAGAGTACGCCGTTGCAGTCCGCGATCATAGCCGCGCCGTCTTCAGCCAGCGAGCGGCCTACGATCAGCTCGAATTTTTCTTCCGGTCGTCACGGGGCGGATGTACTCGGGAACCGGGCAGGTTCACGCGGGCAGGCATCCTGCATGAAGGGTAACTGACAGGCGAGCGTTACCGCTTTCGCTAAGACGCCGCCAGTTCCGGCGGCATTGGCGGCCGAGCGAGCGCCGTTCGACGCCGCAAATTATTCGCCATTGGACTTTAGAAAGGCGACCGTCGCTAAGATCAGCTTGTCCACGGTCTTGGCACTCTGTTCAACGCCGAAACCATGATCAACGGGTTCAGCCCACAGTTCTTCCGGACCGTCGTGATAAGCCAGCAACGACTTGGCGAGAACGGGTTGGGGAAAGACGATGCTGTCGCGCGTGCCGACCGCGAGGAACAGCGGCCCCTTGTAGCGCGAGATTTCGCCGGCAGGCTGCACCGCGTATAGGCTCTCGAAGAAGCGGCCTTTCAAGGGAATTTCCTTCTCATCTCCGACGCGCTTGGCCGGATAGACTTTATCGCCCGCTGTCACAGCTTCCGCCATCTGCTTCTCGCCAAAAATGGAGATGAACGCTGCCGGAAGATTGATGCCGGGGTTCCAGAGCACGACAGACTTTAAAGGCGTTTTCGTCCGGCCGGCAACTGCTGTCGTGACCGCACCGCCCAGGCTCATTCCCATCAACGAAATACGTTTGCCGTCGACGCTGTCATTCGTCGATAGGAAGTCGAGCGCCGCTTGTGCGTCCGTTATCTCGGTTTCGACGGTCATGTCTTCGAATTTGCCGTCGCTCGCGCCGCTGCCGCGAAAATCGATCCGAAGCGAAGCGATGCCATTCTTTGCGAGCACCGGCGCGGCACGCCCGAACAGGCCTTCCTTCACCGCCTCCGAACTCCATTCGTTGCGGCTGCCGGTGAAACCGTGAAGCATCAGGATGACGGGAGGATTCGCGACATCATCCGGCGTGACCAACGTGCCTACGATTGACTGGCCTTCGACTTGGAACTTGATGGTGGCCTCCTTGGCTTGCGCCGAAACTAAAAAAGTTGTCATCAGCATTCCCAGTGACGCTGCAACGGTTCGGTGTAGCTGTTTCATAGCTGCTCTCTCCTTGTTGTTTGAATTTGCGCGGCCGGTCAAAGCTGATGGCGCGGCCGTATCGGACTGGCATTAGACATTGACGTGTCTCACCGCCGCGATGCCTAATTTCCGCGAAGTTCGCCGGTTATGAATTGCAAGGCCGAAGGACCAATCCGCGTCACCATTTTCTACGATACTGACCACAACATCTGCAGGGTCGATCGCACACACATCCAAAAGCCCTGTTGCAACGAAACGATAGAAGGCCTGTTTGTCGTCAGTTGACCGCGCTCGCGAGATCACCTCGATAATGATCAGCCTGTCACTGCGAAAAAGACCAAGACCGGTATCCTCCGCGCGCACATGCGATCTCTCGTGTTGGATCAGGATCTGATAGCGATCGGCTGGCGGTACATGGAAAGCCCTGACCACCGCCTCATGGATGCAGTCGAGGATCTTGTCCTGCTCCCCAGGCGATCGGCCCTTCAGAAGGTTAATTTTTATCAGCGGCATGAGTCGTCCTCGGAAATAGGAAGAGGGCGGGGACGCGCACTCGGCGTCCCGGTGAAGATTCAGATTGCCCTCGCAGGTAGGCCGGTTGGGGCAGCCTCGGGCTCCCCAGCCAGCGCGCAGGGGAACCAGAGAACATTTACGACTGCGCTCATGATCGCGATCGCAATGGGATAGGCCAGGCCCGCATAGATGTTGCCCGTGTAGGCAACCAGCGACAGGTTGATGAGGGGAACAAAGCCGCCAAACACGCCTGTTCCGATGTGATAGGGCAGCGAGAGCGAGGTGTAGCGCAATTTCGCCGGGAAGAGCTCGACGAGGAAAGCTGCCATAGGGCCATAGACCAATCCGACGAAAACGAGTTGGGCGACGATCAGCGCTGTTACCAAAACGAAGTTCTGGGCAGCGACGGCGGCGGCGATGCCCTGATAGATTGGAACATAGAACACGGCTGCCAGAATGAAACCGGTGACAATCAACTTGCGACGGCCGATCCGGTCGGACAAGGCGCCGAAGAAAACGATGAGGGGCGTTCCGATCACCAAAGCAGCAGCAAGGCAAATGTTCGCTGTCAGGAAGTCAAGCTTCAGCACGCTTTGCAAGAAATACAGTGCGTAGAACTGGCCTGTATACCAAACGCACCCCAGGCCGGCGGTCGCCCCGAACAGTGCAAAGGCTGCATACGCACGCCATCACCGGTGGCGAAACTCTCACGGATTGGGCTCTTTGCGGTCTTCCCGCCTTTGCGAAGCTCCTCGAAGACCGGGGATTCGCTCAGCTTGAGGCGCAGATAAAGGGACAGCACGATCAAAACCGATGATAGCAGGAACGGAATTCTCCAACCCCATTGCTTGAAGAGTTCTTCGCCGAGCGACAGCCGACACGTAAGCACGACGACAATCGCCAGAAAAAAGCCGACGGTTGCCGTTGTCTGGATAAAGCTCGTGAAGAACCCGCGCCGGTTCGCCGGTGCGTGTTCTGCAACGTAAACGGCGGCGCCGCCGTATTCGCCGCCTATCGCCAATCCCTGGATCAGCCGAAGGACCACAAGAGCGATCGGTGCGAAATATCCCGCGGTCTCAAAGGTTGGCAAGACGCCGACGAGCGCGGTCGCAATGCCCATCAGAAGGAGCGTCATCAAGAACGTGCTCTTGCGTCCGACGCGGTCGCCGATGCTGCCGAACAGCAGGGCTCCCAATGGGCGCACGAGGAAGCCTGTGGCAAAGGTTGCGACGCTGATCAGAACAGCTGCCGTCGGTTCATTGGCAGGGTAGAAGAGCGTTGAGAAGAAAATCGCCAGACTTCCGTAAAGATAGAAGTCGTACCATTCGATGACCGTGCCGGCGCTTGATGCTAGGACGACGGTCCAGATACCTGGTTTGCGGACGGAGTCGCCCCTTTCCTGTAGCTGTTGCATGCTGCAGTTCCCCTTTTATGTTTTGAAAGCAGTCGGCCCTCTCTTCAGGGCCGTGGTAAGTCAGCTCGCGATGCGCTGACCGAATGCGTAGACCCCAAGTCTTTCGCCTGCCTCGCGCACCGTTCGGCGAACGATGTCCTTCGCCGACGGCAGATCGTTGATGAGGCCCACCGCCTCACCGACAGTCACGTTGGCCGTGTCATAGTCGCCGGAGGCCCATGCCGCCTCGACCTTCGACAATTCTTCGGAATGCAGCGTGCGCAGCTCTTCTTCCCGCCCGTGCCACTTGTCGATGAAGCCGTTTTTGAGCAGTCGGCCGGTATAGCCAGCGGGCCAGGCCTTCTGACGGACGATATCGTAGACGGAAGTCCGGATTGTCTCGTCGCCAGAGGCCGCGACTACCTTGTCCTTGGCTGCCGGATGGATGAGCGACTCGCGCGTAGCCCAGAACCTGGTTCCCATCAGGACCCCGTCTGCTCCGAGCATCAGCGAAGCGGCCAGGCCCCTACCGTCGGCAATGCCGCCTGCCGCCACGACAATGACAGAAGGCGAAATCTTTGCCACCAGATCCACGACTGCGGGAACGAAGGGCATGGTTGACCGCGCGACCAGGCCATGGCCGCCGGCCTCAGTCCCCTGAACAATAAGAACGTCGGCGCCAACGTCGATTGCGCGCCGGGCATGTTCGAGTGTGTGGATCATGCAAATCAGCGGAACACCCGCCTGCTTGACCCGTGCCGCGAGCTTCGCCGGATCCGAAAACGAAAGCATCATCGCGGACGGACGCTCCGCAAGTGCGCGGTCAAACAGATCAAGGTCGGCTTCGACTACCCAGGCGATGAACCCGCAGCCAACGCGTTCATTGGTAATCAGCGACGACTCTGTTTCGTACCATTGACGATCAGCATATCCCCCACCCAACAGGCCCAGACCGCCGGCGTCGGCGACGGCGGACGCAAGCGCGCCACCCGCGGCCGGGGTCATCGGGGCAAGGATGATGGGATGCTCGATTTCGAAAAATTCTGTCAGACGCGTTCGTATCGTCATCAATACTTCTCCCAGCTTGAGGAAGTTCCCGGAAATTTTTCTTTGACGCTATTGCGACACTTGACTTAAGACAAACGATTAGATCAGATGTTTTTCATCTGAAAAGGAGATGGCCGATGAACAGCGCCGACCTCAGGTTTTTCCAGGCGGTGGTGAGAGCAAACAGTATCGGAGGGGCTGCCGGTGTGCTCAACACGGTGCAATCCAACGTCACCGCGAGAATAAAATCGCTTGAGGAGGAAATCGGTGCTCCGCTTTTTCATCGCTCCAGGCGAGGGGTTACACTGACAGCCACCGGCATTCAGCTCGTTCCCTATGCCGAGCGCGTCGGAGAGCTTCTGGACGAAGCCAAGCGCGTCGTCACAGACCGCGGTACGCCGTGCGGTTTACTCAGGATCGGCTCCATGGAGACCACTGCAGCGCTTCGCCTTCCGCCGATCCTGATCCGCTATGCTGCAGAATATCCAGAGGTCGACGTACTGGTGGAGGCTGCCCCGACGGAACAGCTCGTCAGCGAGGTCGTCGGACGCAAACTGGATGGCGCGTTCGTCTCCGGCCCCATCGCTCATCCCGAACTGAAGAGCCTATCGATCGTCGAAGAGGAGCTCGTTGTGATCTCCTCGCCGCGGTTTCGCGAGCTTTCGGATCTGAAGGCCTTGGCCGCATCGCCGGCTCTGAAGGTCCTCGCTTTTCGATCGGGCTGTTCCTATCGCCGGCGCATGGACATGTTCCTGGCGGCGTGTGGGGTAACGCATGTCCGCTGGATGGAACTCGGAACAATGGACGGGATCATCGGCTGCGTCGCCGCCGGGGTAGGGATGGCCATGCTACCTCGGGGGGTCGTTCAGGATGCGGCAGCCGACGGACTGGTCATCATACACCAGCTACCTGACAATCTGCGGTCGGCGCCGACTGTTTTTGTGACGCGGAGCGACGAGTATCTCTCCGCGGCACTTCAGGCTTTCATGGCGGTGGCGTCTGAGGCGCATTCACGGCCTCAGCCGGCAGGACCAGAGCCGGCCCGACAACTGCAGCGGGCTTAAGAAAGGTGGAGCAAAAACAAGGGGTCAGTCAGATCTATCTGACTCATCACCAGCATCTTTGCGATATCGCCCGGCGGGTTTGCCCCAATGCGCGCATACACGAGCTGGCCGTGCCGCTCGAGCCGGAATGCCGAGTTGCGTGACACGTCGAAGCCCCAGAGCTGCCCTATCAAGGCCGGCCGGGCCGGCGACCAGCACCCGGCAGCCGGGCAGCGCGCCAAAAGGACCCCGCCCGTCATATGAACTGCATCCCTCATAGTGCGTCGCAACATTTTGATGCTGCACTGCGGAACTTTGCGGTAAAGCGGGAGTTCTCTGTGCTTCTAGCAAGCGAGGGCTCGATGAGGCGCTACAAGATTCTGCCGTCGGAACCAGGGCTGTGGTCTGTGATCGATAGCCTGACAGGGCTTCCCGCCGAGAGATACGGTCGGCCGCTCACCGGGCTGACCCGGTACGAAGCCGAAGAGGCTGCCTTTAACCTCAGCGAGAGCACTCCGCCATGGATGGCCTTGGTCAGACGTCGCAGACCTTAATCAAGGCTGCCGAATCCACGGATGGTCGAACGCGATGCGCCTCCCACTCCATCACACTCTTTCGCGTAACCTCTCACCTCTTCCTTCTGGATGCGTGCGTCATGGCAGGGGGCGCATGTGCTCCCCAGTTCGCCCTGGCATAAGAGCCGGACCGTCGCGGTGCGCCACCAGATGGTTGGCGACCGTGGCCGGAACCGTCGCCCGTTCTCTTGCCGATGAAGTGCGGGGTGCCCGACACCGAAATGGCGCGCGAGCCTTCTGCCGATCTTGACACGGGCGATCGACTGGAACCTCATCGAGCAGCAGTATGACGAGTTGATCAAATATGCGGCGGCCCTGCAGCACCGCACGGCCGATGCGGAATCGATCCTGCGCCGCTTTGCGCGGGCGAGCGTGCAGCGCCCAAGCTACAGGGCGCTGGCCCAACTCGGCAAGGCAATCAAGACCATTTTTCTCACCGCTATCTCGGCTCGGAAGCCTTCCGGCGCGAAATCCACGAAGTGTCGCTTGGCAGTTAATAGTGAGAACGCAGTCGTTCAGTCAGGTTTGGCAGTTTATTGCGAGAATGGCGTAGCTCGGATTCTTCATTTTAACTGCAATCGCATCAGTGCAGTGGTGCTGAACTCCCTGGCGAGGCGACCGGCATCTTCGTGCTGGAGGAGAATATCGGACCGGTGCGTTGCGCGGTGAGCAAGCACGACGGCCCGACCTTCGATGAGTTCGATCTGGCGAAACTGCCGCTCTTTCGCAACGTGGTCGATCTTCAGCGACAGCCTAGCGACCCCGGCTTCTAAACGCCGTCATGGAGTAGCTCCTGCACTCGTTCGACCGAAATGTCCGATTCAAAGATCAGGTCGTGAGGGAATGTCCTCCCCGCAGATGATCGGCAGTCGCTCGATCGCGCGACGCGCGGGATCGGCTTCTTCCGTGAACCCGCAGGTCGATATCAGAAAAAGGTTGCGGCGGTTACCGCGAACTCATGGCTGGCGCAGCAAGCGCTCTTTTCAGCAAGCGCCCTGGTCGGGAGCCGGTGAGGATGAAATTCGGCTCGGGTGCGACGATTACATGCTCGAGGTTCCATCCGGTCTTCCCGAGCATGTCTATAGCGACTTTTTTGTGTCCGAAACTGAACAAGAGTGTCGGAGCCCCACCCGCTGGCCGTTACAGCCAGGCACCGGCTGGCGAGCAAGCGGTGGAACGAAACGGAGCGCAAATCCGGCACGGAAATTGCGCTGATCTCGTAAGTGAGACGTCGGCAGGGCGTCGTGGAGGACCGAGAAATCAACCAGGAGCGTGCTCGATGCCCGCAATGAGACGGCCAGAACAGGACGATGAACCCAGCCACACCTGGGGAGCTGGACCGCTATAGCCAGCCGCGGCGCCTCCTCATAGATCGCGCCTCCTTCAGCCAAGCCGTCCACCAGCACTACGAGGGCCACCCTATGCAGCTCTCGAACGTGGCCACAGCGCGCATGTTCATTCAAGTGCGCCCCTCAGCCTTGCGTGGTCCGCTCGAAGCGCGCCGGGAACGCATTGTGTGTAGACGAGGAACGTGCGCTTGGCAGTTAAGGGGGCGCGCGCTCTCGCACTCCTCCGATGCGCCCACCCATTCTTCTGATCAGCCGGTTTGACCCGCCATGTCGCCTTCGCATTTCATCTATCGCCCCTTTGAGACGCTTATCCGCCCGCTGGATATCCCCTACGCGCCTTTGCCGGCAACAGGTCCGTTTGCGCTGCTTCTGCATTTCGCACGCATGTTCCGTGGCGTGCTGGCGGCCATCGCCGTCTTCATGATGGCGGTCGAGGGAATCAACCTCGCGGTGATATGGGGCATGTATATCATTGTGGACGGGGTGAGCACGAACGGTGCGGCGGTTTTCCTTGAGGAAGCTTGGCCTATGCTCACGTTCCTCGGCCTGCTGATGTTCCCCGTGCAACCGCTGCTGATGTTCATCGCCAAGACATTGGGTTCCCAGGCAGTGTCCGTATGCATGCCCGCGGCTATGCAATGGCATGGCTACAAGGCGGTCGAACGTCAGGACCTTGCATTCTTCCACGATCTCTTCGCCGGCCAGGTGGCGTCGCGCATTTCGCAACTCGCCGCCGCCGTGCAGCAGCAGATCGTCGTAGCGTCTTCCAGCATACCGTATTTTCTCGTGCAGTTTCTCGGTTCGCTTTCGCTGCTTGCCACGCTGTCCTGGCCGCTGGCGCTTCCGGTCTTTTTTTGGATCGTGGCGAACGTCACAGTCGCGGTTGTGGCAGTGCCATATTTTGCCGTGCGGTCCCGCCACTCTGCCCGCGCGCGCAGCCTCGTCGTCGGCTCCATGACCGACCTCTACAGCAACATCCACGTGGTCAAGCTGTTTGCGGCCGAAGACAGCGAGGCGGACGCAATGCGCACCATCATGGGAGATGCCATTGAGACGCAACAGCTTGAACGGCGCATCCACTTAACAAGCGATACCAGCGTCGTCCTGCTGAACGTACTTCTTTCGCTGACCAACATCGCCGTCGGGCTCTGGGGACTCGTGGCCGGTTTTGTCACCACCGGCCAATTTGTTGCTTCAATCGCACTCGTTCAGCGGCTCAACGCCAACTCCCTGGCCTTTCTCCAGCTAGGACAGCAGATATTCCAGGCTGTGGGCACGATACGCGACGCGATGCCGGTCATCACCACGCCTTCAACGGTAACCGATGTCTCCGGAGCCAGGCCGCTGGCCGTTGTCGCCGGCGCGGTCGAGTTCAGAGATATCCGGTTCGAATACCGGCAAGGAAAAGGGGTAATCGAGAATCTATCGCTCAGGGTCCGCGCCGGCGAGAAGGTCGGGCTCGTCGGCATGTCGGGGTCCGGCAAGTCAACGCTTGTCAGCCTGCTTCTGCGGTTCTTCGACGTAAACGATGGCGCAATCGTAGTCGACGGCCAGGATATCCGTTCGGTGACGCAGGCAAGCCTGCGTCAGAATATCGGGGTCGTGACCCAGGATGTCTCGTTGCTCCATCGCTCTGTCGGGGACAATATCCGTTACGGCCGGCCGGATGCCTCGCCGGAGGAGGTCGAACGCGCCGCAATGCTGGCCGATGCGGACGGTTTCGTGGCCGATCTCAAGGACAGCGAAAACCGCACCGGCTACGATGCTTTCGTCGGTGACCGCGGGGTGAAGCTTTCTGGCGGCCAGCGTCAGCGGGTCGCCATCGCTCGGGTGCTGCTTAAGGACGCGCCAATCCTCCTTCTAGACGAGGCGACTTCTGCCCTGGACAGTGAAGCCGAGGCGGCGGTCCAAGAAAAACTCGAGCTTATAATGGAGGGCAAGACGGTGATCGCCATTGCCCATCGCCTGTCGACGATTGCCAGCATGGACAGGATCGTCGTGCTCGACAAAGGGCGCATCGTTGAGGAGGGCTCCCCCTCGGAGCTACTCAAACACGACGGCCTGTATGCCCGCCTGTGGCGGCGGCAGACCGGCGGCCACATTGCCGACAGTTCCGAGGAGAGATAGGCCGACTGGAAGGTCGTTCGTCACGGCTCCGCGCTGCTTGCAATGCTTGGCTGTTGTCGTAGAGAGCGGGCATGTTGGCGTTAGACAAATCTCGGCTTTCGCCGCCTCCGTCGCAAATGTGTGGGAATGGGCGACGAGATTGCCACAAGAGCTCTTCGGTTCTATCGCGAGAAGCTGACCGCCCGCGGCCGTGCCGATGCTGGTACCGCCGAGTCTTAAGCAGTGGTGATCGCTCGACTTCGTCTCCGACCGTTCCACATCCTCACTGTCGTCGACGATTGGACGCGGGACACAAAGTCGCTGCTGAGGCGGTGCCCGAACGTGCAAGGACACAGAGGCTTACGATACGAGGGGTGAGCCGAGTCGAAAAAGCATTGGAAACTCCGTCTGGTGCAATCCGGACCGGGTCACAAGGCGTGGTACAAGAGTTGGGTGACGCAACACCGCTGGTTAATTGCGCCGGTGCTATCGCGGCCTCTGGTCCGCAACGGCGCAGGCAACACGCCGAGGAGCAGGGGCGCATGGCAGATTGCCCCAACCGGCTCGACGTCGCCATGCTCGACGAGCTTCGGGAATTGGGGTCAGCGAACGCATGACCGGCAGGGCCGGGGGGTGGCTCGTTTGCCGACGCCACTGCAATTGGCCCCGCAACGAGGTCGCGAGCCGGAATTGAACAAGGCCGTTCGTCCTAAAACTGATCCAGCTCAAGGCAGCCCACCGCTACCCATGTAGAACGGGCAACGAGCGCGGTGCGCACCAGACAAAGGGCAACGACCAAAGCCGTCCTCGACATCGCATCGGAGTTCAACGTCTTTGCACCAATGCCCAGGAATGGTCGACGCGACAAACAACTCCCCGCGTACAGGCGCTGAGAGCCGCCGACGTTTAACGGAAAATCACAAACGGGCTATCCCGATCCCTGGGGGGCCAAGGAGGCCGCCCCATGAATCGCTGCACATCATCAGTTGCAATTCTTGCTTTCGCCACCGTCTGCACATTGTCTGCCGTCGCTACGGCGGCGGATCGGACCATCTATGCAGCGCCCGACAAGAGCCTCGTGTTTCTTAGTGGCGTCGGCTACACGTGGCTCAAGGCCAACGAGCTTGTCTAAGCCAGGGGCAGATCACAATGGGCACGAACAATCCGGCGCTTTCGCCCGAGGACGTCGAACGCTTCGGGCCTGATCCCCTTACCAGCTTCCGCACCAATCTGGCGTCGGTTGAAGAGCGCATCACGCTTGCTTGCGCGCGGGCCGGGCGCGACCGTGCCTCCGTGCGGTTGCTGCCGATCACCAAGACGGTGCCGGCCCATATCCTGCGATATGCCTTCGACGTCGGCATCAGCACCTTCGGCGAGAACAAGATCCAGGAGGCAATGACAAAGAGCGAGGCGCTTCACGATCTCGCCATCGACTGGAGCATCGTCGGACATCTGCAGACCAACAAGGCCAAATATCTGACCCGCTTCGCGCGTGAGTTTCATGCGCTCGACAGCCTGCGGCTCGCCGACCTTCTGAACACGAGGCTGGACCGCGAAGATCGCTTCCTCGACTTCTATGTGCAGGTCAACACGTCTGGCGAGGACAGCAAGTTCGGCCTCCATCCGAACGCACTGCTGCCCTTCGTGGAGACCCTCGATCAGTTTCCCCGTCTCCGGCCATGCGGGTTGATGACACTTGCGCTGTTTTCCTCCGACATGGCCAAGGTGCGGCCTTGCTTCATTCTGCTGCGCCGGCTGCGGGACAAAGCCGTGAAGCACGACGCCGCGCTCACCGGGCTCTCCATGGGTATGACCGGAGACTTCGAGGAAGCCATCGAGGAAGGCGCCACTGTCGTGCGCGTCGGTCAGGCCATCTTCGGCAAGCGGCCGACGCCTGACGGCCACTACTGGCCGGGTTTCGTCCCCACCGATCGAGGAATTGAACCATGATTTTTCGCGAACGGCCTGTCTGCTTTTCCGATCACCCCCGCCGATCGTTCCGGCCGAGTCGACGTTGACGCGCTACGGAAACTGGTCAGCCGGCTGATCACGGCTGAGGTCGATTCCATCAGCCTGCTCGGCAGCACCGGCATATGTTGCGGAGATGGGCGCAGCGGCGAAGCTGCCAATCTCCCTCCTTGCGGGGGAGATGGCCGGCAGGCCAGGGCGAAACATTCCAGATACGCTGTTGAAGCATATCTCGCCGCTGAGTTGGGAACATATCAACCTGACAGGCATCTA
>NZ_JBVVQA010000058.1:0-2629 GCF_055811455.1 Mesorhizobium sp. WSM4845
GGGGCGGTGGCGAAGTGGACATTACTGAGGCCGGACGGCTGGCGCGGCTTACCGAAGAGATCATCGCAGGGCGTACCACTGTTCAATCCCCAGTGATCTCGGTGCGCCGCCTCCAGAGTACCGTATTACCCGAAACGGCGACACGATCGCAATCGGCGGATTGATGCAGATAGCACCAAACAAGCCAATTCTGGGATTCCTGTGCTGAAGGACATTCCGCTTTTGGGCGGCCTGTTTGGCAGCACCGAATACGCCAAGGAACGAACTGAGCTTTTGATATTGCTTAACCCCCGGGTGGTTGACAGTGACGCCGACGCAAGGGCGCTGACGGAGGAGCTGCGCGAAAAGTTCTAGTCGCTAGCCCCCCGATGTGGGCCGCCGGCTAACGCCGTCAGCTCAGCCGCAACCGTCGGTCCCAAGGCGGCAGTGAAATGGAGCAACTTACCAACCGGCGCAGCCATGCCGCCCGACCAACCCGGCCCCGGATGGACCGCTCTAGTGGTTCATCACCACATACCAGCACGGGCATGACCAGCGCCTTGCCCAGGATTGGCGCCGAGATTCCTACCCCAGCGCCCAACACCCCCCGGCTCGCTGCCGCCGCAATCGATTTTAGCTGCGACAGGGATCACCGAAGAAACAGGAAATAGCGTGATGATCGTAAAGAACGGGGACAGTCAGGCGACGTGGGCTTTCCTGCAGGCCTTGACGGGGCTCAATCCACCCGCGGACCCGGATAGCACGATCGGACTGGTCATCCTTCCAGACAACGTTCTAGCGACGAATGAGGGGGTGGCCAGCGGAACATATCCGCAGACCGACGCGCATCCGCGGCAAGACCTCTCGTCGGACGCTATGGAGGAGGTTCTGCCATGGGAGGAGGTTCAGCAGCTTCCGGAGCTCACGCCGCAGCCCCTCGCCGGGCCAAGCGACAGCACTCCTGGGTTTCCTGCCGTGGACGTGGGGGCGACTGAGAGAGCGGAGGACTACGAGCACGCCCTGGGCATCCTCAGGGAGCACTTGCCGAAGGCGATGTGGAGGACGGCGAAGTCTTGGCTCGACTTGGAGGGGAAGGACTATTCCGGATATGCATGGCGGATGATCGAGGGAGACCGCCCCCCAGCGAGCCCGGACGAACACGATGTCCCTACTCGCGCCGGCAGCCTTGTTCTGCCGGCGGATGGGGGCGTGGCCAGCGGAACATATCCGCAAACCGACGCGCATCCGCGGCAAGACCTCTCGTCGGACGCTATGGAGGAGGTTCTGCCATGGGAGGAGGTACAGCAGCTTCCGGAGCTCACGCCGCAGCCCCTCGCCGGGCCAAGCGACAGCACTCCTGGGTTTCCTGCCGTGGACGGGGGGGCGACTGAGAGAGCGGAGGACTCTTCCGGACAGATGGTCGAGCAGTTCGGGCGAGACGGTTTTCCAGCGAGTCCGGACCAACACCATGCGCTCACTCACGCCGTTCGCCCTCAAATCTCTGCCGAGGCCGATCCGACGGTTTCGAGGATGCCGACCGAGCAACCTGCCATCCTGAACGATACTATGGAGGCACGCGATCGGGCGGGTGCCAAGCGCGGGCGGCCGGGCGCCGAACCCGAGGAAGACGGCAGGGTGGTTCAACGGCCGCGAGTGGAGGTCCCGCAACTTAGGATCGTGGCGGACGCTTTCGCAGCGGCCGGCTCTGGGCACGCCGGAGTTCAGGCCGCCGCCCCGCCAGCGTTAGCTGCCAGCCAACAGCAGATCCGGCCCTCGCCGGATGCGCTTGAGCAGGGCAACCTCCTGCCACCCGAGCGGGTCATCATCAACAATGAACATTCCTCAGTGCTGTTGCGGCCAGCGGAGAGGCAGAGGGCCCTGAATACGCCGCAAGCCGCCGCCATTCAGCAGCCGCTGAGCGAAATCGGCAATTCAGGCGGCCGCGTGCCGATGCAGCCCCCCATGCAGCAGTTGGGTGAATTGCCATTGGAAGGGATACCCGTTCAACGGACAGGGTCCGAACACATCGGAAGGCTGCATGCGGAGGCCGCGCCGTCCGCAAGGTCTGAGCAGCCCCCCGCTGCGATCGAGAACTCCATAAACGTCTCATTCGCCGTCCCCAAAGGCTTCTCCCATGGGACTCAACGCGTCCCAGACGCGATGCTTTCTTTCGTGGACCGCCATGACCCCTTGCCGGATGCGGGCCAGGCGAGGCAAGCGGGGTTTGAGCAGCACGTGGCCGAGCCGCGCCGAGCCGAACCTGTCGCGAGTGGCGCCCGTGCTACCGGCTATCCCCATCTGTCCGGCGAACACCGGGACGTGATTGATAAGGCGATCGCTCACGCTGCGGTTCAGAAAAAATTGAGCGAGAGCACGGTCCGAAAATACACGTATTCACTTCGCCAATTGGCGAATGATCTCGGCGCTCGTGGCCAAGCGACTGATCTAAAAAATCACCAATCCCTGGTCGATCACGTCGATGCTTTCTTTCCGAAAAACGACGGCATAAAGACGGCGTTGAACGTCCTGCGTGCGTATCATGAGCCGGGCTACTCAGCTACTGCTGGCGCCGTTGCTACCCGCTATCCCCATCTGTCCGGCGAACACCGGGACCTTATTGATCAGGCGATCACTCACGCTGCGGTTCAGA
>NZ_JBVVQA010000058.1:2729-16963 GCF_055811455.1 Mesorhizobium sp. WSM4845
CCGCTAGACAATGATATAAAGAGGGCGTTGAGCGCCCTCCGTAGTTATCATGAGCCGGGCTATTCTGGCCGGCGGCGAGTGCCCTCAAAGGCAGACGCGCATGTCTTGGAACCAGTGACCAATGACAGCAGGTTGGCCTCAAGCACCCGTGCTACCCGCTATCCCCATCTGTCCGGCGAACACCGGGACCTTATTGATCAGGCGATCACTCACGCTGCGGTTCAGAAGAAATTGAGCGTGAGAACGGTCCAAACATACACGTCAGCACTTCGCCGATTGGCGAATGATCTCGGCGCTCGTGGCCAAGCGACTGATCTAAAAGATCACCAATTCCTGGCCGATCACGTCGATGCTTTCTTTCCGCTAGACAATGATATAAAGAGGGCGTTGAGCGCCCTCCGTAGTTATCATGAGCCGGGCTATTCTGGCCGGCGGCGGGTGCCCTCAAAGGCAGACGCGCGTGTCTTGGAACAAGTGACCAATGACAGCAGGTTGGCCTCAAGCACCCGTGCTCGCTATGGTCGTACTCTTCGCAGATTTTCTGAGGCGCTTGAGAGTCGCGGCCAGACGATCTCTGGGCTGGATCACGATTCGCGGATCAAATTCGCCGAGAGGTTGTTCCCAGGCAACCGCAAGCTCCTCTCCGCGTTGCGAAAGGTTCGTGACGAGGTTCCCGAGGCGCTCCGGCCGCTGTTCGATGATCAAGCCGCCTCGTCTTTTTTCAGCGACCCAGGGATGCCCGCTGGACCGGGTGACCTCAACAGCATCGTGGCCGACGCTTTCGCGGCGGCCGGCTCTGGGCACGCCGGAGTTCAGGCCGCCGCCCCGCGAGTCGCCGCCATTCAGCAGCCGCTGAGCGAAATCGGCAATTCAGGCGGCCGCGTGCCGATGCAGCCCCCTATGCAGCAGTTGGGTGAATTGCCATTGGAAGAGGCACCCGTTCAAGGGACAGTGTCCGAACACATCGAAAGGCTGCATGCGGAGGCCGCGCCCTCCGCAAGGTCTGAGCAGCCCCTCGCTGCCATCGAGGACTCTATAAACGTTTTCGCCGTCCCCAAAGGCTTCTCCCATGGGACTCAACGCGTCCCAGACGCGGTGCTCTCCTCCGATGCTCAGATCGGAGCTTTTCCGTCAGGCTTGTCCAATCTCCCCCGGGGGGTGATGCTAGGCGCCGACCTGCTGGGCGACGCCCATATCCACAGGGATTACCAGTTGCTGGAGCAGAACCTGCAGGCGGCCCACCCAGCGCTCGCCGCCCGAACGCGGCTGGTGGATCCCTTAGTCTCCCAGCAACTGCGCCGTCACGACGGGGACGTGCAAGGTAGGTTGCTGTCCATCTACCATCAAAACGATGCCCCAGCCGACTTCGTGTTCCTGCCGGTGAACAGTGGCAATCCTATGGCTACGGCGGAGAATGAGGGACGCACTGAGCATTGGTCGCTGCTGCTCGTTGATCGCCGCGACCCGGAAAGAACGGTCGCCTATCACTACGACTCCATCCAGCACAATGGACGGGGATACAACAACGCGCCTGCACTAGAGCTCGCAACAAGACTGGACGCGACCACCCTGGTGACACCCGCCATGGCGCAGCAGAACAACGGTGTTGATTGCGGCGTCTTCGTGGTGGACGGCACGCGCGCGCTGGTTCAGAGATTGGCGAACGAAGAGCGGCCAGACCCGCAGCGGCCGCTGCACCTCGACGACCTCGTCGCCGATCGGCAGGCGCTGCAAAACAGACTGAGGCAGGGCCGCTTGCCGCACGAGCTTGCCGCAATCCCCGCGGACGCTTTTGGAGCAGCCGGGTCGCAGGTGCGACACGCCGTCTTGCAAGAACAGCAAGCCCGACAAGTCGCGCCAGCGCCGTTTAAACGGCACTTGGGCAAGAAGCGCGAGGCCCAGGACGAACTGACGAGTACACTTGACAGGAGCAACCTCGTGAACAGCGGAGGCGTCATCATAAACAATGAACATTACACAGCGCTGTTGATACCGGCGAAGAGGCAGAGGACCGATAATCCGCAAACCCTCGCCACGGGGCGGCAGGCGAGCGAAGCAACCACGACGCCCATCAGGCAAGCCTCCGATCAAGCCAAACCGGCGCGGGCGCCATCTGTTTCATGACGTCAAGCGGCGCGGCTACACCGGCAGCTTCGCCAATCTGGAGCGGCTTCTCGGAGCCTGGCGGCGGGCCGAAAGGGAGCAGACCGATGTTGTGCCGCCCCGGCTTTGAAGTCGGAGCCGGTTCGAGATCCGGACACCGGTCATGCGATCTCGCCGGTGATTGCTGCAGCGCTGTGCATCAAGCTGCGAGGCCTGCTTACGAAGAGGCAGGCAAGGAAGGTCGATGCCCTGAAGCAGGGATCTGAGGCTTTCGCCGAGATGCGACGCTTGGCGATGCGCTTCAATGGCGTCCTTCGTGGCAAGAGATCAGCACCGGATGCGTGGATCGACGATGCGATCGACTCCGAACCCATCCCGATCATGCGGTTCGCTCGCGTCCTGCGTAGGGACATCGATGCCGTCAACAACGCCATCGAGCTGCCCTGGAGCAACGGACAGGCCGAAGGCCAGATCAACCGCCTCAAGACCCTCAAGCGCGCAACGTACGGTCGGGCCGGTCCTGAACTCCTGAGAGCACGAATGCTGCCACCGCGCCACACAAATTGAGGAAGAACCTCATTAACTGCAAAGCGACAGGAACTCAAAGGCGGTCTTGGCCAACGCTTCGAACAGCTCATCTTCCGAGAGGAAAGCTGCGCCGGCGGACGCCTTCGGATTTGTCATTCTATTCTCGCCGAAAGAGGAAAGTCTCCGTAGCGTATGTGCCGAGGTCGGCACAAACGGAAAAACCCCGTGATTGATTACCTTGGGTGATCAGAGGATATTGTGATGCCAGCGCCGCCACTCCTTCTCCGAAGCGGATCTTGATCTTCAGGTCGGCGAAGTCCTCCACGATCGAAGCGACGTCCACCGTCAATCGATAGTCATCGCACATCGGTCTCCGTCCGATCGCATCGCACCGCGATTGTGATCCTGTTATGTTCGCGTGACCATGAGCGCGAAGGTTTTCGAAACCCCGCGTGATCATAAGGCGCTGCGGCGGATCGCGCAGAGGTCCTAAAGTGCTGTTGTTTCGGCGAGACTCTAGTGCATCAAGCCTGCCGATCGCAGGGCGTTCTCTATGACATTTCGTATCCCCGCGGCGGAGTTGGGCTTCTGAGAAGGCGGGATGTTTGCACGTTTCGCAGAGTGAGGGACATTGGGGACCCTAGCCTTGGGGCTCGAGAAAGCGCGTGCGAAACTGGCCCCGAGCGCCTCACTGTTGGCTCTTGCCGGCTCGACCTGCGCATCTCGCTTTACGCACGGCTTCGCTATTCCCCAGAAGCGCGCGATATGCCGAGTAGAGGAGATACCGACGTCCAGCATGTACGGTCCCCCAGTGCCAAGCGCGGCGTCGCCGGCCGTGTCAAGTGGCGTACCGTGGCCCATTCCGGCGATGCGATATTCCTCGATCAGCTCCTGCCCTTGGGCATTGCACCAGACGCGCCGTGAATGACCATCCACCATTTCTGATCGGGTCGAACGTGCATCGAGCCCGTGAACGGCCCGCCATTGCGCCATGATCGCATCAGCGTTGGAAGAAACTACGGTTTGATCGGCGGAGCCGTGCCAGACGGATATCGAAGGCCAAGGACCTTGGTGCGGCGAGGCACAGGAGTTGTCGGAGCTGATGAACAACCTCGGCGGTCACTGCCTCGAGACGCTGAGCGAAACCTTCAACGGAATCGAGCACGACCGTCCGACCGCCTTCATCGCCTACACCGTAAAGGGATATGGCATGCCGCTTGCGGGCCACAAAGACAACCATTCCGGGCTGATGACCTCTGCACAGATACAGGCCTTTCAGGAACAGATGAAGGTCCGGCCGGGCCATGAATGGGAGCGGACGGCTCGGCGGTTGAGATACAGGCCTTCCTCGACTCCGTGCCGTTCTTTGCGAAGGGCCGCCGACGCCATCGGGCGGAGCGAATCGAGGTGCCGCAGACCGTTGCTGTCAGCCCGGCCGCGGTGCGGGAGGAGATTTCGACCCAGGCCGCCTTCGGCCGAATTCTCGACGCGATCGGCAAATCCGACAGCGAACTCGCCGCCCGCATCGTCACGACGTCACCTGACGTGACGGTTTCGACCAACCTTGGCCCGTGGGTCAACCGCCGCCAGCTGTTCGCGCGTCGGGAGCTTGCCGACCTCTTTCGGCGGGGCTTTCCCATTCCCTGTTTGGCGAGCGGCTGCTGCCGATTGGTACGCTTTATGATCCATTTGTGTCGCGCGGCCTCGATGCCTTGAACTACGCCTGTTACCAGGACGCACGCTTCATGGTCGTCGGCACGCCGTCTGGCATCTCGCTTTCGAGTGAGGGCGGCGCGCACCAGTCGATCGCTCAGCCGCTAATCGGCATGAGCCAGGACGGGCTGGCGAGCTTTGAGCCGGCCTTCGCCGACGAACTCGCTATCATTATGGGCTGGGCATTCGATTACCTGCAGCGCGACGGGGAGGGCGATCCGGACGAGCGCACCTGGCTGCGCGACGAGACTGGCGGCTCGGTTTACCTTCGCCTCAGTACCCGTCAGATTGAGCAGCCGGGTCGCAAGCCCAACCCACATTTCGCTCAAGAGGTGATCGACGGGGCGACCTGGCTGAGGGAACCCGGAGCCAATGCCGACAGGGGACGGTAGCGACCGAAGCCATCGCAGCTGCGGGCATGCTGGCTGACAGGCGGCGCGACATCGGCGTCTTGTCCATCACCTCGGCCGATCGCCTTAACGCCGGCTGGCAAGCCGCCCAACGCGAAAGTGCTCGCGGCAATCTGCGTGCAATGAGCCATGCTGAGCGCCTGCTAGGCAAGTTGCCGCGCCATTGCAGGATTGTCACCGCGATCGACGGCCACCCGGCGACGCTCTCGTGGCTGGGTGGGGTAATGGGTCACAAAACGGTAAGCCTTGGAGTGGAGCATTTCGGGCAGACGGGCACGGTCAGCGATCTTCATCGGCACTACGGGATCGACGCGACATCTATCTCCGAGACTGCGGCGAGTTTGACGAGTGGTAGGTCGGAATACGCTGCTACAATAAAAGGTCTCCAACTGTGGCGGCGAAGTCGACCACGCTTCACGGGAGCAACGACTTTTGGCTCGTCCATCGCGGTCCGATGAGGGAAGCTGCAGCGGCAGCAGTACCGGCAAAGGCCCCAGAACCCGCCTCGCCAGCGACCGCCAGGCTTTCAGACACCTATCGCGGTGTTCCGTTGGTCGATCTGACCAGCACCTCCTCCGTTGCTCAGATCGGAGCTTTTCGGTCAGGCTCATCCAACCTCCCCGAGGGGGCGGTGCTCGGCGCCGACCTGCTGAGCGACGCCCATATCCACAGGGATTACCGGTTGCTGGAGCAGGACCTGCAGGAGGCCCACCCAGCGCTCGCCGCCCGAACGCGGCTGGTGGATCCTTTGGTCTCCCAGCAACTGCGCCGTCACGACCGGGACCCGCAACTTACATTGCTGTCCATCTATCATCAAAACGACGTCGCAGCCGACTTCGTGTTCCTGCCGGTGAACAGTGGCAATCCCATGGCTATGGTGGAGAATGATGGACGCAACGAGCATTGGTCGCTGCTGCTCGTTGATCGCCGCGACCCGGAAAGAGCGGTCGCCTATCACTACGACTCCATCCATCAGAGCTATGGACGGGGATACAACAACGCGCCTGCACTAGAGCTCGCAGCAAGACTGGACGCGACCGCCCTGGTGACACCCGAAATGGCCCGGCAGAATAACGGTGTTGATTGCGGCGTCTTCGTGGTGGACGGCACGCGCGCGCTGGTTCAGAGATTGGCGAACCAAGAGTGGCCGGAACGGCAGCGGCCGCTGCACCTCGACAACCTCGTCGCCGATCGGCAGGCGCTGCAAAACCGACTGAGGCAGGGCCGCTTGCCGCACGAGCTTGCCGCAATCCCCGCGGAAGCTTTTGGAGCCGGGTCACAGGTGCAACACGCCGTGTTGCAAGAGCAGCAAGCCCGACAAGTCGCGCCAGCGCCGTTTGAACGGCGCTTGGGCAGGACTCGCGAGGCCCAGGACGAGCTGACGAGTACACTTGACAGGAGCAACCTCGTGAACAGCGGGGGCGTCATCATAAACAATGAACACTACACAGCGCTGTTGAGACCGGCGAAGAGGCAGAGAACTGAGAATCCGCAAAGCCTCGCCCCGGGGCGCCAACTGAGCGAAGCAACGACGTCCGCCAGCCAAGCCTCCGATCAAGCTCGAGCGGAGCTGATGGCCTCCTTCAGAAGCAGAGAGCGCTCCGACGCGGGGCGTTGAGCTCCATGTCTGGGGCCAAACAGAACGGCTCGTTTGACGACAGAGGCGCTGATGCGCTCTCCACGGCAGTCAATCGCGAAGCGCAGATCCGCTACACCTCGATCTTACAAGGCGTGGAAAACTAAAAGAAGAAGCTGGCTGGCGATCTAGCCGGCGCCGACGCGGTCGGCCTCGACGCGCGCAAGGCTACCGAGGAGGAAGCTTTTCCCGCCTGGGTCGCTGAGTATCCGTAAGACCGTATGTCCGCTTCTGCCGGTGAGGTGGCTCGCCCTACACTGCGCGTCCGAGGGTTGCTCGGGCGGGCCGAGCCGATCCTCATCACAGGAGGACGAGCCGTGGCAGATTATAGGGAAGCATTTGTCGGAATCGATGTTGCGAAGCAGAGGAATGCCGTCGCGATTGCGGAAGCCGGCCGGGAGGGAGAGGTTCGCTTCTTCGGCGAGGTCGACGCATCGGATACGAGCAACGCCGCGTTATCCAACGGATCGCCGCCAAGTTCGATCGGATCCACCTCTGCTGCGAGGCGGGCCCAACCGGCTATGGCCTCTACCGGCTGATCCGTTCCCTTGGCCATGAATGCACCGTAGTCGCGCCATTGCTGATTCCAAGGAAACCTGGCGATCGGGTGAAGACGAACCGCCGGGATGCTCTTTCATTGGCAAGGCTGCTGCGCGCCGGCGAGCTGGCCGCGGTGTGGGTCCCCGATGAAGACCACGAAGCCATGCGCGATCTCGTTCGCGCGCGGGCGGCCGCGGTCGAGACGCTGCGCCAGCAGGTGGGCGCTTTCATGCTCAAGCATGGTCGTACCTATCCGCGCACAAAGAGCTGGACCATGCGCTACCTGCGTTGGTTGCAGGAGCAGCGGTTCGATTATCCCGCAATCAGATCGCGCTCCAGGAGATGGTCGAAGCGGTGCGCGTGTCGAACGAGCGGGTGGAACGGCTTGAGCGCGTGATCGAAGAGTTCATTCCGAACTGGTCGCTGGCGCCGATCGTACGAGCGCTCCAGACATTGCGTGGGGTCGATCTGATTGTCGCCGTGACGTTCGCTACCGAGGTCGGCGACGTGAGCCGTTTTGAGAGCCCTCGCCAGCTCATGGGCTACCTCGGCCTCGTTCCCGGTGAGCGATCGACTGGAGAGACAATCAGGCGTGGCGGCATCACTAAGGCAGGCAATGGCCGCGTTCGCCACATGGCGAGAGCGCCTGGACCTATCGACATCCGCCCCGGATCGGTAAGGCGAAGCTATACCGGTTGGAGCAGGCGCCGCCGAAAGTCCGTGAGATCGCATGGAAGGCTCAAGCCCGCCTGACGACCCGCTATCGAAAGCTGGTCGGGCGAGGCAAGCGAACGACGGTGGTCTGCACGGCGATCGCCGGCGAACTAGTCGGCTTCATGTGGGCCGTCGCCAGGGAGGCACGCTTCACCTGATCGCTCGCCGCGGCAGTGTACACCTCGCGCATGGGCGGAGGCGGACCACGGCAGGGGAATGCCCGTCAGACGCTTTAGGCGTAGGAGGGCTTGCGCTCCCCCTGCAGCGCGTCTCGTCGACCTCGCCGACCTGCTCGACCAGTCCGCACATCGCGCCTCGGCCCTGGAGGGCCTCGGAGCGGGTGTGGCAGGGCTTGATCGCGTTCTCCAAGCGCGTCTCGTCACCCTTGCCGAGGAGCTCGACGAGCCCGCAGATTGCGCCTTGGCATTATGGGGCTTCGGAGAGGGCCTGGCTGGGCTTGAGCGCGATCTCTAGGAGCGTCTTGTCAGACTCGCCGCGGGGCTTGAGGACCAGGAGCATCGCGCCGCGGCCGTGGACGGTTTCGGAGCGGGCGTGGCGGGGCTTGATCGCGATCTCCAGGCATGTCTCGTCAACCTCGCCGCGGGGCTCGAGGACCAAGAGGATCGCGCCGCGGCCGTGCAGGGTCTGGGAGCAGGCGTGGCGGGGCTTGATCGCGATCTCCAGGAGCGTCTTGTCAGGCTCGCCGAAGGGCTTGACCAAGTGCATGGCGCCTTCGCCCTCCAAGGCTTCGGCACAGCCCTGGGAGGGCTTGAGCTGGATCTCCAGGAGAGTCTTGTCAAGCTCGCTGAAGGGCTTGACCAAGTGAATGGCGCCTTCGCCCTCCGAGGCCTCGGCACAGGCGTGGGAGGGCTTGCGCGGGAGCTCCAGAAGCGTCCTGTCAAGCTCGCCGAGAGTCTTGAGGACCAAGAGCATCGCGGCACGGCCTTAATTGGCCTTGGAGCCGGCGTGGCGGGGCTTGCGCAGGATCTCCAGGGCCGTCTCGTCCGCCTCACGGAGGAACTCGACCAGCCCGCAGATCGCGTTGCGGCGCTACAGGGCTTCGGAGAGGGGCTGGCAGGGCTTGAGGGGGACCTCCAACGGCGTCTCGTCGACCTCGCCGCGGGGCTTGAGGACCAAGAGCATCGCGCCGCGGCCGTGGAGGGTCTGGGAGCAGGCGTGGCAGAACTTACGCGCGAGCTACAAGGGCGCATCACTGCCCTTGCCGACGGCCTCGCCCAGCCGGACCATCGGGCTCGCGCCTTGGCAGCATTGTTGCCTAGGCGGTAAGCGAGATTACGCCTACTGACCGTCTTCAACGGTGTTAGATTTTGAAGCCGATCGACGCAGCTGGACCAGACCTACGGGCGAGCTTTGCGAGCGATGCCGACGCCAGGACAGCGCAGCCGAGAACCGACCACAGAATCGCTGTCCGGGATTTCGCGGAATCGCGATCCGCCAGTTCCTGATAACGAATGGCCGCTGCACATACGATGCAGGTTCACCCAGAGATCATCGTTTTGCTTCCCACCCAAACTGTTCCGCCTCTGGGTGAAATCATCCAATTCCAAATCCGCTGCGTGATTCTCCTCCAGGGTGGCGTTGGTGCGCAGAGCCCGAAGGAGATCCTCGATTTTGCTGACCTCGCGCCAGGCCTTATGTCCCGCGCTGTATGCCTCCTCACGTGCCTGCCGGGCCAGGTCGGCTTTTGCAATAGCCTCTTCGAGCACCTTTTGCAGCAGTTGCTCGTGTTCGCGCAGCGAGATCATCTTCGCCTTCACTTCTTCAAGATCGATGAGAGCGGCGGCTTCCCCGATTAACGGATCGTATAGCGCGGCTTCGCGACGGGTGAGGTCTTCGCGCCATCCATGAAGATCGGTCAAGGCGGTTCCGACAGCCGCGACAGCACAGTCGAGAGCCGCATGCCGCAGGCGCAGCGCATCCTCGGAGCGGCGGCGCCGCATTTCCTTCAATTCGAGAAGGCTATCTACAGCCTTGGGTGTCATGCCAGACACGCGGCAAGCCCATCGAGCATTGCGTCGAAGCCGATCTGCTCCTTTGCCGACTGCCGCAAGAAGGTTCGTATGCAGTCTATCCTTGCGATCGCTTCGTCGGTGAGCGGATCGGCTCCTTCCCTGTACTCGCCGACGCGTACCAACAGTTCCACCTCCTGGTATTTGGCCATCAGCTGCCGCAGCCTGCGCGCCAGCCGCTCATGGTCCGAGGACACGATAGCGCTCATGACGCGGCTGATACTAGCCAGAATGTCGATAGCGGGATAGTGGTTCGACATCGCCAGGGCGCGTGAGAGCACGATGTGACCATCAAGGATGGACCGGGTTTCATCGGCCACCGGTTCGGCCATATCATCGCCCTCCACGAGCACGGTGTAGAAGGCCGTTATGGATCCCCGGTTGTTGTTCCCGGCGCGTTCCATAAGCCGCGGCAGTGAAGCGAAAACCGATGGCGGGAAACCACGCCGCGTCGGCGGCTCGCCGGCCGCGAGACCAATCTCCCTCAGCGCTCGCGCGAAACGGGTTACTGAATCCATGAGCAGGAGCACACGCTGTCCTTGGTCGCGGTACCATTCGGCGATCGCCGTGGCGACATAGCCCGCCTTGGCCCGCTCCGTTGCGGAGCGGTCGGAACTGGCAACGACCAAAACCACTCGCGATCGCGCTTTTGCGCCGACACCGTGTTGGATCAATTCCTGCACCTCCCGGCCACGCTCGCCGATCAGAGCTATCACGATCACGTCGACCGCCGCGCCTCGCACCAGCATCGAGATCAGGGTACTCTTGCCCCCGCCTGCTGCGGCAAAAATGCCGATGCGCTGTCCCTCACCGCACGTTAGAAGACCATCGATCGCCCGTATACCGACAGGAAGAACCTTGTCGATGATCGGACGGGTTAAGGGATCCGGTGCGTCCCTATAGACAGGCACGCGGGCTTCCGGAAGCAAGGGCCCCTCGGTGGACGCGTCCAAAGGTCGGCCGAAACCGTCGAGTACGCGCCCGAGCAGGTTCCAGCCGGACGGTACCATGAGGGGCTTTCCCGTTGGGATCACTTCCGTGAGCGTGGAGAGGCCCTGCATTTCGCCGAGCGGTGTCAGAATGGCGACATCGCACTGCACGCCGACGACTTCAGCCGACAATTCGAATTCGCTCTCCGGACTGCGGAGAGTGCAAAGGTCGCCAATGCGGGCACCCGGCGCCATGGCATGGATTACAGTTCCAACGATGTGGAGGACACGGCCGCGGACGCGCATCGTCGACGCCTGTGCAAGGGTCCTTTTTGCGCGCTGGAAGAAACGATCGATGTTTTCCTGCTCGGGGGGAAAACCACGTTCGTTGGCTCGGCTGGCTCGGACATCACTCATGCTTTTGGAACATTACAATTGTTTGGCTTTGCAGCGACTGCTAGGCCGTTTCGCAGGCCACTTTCGATCGCGGCAAGCTGGCTCTCGATCGTAGCGTCGACCAGTCCGGCATCGGTCTCGAGAATGCATCCGGCATCACTGACGCGCGCGTCGCCAATCAGGTCGACGACGGCGCGCGATGTCGCCGTCGGAAGGATATCGTCTAACCGGTTGCGGACTGCCTCGAGCAGCGACGGTGCCACGCGTAGCCGGACGAGGGAGCTGTGGCCCGCGAATTTCATACCCCGCAAAGCGATCTGCACCGCCGCCTCCACCGGCTCGACAGTGTCGATGATCCGGCGCGCGATCTGCAGACCCATATCGATGATCTGCTCCTCATTTTGCGCCATAATCCGCAGAGACTCCGTAGCGATCGCGGTCAAACGGGCTTCGATTGCCGGTTGTGCTGCAGCCAAGCCAGCCTCTTTGGCCCTCGCCTCGATCGCTCGGGCGGATGCGCGCGCGGCGTCGATGAGCGCACAGGCTTCGCGCCGTGCCTGCATAAGCACTTGCTCGGCGTCCACCAGTGCCTGTGCGCTCCCGGCCGGCAAGATTCGCCCAGGGCCGAGTATATCGGCCGATGCAGGTGTCAGCTGAACCAGTGCGACCATGTCGGCATCCTCTTACGGACCAGGCGCCGCATCGCATGAAATGCGTCCTCGCCAGCATTGTCCTCACGACAGTTCTCAACCGCCGTTGCCCAGATTGGCGCGGGACGGCGCAAGCCTAGCAGAGTTCGCAGCATTTGCGGAATGCCACCAATCGCCAGACCGAACATCGCCGCGCCGCATTGAAGCAAAGCGCTGGGCGCGGACGGAATGTCGGAAGCACCAAGCGCCGACATCAGTTTGGGAGTCGGTCGCGGTAAAAGTGCGGCTTGCGAAGCGAATGCGACGGCTTCTTCACCGAGAGCCGCGCGAACCGCTGCGATATCGGTCGTCCGAAGAAGTCCTGTAAGGCCGGGTGCACCCACCCAGGCGCCGGCCAGGCTCATGAGGCGCACGGCGTCCGGGGCGGGAAGGAACGAGAGACGGCTTCGTGGCGCGGCAGCGGCGGAAATGATGGCGGACGGTTCATCAGTTTGGCCACGAAGGAGCCAGCGTCCAAGCTTAAGACGCGTGAACGGGTCCGTCAGAACGTTATCCAGCGGCATCCATTCGGGCCAACCATGCGCCATTGTGAAATCGAGATCAGCGGCAGGATCGGCAATGCAGCACATCACGGCTCTCGCCCACGGTGCTTCAAGCCATTCATCCGAGCCTGCTGCTGTCCCGGCGATCACTGCTGAATTGCTCAATTTCGGTTTAATCTCATTGAGCCGCTATGGCGGATGTCTGACGGAGGCGACGCCATAGCAGGAACCCGAGGACGCCATTACCGAACAGCGACACCGCTATCACGCATACAAGCCCGATCACTAGATGGGCTGCGCCGTCTTCCGTCGGGACGACGGCCGTTCTATCGACGGAACGCAATAAAGGCTTATCCTGACTTGCTTCTACGAGCACGACGGAGACCCTTTCATAGGATAGGCCTTCCAGGCTGTTTGCAACGAGCTCCTTGATTTTTGGCACCATCTGATCGACGGTACTGCCGGGTGCGTAACGGACAAGGACTGCAGCGCTCGACGGCAGGGACGGGTGTCGACCATTCGTCTCCTCGGGTGACAACACCACATGGACCCGGGCATTGAGCACGCCTTCGAAGATAGACAGTGTCCGCGACAGCTCCTGTGTGATGCCATAAATGTAGCGCACACGTTCTTCTGTTGGCGATGAGATCATGCCTTCTTTCTTGAAAAGACTGCCCATATCGGCGTAGAGGTCGTGAGGCAGTCCGGCGCCGTTCAACAGATCCATGGCAGTGGGAACATCCTTAATATCTACCGACAATGAGGCATTGCCGCTGTTGTCCGTCCCTTTTTCGGCATAGATGCCTCGACTCATGAGCAGTGCGAGCATTCCGTTTGCTTCGTGCGCTGGAAGATTGCGGTACAGCTCTAGCTTCGATTCGCAACTCCCCAGCGTCAACAACACGAGAAGTGCCGCCAGCCACTTCGATACGAACGTCACACCCGTCCACCAGCGTAGATCATTCAATTTTTCAGGAAAGTATCCAGGCTTTGCGTGGCCTTGCCGACCACCTTGGCTGTTAAGTCGCACTGTATGGACAAAACTGATATCTCGAGCTGTGCGTTCAGCCAATCGCCTGAGTGGATTTCTTCCATACCCGCTGTGCTACGAGTGGCTTCGATGGCGTGGGTAAAGCGGGCGCTTAGCTTCTCCATGCTGCTGAGGATGACGTCTCCCGGTGTGCGGGCGACGCCAGATCCGCGCGCCACCTGGGTCGACTGGTCGATCGCTGACCTGTCATGCTGTGGCGACAATTGGGGCCGATTGAATTCGGCGCGAAATGGGTCCAGGGATTCAGTCGATATTTCCGATACGAATGCAGCGTCCGTTGGCAAAACGGACGTCAGCGCCGCTGGGCTGATGCTGTTCACGTTCACCAGAAGTCCCTCTTCACAGCATGTCCAATCGAATTCTTGCCAAAAGCGGCGACGAGTCCATCGACATCGGGTTCTCCACCCGGAACCCGCCTGAGTACGGCATCGCGCTCGCTGAGCCGTCCGGCAAGATGGAGAGCCAGCGCGCTGAACGCCAACCCATATGCGTCGTTGGTTTCCGAAAGCGGACGGAGTTGCTCGAGCGCTGCCTCGATATCTCCTACCGTCAGATCCGCAACGGCGTAAGCGATAACGGACTCCCTGCTGCCTGGCGCAAGAGCGTCAAGTCCTTTCGCAATCCGCCTGGCCCGCACTACGTCGTTCGAAATGCAAGCCAAGAATGCCGCTTCGGCAAGATTGCGCCGTAAGCCGCCCCCCATTTCAGTGCGACTCTCGGATGGCACAGATGTACACGAACGAGACATCGTATATCGAATTTTCCTTCTCTGGCCAAGTCGCGCGTCATCTTCCGGCGACCATGCCATCTGCTACGGACCGATTCTAACGCGCCTACAGCTTCTTCAAATCGTTCCCGCAATGACCGGCATTCCGTTTTCATCCTCAATCTGCACCCGGGACGGCTAATCCACACGCAGGCAGCCACGTCAATAAAGGATTTTGCCGACCGGCTCGCACACAGGAAGACATCGTGTTTCTCACTGCCAATGT
>NZ_JBVVQA010000059.1:0-16784 GCF_055811455.1 Mesorhizobium sp. WSM4845
TCTCCGATCCCAATACAGGATCGGCAACCTCACAGATCGCGACCACTCCCGAAAGGTGGTCCGGAAACACCGCTTACGCATGAAGCGCTGGGCTTTGGCATTGTCGTAGGGATTGCCTACCCGGCTCATGCTCGGCTGGATGTCGTGTGCCGCAAGTCGTGCGGCGTACTCGGCACAGGCATATTGCACGCCGCGATCGCTGTGATGGATGATGGATGATGGGGTGGACGGCGCCCGACGGCATCGAATGTGCCAGAGTGAGGTCGTATGAGATCTCAAACAAGGGAGCCGTCCGTGGAACAGGTTATCCGCATTGGCATGGATACGTCCAAGAGTGTTTTTCAATTGCACGGCGTCGACGCTTTGGAGCGGCCTGTGCTGATCCGCAAGCTGCAGCGACGTGCGGTCGTTCCGTTCTTCGCCAAGTTGGCGCCGGTGAAGGTCGGGCTTGAGGCGTGCGGCGGCTCGCATCACTGGGCGCGCACGCTGTCGGCATTGGGCCACGATCCGGTGCTGATGGCGGCTCAGCAACGTGAAGGCCTATTTGCGGCGCGGCAAGCACGACGCGGCCGATGCGGAGGCGAACTGCGAGGCGATGAGCCGGCCTAGAACCCGCTTCGTGGCGGTGAAGAGCGTCGAGCAGCAGGCGGGTCAGATGCTGTTTGGGGTGCGCGAGCAAATGGTTCGGCGGCGCACGCAGCTTTCCAATGCGATCCGCGGCCATGCGGCCGAGTTCGGACTGGTGGCTGCGAAGGGTCTTGCCCATGTCGAGCCGCTGCTGGCCCGCGTTGCAGCCGATGCTGGCGTGCCGGCGCTGGCACAGGAGCTGTTCAACATGCTCGGCGAGGAATACCGCGCCACCGGCACCCGGCTGGCGGCGCTTGAGAAGAAGCTGGTGGCCCATTACCGCCAAGACGCGACCGCACGGCGGCTGGCTGCGATGCCCGGCGTCGGGCCGATCGGGGCAACGCTGCTCGGCATCAAGGTCGGCGACGCAACAGCGTTCAGGTCGGGACGCGACTTCGCGGCATGGCTGGGGCTGACGCCGAAAAACCACTCGACGGCCGGCAAGACCCGGCTGGGTGTGATCACGCGGGCCGGCGACGAGATGCTGCGGCAGGTGCTGGTGGTGGGTGCGACGGCCCACATCCAGCAGGTGCAGCGCGGCCGCATCGCGGCCTCGCCGTGGCTGGCCGCGCTGCTTGCACGCAAGCCGCCAAAGCTGGCGGCGGTGGCGCTGGCCAACAAAAACGCCCGCATCGCCTGGAAGATGATGGTGACGGGCGAGCCATACCGTTGCGACCAAGCGGGCAGTTTGGCACCGGCCTCGCCGCCGTCAAGGCCGTCCGGCGCCGCCTGCGGCGGTGGCCTGCGGCCAGCCTTGACCGCGGCTCCGTCCGACGCCGCCATGCCCTGACTGGTCGCAACGGAGAGACATCGGGAATAAAGGTCTTGCAACGGAAGGAAGATGGCGTGATCGATCGATCCGTGACGCGCGAAACTCCGAGGGATCCATTGGCCGACGGAAATCGCTGGCATGATTGGAACGGGCGTCGCGAAACCCACCTTGGCCAGCGGCTGAAACGACCGCACCAACAGGCCGGACATATGGACGCAAGCGATCGAAACCGCCTGACGCCAACCATTGCAGACGGGGCGCCGTCCACATATGGATCCCGGTGCCGGCCTGCGCGCCGCAATCGCTTGGTCGAGCGCCTCGATCGCCAGTTCAGCCCTGAGATGGATCGCCAGTGCCCAACCGACGACTTTGCGGCTGAACGCATCGAGCACGACAGCCAGATAGGCGAACTCCTCGGCGAGGTGGACATAGGTGATGTCGGCGACCCAGAGTTGGTCGATGTCCGCCAGTTCGAGGCCTCTTGCCAGATTGGGCACGATCCGCCAGCCATGCCTGGAATTCGTCGTCATCGGCACGAAAGCGGCCCTGCGCGGGCAAAGCAGGTTGTCCTCCTGCATCAGGCGCAGCACGCGCTTGTGGTTCACATGCCAGGCTTCCCGGCCCAGCAGCACGGCAATCCGGCGATAGCCATAGTATGGGTTCGCCAGCGCCAGGCGTTGAATGGCATCGCGCAAGCCTACTTCCTCGCGGTGTGGCGACGAGGCGTGCCAGTATCAGTAATAGCCTGACCGGCTCACACCAGCCAGCCCGCACATCCGCTCGACCGCGATCATGCCTTGCAGCCCGGACACCATCATCGACTGGATGACCGCGTAGATGTCGTCCCGCCAGGCGCGCCGCTCCGCTGGTGCGCTTTCCCGACGTGCTGCAAGGCTTCTTGAGAAAAACGGCCGCCTGCTGTCCGACGAGACGCTCCAGTTCGCCGATCCGAGCCAATGCTTTCGAAAGCTCATCAAGCGCTTCCGACGGCAATGCCGGCGCTGCACCGCCCGGGTCATGCGCCTCCCCCAGCCGGCGTGCCGCTCGCGGCGGACCCACGTCATCGCGCAGAGCTGCTGGCCCGCCTGCACGAAACTGCTTCTGCCATTGATAGAGACCCTTGCGAGAGATGCCGAGCTCCCGCGCCAACTTGCTCACGTTGGCAGCCATGCGTTGCACCGCAGCTATCTTGAATTCGCGACTGAACCGCCGCCCCGGGTCTTCTTTCCTCTTCAGCTCTCCTTAATGGAGAACTGTTACCCTTCTCGTGTCTCAGAATCGGGGTGCACTACACATTGTGTCCGGTACAAAATGTGTCACCTATCTCTCAGGTCGCTCAAACGACAATACGCGGCCGCGGCACAGCAAGCGCTGGCCGGCGGTGCTCTCGGACCATCTTAAGAAGTGCTTTTGGCCCGCTCGCGGTCCCTCGCGCCGACCGTCCGTGTTGACGCCGACAGCGATGAGGGCGACCGAGACGATGCGCCCGCCGCGGCGCACCCTTCAGATGGGTGGCGTCGATCCACAGGTATGGCCAGTCGCCCTCGATGGGACTTTCAAGGAACGCTTTGACTTTGCCGTCGATCTCTTCGCAAAGCACCGGCTGACCTGGCTCTTCAAGATGCCGGAGCCCTCCCGAGCTTCGGGATGCGCAACTCGACGATGCCGGCCCGCGTCTCCCAATTGCCGCTGAGAACCCGCCGTCCTCAGCGGGTTCTTCTCGCCATAGCCGGCGCCGGTGCGCCCCCACCTCCAGCTCCACGCCGCTCGGCGGCAAAGCCGATTATCTCGCGCAACAGATCGGCATCGGGAGTCTTTTCCACGACCCGCGCAAGCTCATCATGTCGTTGGTCATCCATGGTTCCTTCAAATCAGGTTGGTGTCAGCAACCCGACCTTTACCAGGGAACATCGATGACCATCCCGAAGCCGCTCGCTCGCTACACGGCTGTTGAGGGCGCGCACGCGAACGGCTTCGCTACCGCCGAGCTACACCACGTTCCGGGACAGTGACCCTTGAAATTCCTACCATCTTCTGATTGCCAGATCAGTCTAAGCGTCTGGCCGGATCAACCGAGTGTTGCGAGATCTGGCGCTGAAGCCAAGCGGTATCGGCGGCCTGGTTGCCGAAGCGAGCGGGGGCGCAGTGAGATGTGTCGAAGCTCGGCTTGGCACCAGTGACAAGCTCGGCGGTGAGGCGTCCTGCCATCGCCGACCAAGTAACGCCTTCGGAATTCATAGCTGTACAAATGAACAGTCCTTCGACATCCGGCCAAGGCCCGATCAAGGGTGAACCATCTGGCGTGAATGATTCCGGGCCATTGATGAAGCGGCGGATGGGTGCGTCACCAAGAATTGGGAAGATCTCCATCGCACTTTGGAAATAGGGCGCGATCTTGTCCCAGTCGGGATTAAGCAGAGTGAAGGCGAAAGGATCGGGCAGGGCGGCTGCATCAATCGTCTTAGCGTTCTCGTCGAAGAAGCCGACGAGCATGCCGCCCGCCTCCTCGCGACCATATATCCGGTGCTCTGACATCGAGAAGGATGGAGTCGATGCGGCTAAACGAGGCGTTACGTCTGCGATGACGTAGAAATGCTCGCAGGACCATTGTGGCAGGGCGATACCGCTGGTCGCCATTAGCAGACGGGACCACAGCCCACCCGCGACAATTACGGTATCTGCGGCAATCGGACCGCTGGCTGTGCTGAGACCGACGGTGCGGCCGTTACGGATTTCCAGTCCAGTTGCCCGGCAATTCTCAACAATGCGGACCCCGCGCTGCCGAGCGCCCCGTGCGTAAGCAGCGGTAAGATCAGCCGGATTGACGCGGCCCGAAAGAGGATTGAGCCAGAAGAACGAAGCCGATGCGGGATCGAGCAGAGGATTCAGGCGGCCGGCTTCTCCGCGCGAGAGCATGCGCCCGGCGATACCTCGCATCGTGGCGTCACGATGGTACGATTCATATCTCCGAATGACATCGGCGTCTTGAGCGAGAAACAAGCGTCCAGTCTTCAACCACCCCGTGCTGTGCCCGGTTTCCCGCTCAAGTCTTGCTATTGTCTCGAAAGCGTAGAGTACACTCGAATCGTGACTCGGTACCGGGCGCCAAGTGATGTTACCAGCCGAATGCCAGGTTGTGCCGGAGCCAAGTTGCTCGCGCTCTAACAATACGATGTCGCCCGCACCCGCATCCGCTAGGTGCCAGGCGACGCTGCAACCAACAACTCCACCGCCGACAACGGCAATACGTCTACTCATGAGTTTATCCAACTGACCTGTTGTTCGAGAAATCCGCGCAACGCTAGGGCAGCGATCCGATATATGGACATCAAATTGCAAAGGCCGGTGAAACAAATTGACCATATTCCCTCCGCGTACGATGGAAGGGGTGGAGCAGCGACAGCCGCATTGTCGCGAGCAGTTCCGTATTGGGGCGGTTCACGCGATGGAATGCCGCCCGACTGGCGCTTCTCGTGATGACGCCGACTCCGACCCCGAGCCCTGGCGCGATTTTTCAAGTTGGTCGAGTGTGTCGACCTCGACCATATGCTTGACGGCGGGCACCTGCTCAATAGCCGTAGGGATGTCGCCGGCGATCTCGAAGAGTACGGCATCAATCGAGCCTGACTCGCCGCCGACGCGAACTGGGTATTTACAACGCTTGAAGGCTCGACGTTGCGCGTCCACGTCTTGTATTCTGGTCCGCGGGCCGCTTCGACGATCTCGGCTGTTGCCGCCACAACGCCGCTCAGATGGCCCAGAGAATGAGCGCTGTACAATCGGTTGCAAGCACCCCAGGCGCCGTCCACTCACGTTGAAATGGCTCACCCACCGCGATCTCGCATGCATCCATGCGTACGAAACGCATGTTGATCGAAGTCAACAAGCAGGCAAAACGTTAGCTGCCAGATCAAAGTCAAACAAAATCGCAATCTGTTAAGATCTCTGGCAGACCTTCTTCAAGAGGAGCGCTTACACCCTCTCGGGTTGGATCGCGTTCCCGGTGACCTATCAGGCACTCTGTCGGTCGGTTGCAGGCTAATTGGAGCAGAAGCTTCTATCACAGTAGCCAGGGTCGTGCAGAACGACCACGCACGGCGTTGTTAATTCGAGCCACCTCCTTTATCGCGCCGGAGTGATCACAAGCGCGATCAAGGCAGGGCCGAAGCATCAGTCTTGCTGCCGCGAGTGGCAGCATCCTTTCCAACGTCTCGGATAATGCTTGCCGTATCGGATGACACGCAGTCCATTCGTAACGAGGTGGCGAACGGAGGAGGGGCTCGGGTCGCCTAGGCACTCTTTGCGAGGAGCCTTGCCCAATGCCGGCCTGTAGGAGTGGAGGTTACTCTCAGGGATCGACAACGCAGCTTGGGTCACCGAGCTGCTTGCAAGTCGGTTGGCCCGGTGCAGACCGGTGCACGCGACTTCGCCACGGATCGCTTCAGTCACGAACAGGATAGAGCGCTGTGAAACACCGGGAGCGATCGGGTGGTCCAGGCTAGCCAGTTGTGCGACCGGGGCAGACGGCGAGCGACAGGCCGTACTCGAACGAGCCGAGCGCGCCGTGTCTCTGAAATAGGCGATGGTCCGTTGCTCAGCAGCGTCATGCAGCGGGCGATACATCCGTTGGCCTGCCAGTGATTTCGCTCAATCCTGTCAACTTCGAGCTGCGGGTATCGATCTACAGTTGGGCACTGCCCTGAAGCTGTGACTCCGGGCCGCGTTGAGAACCGCCCATTGCGCGCCCAAATCGCATGGGCGATAGGCGGCATGTCCACAGCGGGTAGCCGGGACGAAGGCGGGCGCCTAAGTTCGCAGGGAATGCCAATTCAAAGTATAACCTTTGCCGGGCTTTCGATCTTCGCGCCGTCCCAACGCCAGACCGCCGCGACATCATCGCCAGACAAGACGCACTCAATTGCAAGCCTGGCAGTGCGATGCTCTATTCGAATAGCCGCTTCTTTTTGCTGTCCGAGCCCATCGATCGAGCGGGCGACCTTCAACGAGATCCTGCGCCAACGCATTACCAGCCCCCGCTCGGGATGGACGACACCTCGTTTCTTCTCCGAGACTGGTTGGCGAGGAAGGGACTGGCCCGCGCCACTAGGCGCGCCGACTGGCGGCCTCTCAAACTCGATGCGCTTTATCGACGATGGGCTGGCATAGTCATCATCGCTAACAGTGACCAGGTCGCCACCTTCGGAGCGCGGCATGTTGCGCTTGTGCTCCGATCTCGGCGCAATGAACGCACCGATCGTCGCCGCGGACAGTGATCTCTGCGTCCTGCTCCAGCCCGGCACTGACATGCGCCCCGGCGTGTCCTGGAGGGCGACGCTAAGCGTTTCTGCCGATGGTTTCGAGATGAACTCGGGCCGCATCAAGAAACTGCGCTCACGCGCCTCTGATCAACACCAATCACGGCGGGGTTTCTCGGTCCAGCGACATCGAGAACATGCATTAGCCGAAGCGGGTTCTCGGAGCTAGCCCAGCAAATAACTGTCAGAGCCGACAGCGCGTACAACTGGCTTTCGCAACGCCAGTCAGTATGCCGCTTGGATGACGAACCGTTACGAACCTGCAGTGAGCGTCGTATGCTGGTTGATCGCACGCACCCATAGAGGCGATCACTGTGGAGCGGGCCGACGGATGTGCGACATTTCAAACCGCGAGGCTTGGTGCAACCAGTATTTCAGCCACCGATGCATTTTGGCAGAAGTTCTCAGTCTGCATGCATGTATATTTTGGTGCGATAACCAGGGAGGAACTGGAATATGATAATCTCTCGACGCGACCTCATTGAGGTTGGGATGGCCGCCGGAGTGGCTATATCGATTCCATCTATTCTTCGGGCGCAAACAGCTCCAACCGACGAGCGAACTGTCCGAATGGCGATGGGGGATCTTACCATCTTCGACCCGTACACTACGACGATTACCGCCACCTATAACCACGCCGTGGCTATTTACGATATGCTGTTTGCCCTCGACGCCAAGCTTTTGCCCCAGGCTCAAATGGTAGGCAAGTGGGGCATTTCCGACGACAGGAAGACCTATACGTTCGAGCTCCGCGATGGTCTCGGTTGGCATGACGGTACTTCTGTCACGGCAGCGGACTGCGTGGCCTCGATCCATCGCTGGGGGCAGACTGCCGGTGGACTACTGGTTATGGACCGGGCCAAGGATATCTCGAAGAAGGACGACAAGACCTTTACGATTGCGCTTAAGGAGCCGCTGGGGCTCTTGATCGATCGGCTGGCGGAAATGTCGGGGTACCCGCTGTTTATCATGCGCGAGAAGGATGCAGATTACCCCCCCACCCAGCAGGTGACCGCGAATATCGGATCAGGGCCGTTAAAGTTTAATCAGAGTCTTGCCAAGCCGGGTTCAAGTTTCACCTATGATCGCAATGAAAAGTACGTCCCGCGCACTGAGCCAACTAACGGGCTCGCCGGGGGAAAGGTCGTCAACGTCGATCATGTCATATGGGAAGTTATGCCCGATCAGCAGACCTCGCTGGCGGCGTTGCAGGCGGGTGAGATTGATTTTATCAGTAACCCACCTGCGGATCTTTACTCAGTAATCGAAAGCGATCCCAACCTTGCCCTCCAAGTACTGGACAAGGCGGGCCAAGACATGTGGCTGAGCATGAACTGTGTGCAGAAGCCATTCAACAACGTGAAGGCGCGTCAAGCAATGCTTCACTTGATCGATCAGGAGGCATTCCTGCGGGTTATCGCTCCAGATCCAAAATACGGTTACCCCGTCACCTCGCTATTTGGAAACAGTACACCTTATTCTAATGACGAAAATACGGGATGGTACAAGAAAGGCGGCAATCCGGAAAAAGCCCGGCAACTCTTGAAGGAATCAGGATATGCTGGCGAGAGGGTTGTTATTCTCCAGCCCACGAATTGGCCGCAGGCCAGCGATGCTGCGCAACTGCTGGTGACAACGCTCCGCCAGATTGGGGTCAATGCCGAGCTTGCGCCCGGCGACTGGGGCTCAGTTGTTACCCGCTTTAGGAACAAAGGCCCTGTCGATAGCGGAGGGTGGAGCGTCTTCATCACGAGTTCTTCTGATTCCGTCGAGCAGAGCGACCCGATCTCTGCAGATTTCTTACACGCGAACGGCAAGAGTTGGGGCTTGCCTAAAAGTGACGACTATGAGGCGCTTCGCGCCAAATGGTCGGTTGTCGAAACCTTCGAAGAGCGCAAGACGCTGGCCCGCGAGATGCAACGGGTTTGGTGGGACTCCGTCCTCGGCTTCGTCTATCTGGGTCAAACTGTTGCGCCAATCGCACGGCGCAACACGCTCACCGGTCTTATCGGCGTCCCAAATCAGATCCCCATGTGGAACATGCAGAAGGCCTCGGCCTAATGGCGGCGCAGTTCAGGTCGACTTCGACCATCGCCGTCATGGCGATGGCCGGAGTGACGGCGATGGTCTCTTTCACCTACTGCACAAGCCCGAGATCCTTTTAGATTCAGTCCGGGACTGAATTCGGATCAATTCAGGAATTTCCTGAGAAGTAAGTACGCATATCACAAACTGGCGGAGAGATTATGAGCCAAGTCAACTGGGCGGGTATTCTGGCCGCACATGCCGGCGCTGCTGGAATCCCCGGTGTCGTTCTCGGTATTTCGTACGATGGCCAGCGGATAGTTGTCCCGTATGGCGTCTTGAGCACGGCAACTGGCGTTACAACTACCGTGGACTCGGTATTCCAGATCGGTTCGATCACGAAATTGTGGACCGCGACGATGGTCATGCAGCTGATCGATGAACGGCGGCTGGAGCTGGATAGTACCGTGGCGCAGCTGCTCCCCGGTGTACGTCTGGGCGTCGATGACATCGCCGATCGGGTCACTGTGCGCCATTTACTTACCCACTCTAGCGGCATCGATGGAGACCTGATGTTCGACACCGGGCGAGGTGCCGATTGCCTCGCAAAATTTGCCGCCCGGCTTGCAGACGTCGCTCAAATACATCCAGTCGGCACTGCATACTCGTACTGCAACGCCGGATTCAGCCTGCTTGGCCGTATTATCGAGGTGCTCGACGGCACTGTCTGGGACAAGGCCCTGCGTCGACGCCTGGTCGAGCCGCTCGGGCTAACCGCGACCGTGACGCTCCCGGAAGAGGCGCTACTATTTCGAGCCGCCGTTGGTCACACGGCGCATCCGCACGCAAGCAAACCCGTGCACACCTGGGGTCTGATGCGCAGTGACGGCCCGTCCGGTCTCATCACGCAAAGCGCCGACGACCTGCTAACATTCGCCGAGCTTCACCTGAACCACGGCGTCACCGGAGCCGGTCGATCAGTGATCAGCGCCGATGCAGTTGCGGCGATGCTGGTCGAGCAGGTACGGCTACCGACGACAACCGTGCCGTCCTCCGTCGGCTTGGCTTGGCATATGTCCGAGTGGGGTGGCCGCCGAGTGATCGGCCACGACGGCTGGACTCTCGGCCAGAGGGCGTTTCTTCGTGTGGACCCGAAAGCCCGGCTCGCGGTCTGCCTGCTGACCAACTCGGACGGGAGCGGCCTCTACGAGCGGATTATATCCGAGGTGCTAGAAAACTATGTAGGGGTCCGGCTGCCTGAACCAATTGCGCCGGCCGATGTCTTGCCTTACCGCCCGGAGCGCCACGTAGGCCGCTATGAGAACGCCGGCGGCCGGTTAGAAATCTCCGCCAGGCCAACGGGCCTGCTTGCGAAATCGACACAGAAGGGCGACCTAGCTGAGATAAGTTCCGGTCCTGCGGTCAGTGAGTACGAGCTGCTGCCGCTAGACCAGTACGGCGACAGGTACGCCTTCCGCAGCCACCCCGGACAGCCTTGGGGCGAAGCTAACTTTGGGAGACTCTGCGACGGCAAATCATACGTCTTTTTCCGCGGTCGGATAATACCGAAGGCGGCCTCGTCGAGCTAAGCGGCAGCATCTCGGCGCTCAAAGATGCTCGCGAGGGGGCTGGTAATTCGCAGGGCCAGATCCTGCGCCAACGCATTACCAGCCCCCGCTCGGGATGGACGACACCTCGTTTCTTCTCCGAGACTGGTGGCGAGGAAGGGACTGGCCCGCGCCACTAGGCGCGCCGACTGGCGGCCTCTCAAACTCGATGCGCTTTATCGACGATGGGCTGGCATAGTCATCATCGCTAACAGTGACCAGGTCGCCACCTTCGGAGCGCGGCATGTTGCGCTTGTGCTCCGATCTCGGCGCAATGAACGCACCGATCGTCGCCGCGGACAGTGATCTCTGCGTCCTGCTCCAGCCCGGCACCGACATGCGCCCCGGCGTGTCCTGGAGGGCGACGCTAAGCGTTTCTGCCGATGGTTTCGAGATGAACTCGGGCCGTATCAGGAAACTGCGCTTCACCCACGCATCACGGCGATGGTCCACGTCAGTAGAGCTTTTCGTCCAAGGAGGTCTTCACTAAGCGCTGTTATCGCGGGAGACCACGCTGTCCCTTTCAAATGTCGGCCATAGGGGGCATGCAGAACCGACGCTGGTCAGTCTAGCAGATAACCGGGGGAGGCAACAGCGCTGGGCCCAAGCCGTGGCGGGTGGCTTTCGGTACGTGAGCGTCAGTCAGTGTCCCGCCGCACGAATGACCACTCATTACGAACTTGCAATTGACGCGGGTGATGCTGGCCACACTCCATCATGAGACGGCGATCACATTCTGAACAGACTGGCGGAACTGGGACATTTCAAACCGCCACGCTTGGTGCAGCCCGTGTTTCAGCACCCGACCCATTTCGGCGTAAATTCTTCTAACCTCATGCTAACATGTACGTTCTCGAAGAGGCGTTTGGAGAACAATGCTTCGGGTACAAGGACTCATAGGGGACTAATGAATGACAATTTCGACGCGACTTGTTGAAAGTGGGAATTGCCCTTCCCGCCTGTCGCGCGCGCAGTCGGCGCCGACGCGCGGACTGTGCGGATGATGACTCCTCTTACCCTCTTCGATCCGTACAATACGGCGTCTATATCCACCCGTAACCGCGCCGTGGCGATTTGCCATATGCTGTTTGCCCTCGACGCCAAGCTTTTGCCCCAGCTGCAAACGGTGGGCAATTGGGAGGTTTCTGACGACAAGGAGACCTATACGTTCGAGCTGCGGGACGGCTTGGGTTGGCACGATCGTACCCCCGTCACCGCGCGGACTGTGTGGCCTCGATCCGTCGCTGGGGCCAGACTTCTGGCGGACAACTGGCTATGAAGCGGGCAAGAGATATCTCGAAGAAGGACGACGAGACCTTCTCCATCGCCCTTAAGGAACCGCTGGGGCTTCTGATGATTGATAGGCTTTCGGAAATCTCGGGGTACCCGCTGTTTATCATGTGCGAAAAGGATGCGGATCGCCCCGCAACCAAGCAGGTGACCGCGAATATCGGATCGGGGTCGTTCAAGTTTAACGGTGCCCTTGCCAAGCCGGGTGCTAGCTTCACGTATGACCGCAACGAGAAATATGTATCGCGCAAGGAGGCTCGCGACGGATTGGCCGGCGGGAAGATCGTCAAAGTCGACCGCGTCATCTGGGAGAATATCTCCGATCAGCAGACTGCGTTGACGGCCTTGGAGGCGGGCGAGGTCGATTTCCCGTCTTCGCAACCTTCGACTTTTACTCAGCCCAATACCCCCTATTCGAATGACGAAAATACGTGTTGGTACAAGAAGGAAGGCCATCCGGAGAAAGACCGGCCGCTCTTCCATGAGGCCGGTTATGACGGGGAAAAGGTGGTCATTCTCCAGTCCACCGACTGGGCGGCAGCTAGCGAATGCGCGCAGCTGCTGGCGGCCGACTTGTGTAAGATTGGGATCAATGCCGAGCTTGCCCCGAGCGACCGGGGCGGAGTTATTGCGCGATTGAAGAACAAAGGCCCTGTCGAGAACGGCGGTTCGTGCATCTTCATTACGAGCTCTTCTGATTCCATCGAGAGCGATCCAATATCCGCAGACCTCCTTTTCTTGAATGAGGAGAAGGGCAGCTTTTGCGGCTGGCCCAAAAACGACGAATACGAGGCCCCTTCGGGCCAAAAGGGCGGACGTCGAAACGCTCGAAGAACGCAACGGGTTGGCCCGCGAGATGCAAAAGATTTTGTGGGGCTATGTTGGGTTCGTTCTCCTAGGCGTATAGCCAATCGCGCGCCGCACGACGCTCACTGGCGTCATCGAGATGCCGCTGCTCACCCCGATGTGGAATATGCACGGCTTGAGCGATCTCTGCCTACATCCTGAAGGAAGGTCCCGGCCACCGCCGTTACGGCGATGGTTGGGATCTTCCTCTTCTTGATTGTAGGCTGGCGTCCGACTCCGGCGGCCATGTTCGCGGGCAAATCGGATCCTCCGCGTCTTCGTCAGGAAGGGCCAACACAGGACACCAATGAGGGCCTTAATGGAACCCAATCAGCGCTTTGCATCGCCCGCTCCAGAAGTGCCGCGGGCACGAGCTCTAGGATTACCGTTTTCCGGAAATACCGGCCCCTTCAACGCCATTACCGACGTTGCCGGGGTCGAAGTAGGCTATTCAACCGTGGTCAGAGACTTGTCGATGTCGGGTAAAGGACCAGCGCGGACTGGAGTTACCACCATTCTTCCAAGAGGCCGCACCGGCCCTCTGCGGGCTCCGGTTTGGGCGGGGTTCCACTCGCTCAATGGAAACGGCGAAATGACCGGGACGCACTGGATCAGGGAGGCTGGCTATTTCACGGGACCCATCGGCATTACGAACACTCATAGCCTTGGAACCGTGCATCAGTCTATTTTACAGTGGATGATCCAAAGGCCCGACACGGCCGTCGGACCCTATAAGTTCATGCTGCCCGTGGTGGGCGAAACCTGCGACGCCTACCTCAACGACATGGATGCCTTCCATGTTACAGCTGGCCATGTGACAGAGGCTCTCGACACTGCTGCCAGCGGCCCCTTGGCGGAAGGGAACGTCGGCGGCGGAACTGGAATGATCTGCTTCGAGTTCAAAGGAGGCACGGGAACGTCATCTCGCGTCGTCAAACTCCTCGGTGCAAGTTATATTATCGGATGCCTTGTACAAGCGAATTTTGGCGTTCGCCCGTTGCTGAAGATTCTCGGCGTGCCTGTCGGGGAACATCTCACCGAGAACCGGCTTTGGGCCGGCGAACAGGGATCTGTCATTGCCGTGGTGGCGACTGATGCGCCCCTTATGCCGAGCCAATTGGAGCGCCTAGCCCGGCGTGCCGGCCTAGGCATCGGTCGTACGGGCACACCGTCTGGTGACGGATCCGGTGACCTGTGTCTTGCCTTTTCGACGGACAACCTCACAATGAGTGAATCGGCGGCCGCACCCGCAATAGGCGGCCTGGCCTTCCTGCCGAATAACACCCTCGACGTGCTTTTCGAAGCAACGGCGCAGGCCGTGGAGGAGGCAATTATCAATGCCATGCTGGCAGCCGAGCCAATGGTGGGGCGCGAGAATCGGAGTGTTGCAGCTATTGACCATGATGCTCTGAAGGCGGTGATGCGGATTTATGGGCGATTGAAAGTATAAGCCAACCGAAGCGCCCTAGCCGGCTCTACTCACTTGCGCACGGAAGGTCATCGCGCGGCCCATCTCATCTGTATTTCCGGAGGTTTGCCTTCAAGACTGCAGCCTCGATTTCTAAATTGGAATGACGGATCAGCGGATCAGATGCGCCGCTGGCGCGCCTCAGTCGGGCGAGACCGATATCTAGGCAATGTCAGCCGCTGTGGCGATGAACTCGCCCGCACCGCCATTCACGGGCAGCGCATTCGCTGCTCGTGCGCTCGAAGGAATGGTCGAGCTTGCGCGCCCTGCGGCAGGAACAATCGTCAGACGCCGCAGCATGGCGTGGGCGCGTGTGGCGTGCGCCCCGCAAACGGCCCGTCATTCTGCGTCGCATGTGGGTCGACGTGACCGAGTTCCGCTTTGGAAGAGAGCCTGGCCACGTGAACTGAGCCAGATCGAGGAGCAAGCAACACGAACAAAGCCTTCGCCCGAAAGGGCTATGCCCGGATCGTTCCCCTGGGTTCTATGGGCGAGGCGATGTCGTTTAGAGTCCCGAACCTGCCGGCCAAGCGCGGCAGGGTCGTGAAATAGATGAGACGCCTCGCTCTCCTATCCTGCGGCGGCCCAATCGCCGACCGCGAAGAGAAGCGAGTGATCGGCGGAAGGTCCGAGAAAAAGTGTCAGGAGCACCTTGACCACAACGATGCCAATCAGAGAGGAATAAGATCTTCTTGCCATGGCGAGCATAGACTAAAGTCATCGGCCAGACGTCGTCGGGCCCAGCTGCATAACCCAGTCATGGAACTTTCTCACGCACGCTTTCTGACAACATTTCCACGAGTGTCACAAAGACAATTCTCATCTCCTTAGTCGTGCCTTGGACTCATACCTCGACGATGTGCAAGCTGTGAGCCCATCGGCCGAACATGACCAACCTTGCGGTGTGACCGCATGTCACGCCGCCTTCCCAAGACGCCGTAAGCGCACGCCTGCCGCGCCAAGTTTCAGCTGCCGCCGCTAAGGTCTTATCTTTCTTATCGTCTACATCCGAATGCGGGTTCAAGGGCGCAGTGCAGGTAGTCCAGGCGGTCGTAACAATGGATGCAGAAGCCAATGTGCCATTCGGATGTGGGGTCAATCTCCGGGAAATGGAAATGATCGCTCCTTTCGCGCGTTTGGAGATTTACGGCCTGACCTGCAGCACGCCAGCTTCCTTCACGTGCAAATCTAATCTCTGCAACAGATCCTTTAAATGAATTTATAGGATCTTTGCGACCGCGAATCGCTGACGATGATACGCTCACGGAAAGGTCTGAGTCAGTCACGGCTGGAATTAGATGCCGCTTTCGCCTTGGACTGCCACACAGCACGCAACGTCGGGTTAAAGCCAATGCCAAAAAGAGCGCTCATTATGGTTGGAGGGTCAAGGGGCAATGGTCCGCTACACATCCAGGCTGCCCAGCGTCTTGGTCTTCATCCAATTACTCTGGCGGCGGATCCAACTCAATACGACTATCTTGCGGAGGACGGAATTGACGCAATACGTATCGACACCGACAATCTCGAGGCCCTGATCCACGAATGTTCCCGGCTGCGCGCGAGCTATGACATTGCCGGCATCACCGGGTTTGCGGGCCATGACGAGTCGATCCCTGCGACAGTTGGTAAGCTCTGCCGGCGTTTCGGTCTACCGGGACCGAACCCCGCATCCATTGAACGGTGCAGCGACAAATTTTCTCAACGCCAGCTGCTCGCAGCGGCCGGCATTCCAATGCCTGCCTATCGTTTGGCAGAGAATGGAGCGGAGCTAGAAAGATCTGCCGCAGAGATCGGCCTGCCCGTGGTTGTTAAGCCAGCGATGGGCTGCGGCAGCAGCGGTGTCCGGTTGTGCCGCAACGTCGATGAGTTGGCCGAGCATGCCACTTATCTGTTGGAAGGGAAGCACGTATGGCGCTCTTCTCCGAGGATATTGGTCGAGGAATTTGCACAAGGCCCTCTTTATGTCGCTAATTTAATGGGAAATGAGGTCATTGGAATCACCGCCTACGAGTTCAGCCCGCCACCGCATTTCGTCTATCGTGAGTGCACCTGTCCGGCCCTGCTAATTGATGATGAGCACCAACGTATCACTGATGTTTCGCTGAGCTGTTTGCGAGCTCTCGGCCTTGGCTGGGGGGCATCGAATATTGAATTCCGGTGGACGAAGTGTGGCCCAGTCGTTATTGAGGTCAATCCCCGTCTTGCTGTGGGGGACCCTGAACTGGTCCGACGGGCTTACGGTGTCGATCTCGTCACCGAGCAAATCAAGCTTGTGATCGGCGAGGAATGGGATTTGCGCAAAATGTATTCGCTGAGTGTGAGTTGTCGGAACTTAGTTCCTGATCGCGACGGCATCCTCGATTGGATTGATGGGGACCGTCGGGCGGCTGCTGTGCCAGGCGTCGATGTCAAACTTAAAATTGAACCCAAGGCGCCAATAATCAGGAAAGGCGACGTCCGAGACTCCATGGGATATGTCATCGCCGTTGCACCCAGCCTTGCTGAGAGCAAGGCGATCCTTCAGCGTGCCGTAGACCTAATCGGTTGGTCGATCACACCGTTTCCGACGGTAATGTGCTGAAACTTCTGCAAATTCGCTGACAGAGGGCGGCCATGGCAGGCTGGTGATGTTCAACGTCACCGCTTCCCTGAAAGGAACGCCACCATGACCAAGACAGGAGGTAAATCGACCAGAGCTGCCCTCAAAGACATTCTGCTTTCGAATCCAAATAGACTGCACCCGTGCGGTGATGCAGGGTAAGCGGTGTTTCCGGACCACCTTTCGGGAGTGGTCGCGATCTGTGAGGTTGCCGATCCTGTATTGGGATCGGAGA
>NZ_JBVVQA010000060.1:0-16755 GCF_055811455.1 Mesorhizobium sp. WSM4845
TCTTCGACCGCGATCTCGTCGAACGGGTTCATCGCCATCTTGACGTTGGCGAGTTCCACCGCCGAACCGTCAGCCTTCACACGAACCTTCACATTCGCATCCACAACCCGCTTCACGGGCACAAGGATCTTCATTTGCCTGTCACCTCTTTCACGATAGCCACCTCTTTCAAGATAGTCACCTTTTTCAAGATAATCGGCGCGCTATAGCAGCGTGCGCCTCTTCAGAGTTGTCGAAAGCCGACATTCCGGACGGAATTCTGGTCTCCGACCGTCTAAAGCGCGTCGCATTTGACTGACCTCACGCGACGCGCTTCAGGTTGTGTGTTTCATGCATGCCGTTATCGCAAAACCGCTGCACAGTTTTGCGCGACATGCATTGGTGTGGGAACGCTTCCGTAGTTGCGGCGATCCCGCACGTCAATATCCGGGGCGCGCCCAAATCATCCGCGCCGCACTCAAATCGGTTCAGTCCGGACTGGAGGCGGTTCCCCGTCCCCAGCGCAACGCCGGCAGCGGTTCGCCTGGCGCCGGCTCTGCGGCAACAGGCATTTGGCCGGCGACCACCGCTGCCTCTTCATCCGCACCGGCAAGCAGCGGTACGGCGCGGTTGCGCAAGATGAGCACCAGCACGGCCCCGGCGATGATGCCGCCGACATGGCAGGCCCAGGAAATCTGATCCTCGCCACCGGCGGCGAACATCACGATCTGGAACAGGATCCACAGGATGAGCGGGATGAAGGCCGGGATGCGCAGCGGAATGCGGGCGAAGGCCAGCACCCATACCTTTACCCTGGGATAGAGGATCAGATAGGCGGCGACCACGCCGGCAATGGCGCCTGAGGCGCCGATCAGCGGAACCTGCGAGTCCCACGCGATCAGGCCCTGGAAGAAGGCGCCGGCGATGGCGCAGAGCAGATAGAAGGCGAGAAAGCGGATATGACCGAGCGCGTCCTCGACATTGTCGCCGAACACCCACAGGAACAGCATGTTGCCGCCGAGATGGAAAATATCGGCATGCAGGAAGGAATAGGTGACGTAGCTCAGGCTCTCCGGGATCACGACAAACTGCGGAGCCAGTTCGGCGCTGTCATGGACGACCGACGGGATGAAGCCGAGCCCCAGCACAGCCGCGTTGGTGAACTGCTCGCCGCCAAGCGCGGTGGCGAAGTAGATGAGCGTATTGAACGCGATCAGGCCGATCGTGACATATTGCTGCTTGATGTGGCGCAGCCGGTTGGTGTCATAGAGCGGGATGAACATCGGACCCCCTCCGCCTCGGCAGATTCAGCGGTTTTTGCCGGGAACCCATAGCACGTCGGCGTTTCCATTGTCATTGATCGCGCGTGCGGCGACGAACAGAAAGTCCGATACGCGGTTGATGTATCTTATCGCCTCGCGGCTGACGTGCTCGCCTGGGGTTTGCGTCAAAGCCACCATGATGCGCTCGGCCCGCCGCGCCACCGTGCGGGCGAGGTGAAGGGCCGCCGCCGCCGGCGTGCCGCCGTTGAGCACGAAGGATTTGAGCGGCTGCAGGTCCTTGTTGAGCAGGTCGATGTCCTTTTCGACGCGGTCGGTCTGCACAGCGGTGATGCGCAGCGGCTCATAGCCGAGCGGCTTGCCGTCGTCCGGCACCGCCAGATCGGCGCCGAGGTCGAAAAGGTCGTTCTGGATTCGGCCGAGCATCGCGTCGATCGCCGGGTGTGTTGCCGCGGTGTGGATGCGGGCCATGCCGATGCAGGCATTGGCTTCGTCGATCGTGCCATAGGCGTCGATGCGCAGATCGGATTTCAGCCGCCGTTCACCGGTGCCAAGGCCGGTGGTGCCGTCGTCGCCCGTGCGGGTGTAGATCTTGTTGAGCTTGACCACGCTCTGCCTCCCGAAATCGCCACCCCTCGTCACTTGCGGGTGAAATACACCGCCAGCATGATCAGCACCAATGCCACGAACTGCAGCAGCACGCGCGTCTGCATCAGCTTGTTGGAGGTCATGCCGGAGCCGCCGCGCATCATGTTGATGAGGCCGCGGATCAGCACGATGACCACGGCGACCATGACGAGGACAGCGAGGATGTTGAAGACGGTTGCCATAGTGTGTTTCCAGTCGATTGTGTTCAGGCGCGTTTGGCAAGCAGGCGGTAGAGCATTGATGCCGGCAGGATGCGTTTGAGGACGACGCCGATCCTGGCCGGCACCGTTACCACATAATGCGGATGCGGGCGCCGCGACAGAAGCGCATGGCGCAAGGCCGCATGAACCACCTCCGGCCCTGGCTTCAGCCGTGACGTGCTGCCGCCGGCCTGCAGCCGTTGCAGCTGCGCCTCATAGGCGAGGCGGTGGACGGAATTCTCACGGTCGATATTCCTGAGAAACCACACAAGGCCGTTGCTGGCGATCTTCGATGTGACCGGCCCCGGCTCGATCAGCGAGACATGGATGCCGCTGCCCTGGAGTTCCTGATGCATGCACAGCATCAGCCCTTCGATCGCGTGCTTCGACGCCGAATAGGCGCCGCGAAAAGGCAGCGGTGCCAGGCCGAGGATCGAGGAGCAGTGGACAAGACGGCCATGGCCCTGGCGGCGCATCACCGGCACGACACGGCGGGTGAGGTCATGCCAGCCGAAGACATTCGCCTCGAATTGCTCCCTGAGCGCTGCGACCGGCAGGTCCTCGACGGCGCCAGGCTGGGCGTAGGCGCCGTTGTTGAACAGGGCATCGAGCTGTCCGCCGGTCCGCTCCAGCACCGACGCCACCAGCGTCTCGATGGATCCCGGTTCGCAATAATCCAGATAGAAAGCCTCGATGCCGTCGGCCTCGAGGGCGGCGATGTCCTCCGGCTTGCGTGCCGTCGCGAACACCCGCCAGCCTTCCGCCTTCAGCGCCCGGGTGCAATAGGCGCCTATCCCGGAAGAAGCTCCGGTGACGATGATGGTGCGCAACTCTTCTCCAGGAGGAAGCGTGCTTTGACCTAGGCTTGCCATTTGCCGCAATCCCTTCCCATATTCGCGGCGTCGAGACAATCGAAGGGAGCGCGGTTCTTGTTGCGGAAGATCGTAGCCCTCAAGCGCGTGCTCTATGACGCGGTCGGCCATTTCGATGCAGACGATGGCTGGGCGATGGCCAGTCATCTGGCGATCACGGCGCTGATGGCGCTGTTCCCTTTTCTGATTTTCGCCACGACGCTGGCCAGCTTCCTCGGCGCACAGGCTTTCGCCGACACCGCCGTTCATATCGTCTTCGACACCTGGCCCGAGCAGATCGCCGAGCCGATCGCGCGCGAAGTGCTCAACGTGCTCACCGTGCAGCGCACCGACCTGTTGACCTATGGCGTGCTGCTTGCCGCCTTCTTCGCCTCGAACGGCATCGAGGCGCTGCGCACCTCGCTCAACCGCGCCTACCGCGTTTCCGAAACGCGAGGCATCATCTACCGCCGGGTACAGAGCATCGCCTTCGTGCTGATCGCCACGGCAGGTTTTCTGGCGATCAGCGTGCTTCTGGTGTTTGCGCCGTTGCTGGCGCGGCTGGCCGAGGCCAATTTCGAATGGGTAAAACCCTATATGGGAACGATCACGCTGTGGCGTTACATCATCGCCTCGGTCGTCATCGTCGGCGGGCTGTTCGCGGTGCATTACTGGCTGCCTGCGGGCAAGCGCCGCTTCGTCTCGATCATACCGGGCATCATCTTCACGCTGATTGCCTGGCTTATCGGGTCGACCATCTTCGCCGCCTATCTCGACCGTTTCTCGTCCTATGTGACGACCTATGCCGGCCTTGCCTCGATCATGGTCGCGGTCGTCTTCCTCTATATGGTCTCGGCGATCTTCATTCTCGGCGGTGAACTCAATGCCGCGATCAGCCGCTATCTGGAGGCACGCGCGCGAGTTGGCTGATTCTTGTTTTGAGCATGATCTTTCCGAAACCCGGTCCCACTTTTCGGGATCATGCTTTGGTCGGCTGAGCGGTTGCCAACCCGACGCCGAGCGTCGCGATCGCCATGCCGACGATCTGGACCAAGTTCAACTGTTCGCCGAACAACAGCCAGGCGATGACCGCGGTGACGGCCGGGACCAGATAGAACAGCGAAGCGACTTTCGACATCTCGCCGTCGCGGATCATCACCATCAACAGGAAGATGGCGCCGATCGACAGCACCAGCACCAGCCATGCCATGGCGAAGATCAACTCGCCATTGACGATGACGGTTCGCGTCTCGAAAGCGAGCGAGGCCAAAGCCATCACCGATGCACCGCCGACATATTGCCAAGTGGTGGCCGCCACGAGATCGCCGCCGGAGGCGAAGCGCTTCTGCCAGATCGTGCCGGCGCTCATGCCAAGCACCGAGACAAGCGAGGCGGCCAGCGTCTCGGCCGTCACGCCGCCGCCGAGCGTTCCGAGCTTCGGCCAAAGCACGATGACCACGCCGGCAAGTCCGACAGTGAGGCCGGCCCAATGGCGCGGCAGGATCGCCTCGCCGAGAAATCGGCCGGCCATCACTGCGGTGATCAGCGGCTGCAGCCCGACGATCAAGGCCGATAACCCGGCCGGCATGCCCCTGTGGATGGCCCAGAACACGCCGCCGAGATAGACGCCATGCATCAGGATGCCGGCGCCGGTCGCGTGAAACGCCTCCTTGCGCGTCGCTCGCCTGGAGCCGAGTGCTGCCATCAAGGCGGCCAACAGCACGGCGGCCAGCACGAAACGAGCGGCCAGGAAGGTGAAAGGCTCGGCCCACGGCATGGCATAACGCGCGCCGATGAAGCCGGTCGCCCACAGGACGACAAAGGAGGCGGGGATGAACCGCTTGATGCTGCGCATTTTTGAAAGGCTGCCGCGTGCTCGGTGAGGGGTTTTGTACGGGACTGCTGTAATGCGGTTCAACCCTGCTAGCAAAACCAAACGGTTGATCCATAGGCTCATCCGAATTGAAGGATGCGCCCTGGATCAGGGAGGATCAAAACATGATCCAGTTCCACTCGGATAAATGCTCATCTGTCGTGATCCTTCGCGCCCCCCTCTGTCCTGCCGGACATCTCCCCCACTTGGGGGGAGATTGGCAGCTTTGGCGTACCGCTCGCTCCCGCGACGGTGGCGGTTCGCGAAGGCGGTGGTGACGGCGATCTCCCCCCTTGTGGGGGAGATGTCCGGCAGGACAGAGGGGGGCGCCTCGCTCCGCCATCAAAGGTTCTGCACCGTCGTGACGTTCTGAGGTAACGGAATTGATTTAAATCCCAACCAGCCGCCGGACGTCTTCCGGTGATGCGCCGGCCTCGCGCAAGGCGGCAAGGCCGGTATCGGCAAAACTCTTCGACAGCTTTCGTCCGTCCGGGCCCAGGACCAGACGATGGTGGAAGTAGCCTGATTGCGGCAGGCCGAGGAGTTCCTGGAGCAGGCGCTGCACGCCGGTGGCGGAATAGAGGTCCTGGCCGCGCACCACATGGCTGACGCCTTGCAGCGCGTCGTCGACGACGACGGCGAGATGATAGCTTGTCGGGATTTCACGGCGCGCCACGATCACGTCGCCCCAGTCCTGCGGCCGGGCTTCTATCGTGCGTGTCGCGGAAAGGCTTTCATCGGAAAATTCCAGCCATGACAGACCCGTGCCGACGCGCGCCACCGCAGCATCGACGTCGAGCCGCCAGGCGAAGGGCACATTCTCGGCCATCCGTTGCTGGCGTTCCTTCATAGTCAGCGCCTTGTCGACGGCGGGATAGAGCGGCACCCCGTCCGGGTCGCGCGGCCAGTCGCGGCCGCGCCTTTCGCGGTCGGCAATGAAGGCGCGGATTTCGCCACGGCTCATGAAAGCCGGGTAGACGAGTTCCTCGCTGATCAGCCGATCGAGCACCGCCTGATAGTCTAAAAAATGCTCGGACTGGCGGCGCACCGGTTGTTCCCAGCCAAGCCCGAGCCATTCCAGGTCGCGAAAAATACCGGCCTCGAATTCCGGTGTGCAGCGCGTCGTATCGATGTCTTCGACGCGCAGCAACAGCCGCCCGCCGGTTGCGCTGGCCAACTTTTGATTGAGCAGCGCCGAATAGGCATGGCCGAGATGCAGTTCGCCATTCGGGCTCGGCGCGAAACGGAATGTCAGGAGTGTCATCGTTCGGCGGCAATCGGGTTGTGCGGCGCTTTCGCCAGTTGCTACTTTGCGCCTGATTACATCTGCCACTTTGGGCCGGGAACAAGCAGACATGCAACGCATCGCCACGCTCGACGACGTCTCGCAAGGGCTCGACGCACTCTGCCTGCTCGACCCGCGCCTGGAAAAGGTGCGCGGCATGGCCGGCGAGGTGCCGCTTCGGCTGTCTGAGCCGGGGTTCAGAAGCCTTGCCTCGATCATCGTCTCGCAGCAGGTATCCCGCGCCAGCGCCGACGCGATTTTCGGGCGGCTGACAAAACTCGTCGATCCGCTGACGCCGCAAGCCATCCTTGCCGCTGACGAAGCCATCTTTCGCGAAGCCGGACTGTCGCGGCCGAAACAGCGCGGGCTGATCGCCGTCGCCCAGGCGGTGGTCGATGGGCTCGACCTCGATCATCTCTGTTTGCTCGACGCCGCGGAGGCGATCGCGGCGATGACCAAGGTGTCAGGCATCGGTCCGTGGACGGCGGAAGTCTATCTTCTGTTCGCCGCCGGCCACCCCGACGTCTTCCCGGCACGCGACGTTGCCCTGCAGAGCGCGGTCGGCCACGCGCTCGGCATCGACCCGCGCCCGCCCGAGAAAACGCTGATCAAGCTCGCCGAATCATGGAGCCCGTGGCGCGGTGTCGCATCACGGCTTTTTTGGGCGTATTATCGTGAAACCCGGGGCAGGGACGCCGCGCCGCCTGGCTGAATCCGTAAGAAAGCATGAAAATCATGCATTTTTAGCGCTGCGATTGATCGACAAGCCGCTTCACATCCCTGTCATGTCGGGCTTACAGTATCCGCGCCGACAGGCTACAGCGCCGCGCATCCGACTGGATGCGCAAAGGACGCTGTAAGACTTTTGAATCTGTGCATGATCCTTTCCGAAAATCGATTCGATTTTCGGGGTCATGCACTGGACCAAGGAGGTCAATGACGTGACGGTTGCCGTATCTCCGGATGGGCTTCCAGCACTGGTGCTGAACGCGGATTACCGTCCGCTCAGCTATTACCCCCTGTCGCTCTGGTCGTGGCAGGACGCCATCAAGGCGGTGTTCCTCGAGCGGGTCAATATCGTCGCCGAATACGAGCACGCGGTGTCGTCGCCGACCTTCTCGATGAAGTTGCCGAGCGTCGTCAGCCTGAAAGCTTATGTGAAGCCATCGCGGCATCCGGCCTTCACCCGCTTCAACGTCTTCCTGCGCGACCGTTTCCAGTGTCAGTATTGCGGCACGCCGGAGGATCTGACCTTCGACCATGTCGTTCCCCGCCATCGCGGCGGCGCAACGACGTGGGAGAATGTCGTCGCCGCCTGCTCGCCCTGCAATCTGAGGAAAGGCGGCATGATGCCGGCGCACGCCAAGATGTGGCCGCTGCAGAAACCTTTTCAGCCGACGGTGCATGATCTGCACAACAATGGCCGCCTGTTCCCGCCCAACCATCTGCATGAAAGCTGGATGGATTATCTCTACTGGGATGTCGAACTGGAGCCATAGAGTTCGGCAGAAATCCGCCATGCCGGTCGCCTGACGCAGCTTTCTGCGCTTCCGTTGCTCTGCTCACGTACTGTAAGTACGCTCCGCTCCGGTTCTCGAAACCCACGTCATGCGCTCCGGCCTGACGAATTTCTGGACGAACTCTGCGCTGTGCAGCTCAGCCGCGGGCAAAGGCGCCGCGGAAGGCGATGATTGCCAGGACAAAGCTGGCGATGGCGTTCCAGCCGGCCAGCGACAGGCCAAGGATGCGCACGGCCGCCTTGTCGCAGGAGGGCGGGACGAATCTGTCGAGCGCATCGAGCACGCCCTTGCCGCCGGTATCGACCGGACCGGCAGCCGCTGCACAGTCGGTCGGCCCCGGCCACCACGCCCATTCGACACCGGAGTGATAGACGCCGAGATAGACGCCGTAGACCATCAGCAGGCCGCCGACGGCCAGCAGGCCGCGTGTCAGCCACGCGGGGGCGCGCAATGTCGACGCAGCCGCCGCCAGCAGCATCAGCGGCACGCCGATGTAATAGGGGGTGCGTTGCTCCAGGCAGAGCTTGCAGGGGATGTAGCCGCCGAGATGCTGGAAGGCCAGCGCTGAGCCGACGGTGGCGGTCATGGCGGCGGCGAGGAACAACGCCGTCCGCATGCGCTGGCGTCCAGGGTCGGCATTCACGGTCGCTGTCATCGATCTGCCGTTCGCCTTGTTGTTGAGCATCTTTTCCGAAAGCCGGCGCCCACTTTTTGCTACGCTGACCTTCGGTTCGGGATCATGCTCTAAAACGCGTATTTGACGACGATATAGAGCGAAATCAGGGCAGCGGCGCCAGCGCCGGCGATCATGCCGAGGCGTTTTTCGATGAACTCGCGGATCGGTTCGCCATAGCGGCGCAGCAGCCAGGCGAGGAACAGGAAGCGGGCGCCGCGCGCCACGATCGCCAGCACGATGAACAGCAGCAAAGGCGTGCCGATGACGCCGGACAGGATCGTCACCACCTTGATCGGCGGCAGATGGGCGAGGCCGGAGGTGATCAGCATCAGGACGATGAATCCGGTGCCCGCCGAGACGCGCAGTGTCTCGAAGTCGTCATACTTACCGTAGAATTCAAGGATCGGCCGCGCCACCGAGTCATAGGCGTAGTGGCCGATGTACCAGCCGGCTATGCCACCCAGAACGGAGGCCAGCGTGGCGACCAGCGCGTAGCGATAGGCGCGATCCGGCCGCGACAGCGCCATAGGCAGATAGAGCACATCGGCCGGCACCAGAAACACCGAGCTTTCGACGAAAGCGATGAAGGCCAGCCACCATTCGGCGGATTTCTTCGCCGCCAGCGACAAGGTCCAGTCGTAAAGTCCGCGAAGCATCGGCACTCCTGATGCACGTCGCCCAAAATGCGCAGCGCCTTTGGGACAACAATGCATAAAAACCAAGACCAAAAGCGCGCCAGATGAATCTCTCCAGACGCGACGCGCTTCAATGCGCTGCCTGTCTAGAAAGATTTTTCGCGCCGCACAATGGCCGTAGCTTCACGAAATCGAAAGGCCGCGGCCGAGCGAAAGCCACATGCCCGGAATTGGCCACCCCGAATTGGCCAGTTGACGAACAGGCCTCCAACCGTATAGTCCGCCCATCCAGGCCGCCCGGCCTGAGCCCCTATGGCGGAATTGGTAGACGCGCTCGACTCAAAATCGAGTTCCGCAAGGAGTGCTGGTTCGATCCCGGCTAGGGGCACCATTTTCTACCCGAGACACCTTGAAAGCTCGGTGGGAGGTTATCCCAGCCGCACCTGGGATACCCCAATTGAGGCCGGGCCATTGCGTAGACTAAGTCGCCATTACATCGGCCCCGGCACCATCTTGGTCGGCTGCTCCGGCATCGGAAACGCGTAATTGTCGCATTTCACGTCGGGGTTCGTCGGGCTGAACATTCCAAGTGGGTTGTCTTTGAACAGCCAGACGTGAAGATCGTAATGGTAGAACTCCACCGGAATAAGCGGATAATGCCCCTCCATCGGCCCCTGGAACGTCTGTCCAAACAGTTTCGGCGGCTCCTTGGTGTCGGGCGTCAGCGGAACAAGCCATTCCACGGCCACCAGGCGCAAGCCGCCGTCGACCGGCTCATAGATAAGGACATTGGGGCGCGCCGGATCTGGTGTCGGGCTGACGCTCGCGACGTTGACGAAATGAATGCCCATCGCGCCCTTCGGGTAATCCATAGCTCCAGCCACTTTTTCGCCGCTGTAATAAACGCATCCGACCGTCGACAGGTAGAGGTCGCGAATGGCGGCCTTGTAGTCTTCGTACTTCGAAAGCGATTGTTTCAGGGCATCGATCTCGACCTTGCCGGGCTCGGCGGCCTGACCCGCGGCCGCAGTCAGGCAGGCGCCGATGAGGCCGGTCAAAGCGAGAATACTGCGACGCCTGAAGTGAATTGTTTTCGTCATGCATTCCTCCCAGATTTTTGTTCTGGCCGTGCAGGACCGAGGCGGCAATGATGCTGGTTGCGCGGCCGAGATTGTCGCCGATGCTAATCCTTTCCGCTGGTTGGGAGAATTAACCCTGATGACCTAGGCCTTCGACACAGTTCTTCGACTGAGTCTGAAAGGGACTGCGGACGGTCGCTGCCGCCGGCCTGCAGCTGCCAATTTCCAGCGCTGGTGATTAGCGTAAGCCCCCTGCGCCTTCGTCATTCCCAGGCCGGAGCAAGGAGCGAAGCGACGCGGCGGCGCGGTAGACCAGGCGATGGTCCTGGATGATGGGCCGCGACCATCAGCCGTCGCTGCCCCTCTCTGCCTTCTCCCCTTGTGGGGCCCGAAGGGCGGGCGAGGCCCGTGACTCGCCCCGGGCGGTGGATTGGCGCGCAGCGCCAAGACGGTTGCTGGACGGAGCGCTGTGGGTGCCACTGGAGCACCCCTCATCCGACCTCGCTTCGCGAGGCCACTTTCTCCCACAACAAGGGGAGAAGGGGAGCCGCACTTTGCCCTACCGCCGTCCCAGCAAGCTCTTCACCCGGTTGCGCAGCAGGCGCGCCATGTTGCGGGTTTCGCGGTAGAGGTGGATCTGCGACGCCGCCTGGCGGGCGAGGCGGTCGGCGTCCGGCGTCAGGCCGAGGACCAGCGTGCCGATCGGCCGGCGCTCCGTCCATAGCCGGCTCATCACCGGATGGTCGGGCACGGCGCAGGAATCGGTCATCATGATGTTGGGATCGTCGAGATGCTGCCTGGTCACCTCGATCATCAGCAGCGTGCCCGGCGAATAGGCGGCGAGCGTCTCGTCATAGGCCGTCTTCCAGGTGTAGGCGACGCCGGCCTCGACGAAGACGACCAGGCAAGCGATGGTGCGGTCATCGAGCGTCAGTGAATGGATGCGGCACAGGTCGCGTTCGGCCAGCCGGTGCACCGCCTCGCGGGCAAAGGCGGCGCGGTAGCGGTCGATGGCCATGGCGGTGCGCTCGCGGCCTTTCCAGCCGGCGGCCTCAAGCGTCAAAAAACGCTCGATGGCATGGCGGATGTTTTCCGGTCCGCGCGCCACCTGATGCTCCAGCCTGCCCAGGTCGGCGAGGCGGCGTTTTAGGCGGCGGAACTCGCGATAATGGTGCGAGCGCAGCGAGGCCTTCAGATACTCATCGCCGTCGATCTCGCTTTCGAGCATCGGCCGTTCGGCCTTGCCGGTGGTGACCAGCGTCAGGCCACGCGTCTCGGCGACGGTGGCCAGCAGGCTGGCCACCGGGCCGTCGAGCCGGATGTCGGGCAGCACGAAGACTTTTGGCAATTTGAGATGCGGCCGCGACAGCATCGCGAAGAAATCCTCGATGACGCCGACGGGATCGTCGCGGTCGACCAGCGGCGTGCCGATCGGCCCGAACGGGCTCGACCATGTGCGCATCACCCGCACGCCGAGCGGCGTCGCCGGCCGCTCCACCGAGAACGGCACCAGCAAGCGCAGCCGGTTGCGGTATTCGTCGCCGTCGCGGATGACCGCCAGCCGCACCTCGCGGTCTTCCAGTCGCGGCATGGCGGGTGCCAGGAAGCGCGGGTTGAAGAACACGTTGGGCTCGATCGTGCGGGCGCAGAGATAGTCGAGTTCCTCGACCAGGTCGAAGCCGGCGGAGGCGGCGTAAATTGCCAGTTTGCGCTGGGGCCGGCCGTTGGCCAACAATTCGATATGGGCGGGATCGGCTTCGCGGGCGAGCCCGGCGAGGCCCGACACCAGGGCGCCGGCCGGGCCGCCGCTGGTTTCCTCGAGCAACGGGATGGCAGCCATCACGCGGCTCCTTTGGCGGCTACGAAAATGACCATGACGATGCCGAGCCTGCGCCAGACCGTGAAGGACAGCGCGCCGGCTTCGAAGATCATCGCGAAGGCGGTGGCCATCGCCGCGCCCCACAGGCCGAAAAGCGGGATCAGCACCAGATTGAGGCCGATGTTGAAGGCCAGCGTCATGGCGTAGACGGCGGCGCAGATATTCTGGTTGCCGCTCATGGTGAGCAGGCTTTCGCAGGGGCCGACGGCGGCGCGGGCGACGACGCCGAAGACCAGCAGGAACAACAGCGGGTAGCCGGCAACGAATTCAGGCCCGAACAAGCTCAGCATCGGCTCGCCCAGCACCAGCACCAGCAGCGCCATCAACAGCGATGGCCAGAACGTCCACGACACGGTTTCGCGGGCGAAGGCGGCGAGCTTTTCGGGCTCGCCATGGGTGAATTGCGCGTAGCGCTGGGCAACGCCCGCCTTGACCGCAAAATAGACGAAATGCACCAGCGCCAGCGTCTTGACCGTGGCGAAATAGACGGCGACGTCGTTGGGATTCATATAGGCGCCGACCATCAGCACGTCGGCATTGGTGAGCAGGAAGAAGAAGCCTTCGACAAGGAAGATCGGCAGCGACACGAGGAACCATTGCGCGAAATGCAGCTTCCTCGGCCCGGCCGGGATTTTTTTGCCGATGCGCGCAGTGATGCCGATGAGCTGGCCGAGCGTGGTGGCATAGGTGGCGGCGATCGAGGCGAAGATCGCCGTCCTGGCATCGGGCGCAAAGCCGACCAGAAGCATCAGCGCCATCAGCGCCAGGATCAGCACCGGCCGCACCAGATAAGTCGGCGCCAGCGCAAACAGCGCCCATGAGTTGGCCCGCGCCAGCCCCTGCAGCAGATCGGACATGGCGATCATCGGCATGCAGATGAGGCCGAGAATGAACGGCACGACATAGTAGTTCTCGATAAACGGCGAGAGCAGCCAGACGCCGAGCGCGCCCAGTCCGGCGATCGCCGTCGAGGCGACCAGCACGAACAGGCGGCTGGTCAGCACGATGCCGCGCAGTTCGGCCAGCATGTTGCGCTCGCGATATTCGGGAATGAAGCGGATGATCGAGGTGTGGAAGCCGAGGCAGGCGAGATTGCCGACGATCACCATCGTCACCCAGACAAGGACAAAAATGCCATACTCGAACGAGCCCATCCAGCGCGCCATCAGCACCTGACTGACGAAAGCGATGACGGCGCTGACGATGCGGATGGAAAAGGCGATCAGCGACATGCGGCTGGCTTCGCCGCGCTCGTCGGCGGTGAACAGCACGGCATCGATGCGGCCAAGCAGCGGCTTTGCGCGCAGCGCAAGGCGCTGCGGCAGGAACCGCCCGGCTGTCGTCGCCGCGGAAAAGCGCACCCTGATCACACTCCGTTCTCGGCTTCTTTTCGGGTCTAGGTGTAGTCAAAACACATTAAGAAACGGTTGGGTGGGAGGTAGGAGTGTTCCCTTCTCCCCGTTCACGGGGAGAAGGGAACGGCAGGCGGATGAGGGGCGCCGGCTTTGTGCCATGTTCACCGTTCGCGGCAGAACGCGACGAAACGACAGGCCAGCTGATGGAAAGAAATAAGAGCTGAAGGCCCATTTCCGGTGTCGACGGGACAGCGCCCCCTCTCGCCAGCGGCCATCCCCCCACGGGTGGGGAGATTGGCTAACCGTGGGCGTTGGCGTCGCCCCTCATCCGCCCTTCGGGCACCTTCTCCCCGTGAACGGGGAGAAGGGAAGTGGGTGCTTACGCGAACGCCCCGTGGCAATGCTTGTACTTTTTCCCTGACCCGCACGGGCAGGCCTCGTTGCGGCCGACCTTGCCCCAGGTGGCGGGGTTTTGCGGGTCGCGGTTCTCGGGGGCGACGGTGGCGTGGGTCTCCTGGCGAACCAGAAGGCCGGTCTCGCCGCCATCAAAATCGTCCTCGCCGGTGGTGCCGTCGAGATGACTGCCGAACATGTCGGGCGCCTCGGGCGGCGGCGCTTCGGCGGCTTGGCGGACCAGCTCGACGCGCATCAATTGCGCGGTGACGGCCTGGCGCAGATTGCCCAGCATCGCCTGGAACAGCTCGAACGCCTCGCCCTTGTATTCCTGCAGCGGATCGCGCTGGGCGTAGCCGCGGAAGCCGACGACCGAGCGCAGGTGGTCGAGGTTGACGATGTGCTCGCGCCACAGATGGTCGAGCGTCTGCAGCACCACGGAGCGCTCGACATAGGCCATCACGTCGGGGCCGAAGCGCTCTGCACGCTCCTTGGCAGCGGTCTCGGCGGCCTGGCTGATGCGCTCGCGGATGTCGTCCTCGGCAATGCCCTCTTCCTTCACCCAGTCCTCGATTGGCAGGTCGAGATTGAGGAATTCGGCGACCTCAGCCTTGAGGCCAGCGACGTTCCACTGCTCGGCATAGGCGTTTTCGGGAATAGCCTTGGCGACGACCTCCTCGATGACGCCCTCGCGCATTTCGGCGATGGTCTCGGACAGGCCTTCACCGTCCATCAGCTCGAGGCGCTGCTCGAACACCACCTTGCGCTGGTCGTTCGAGACGTCGTCATATTTCAGCAGGTTCTTGCGGATGTCGAAGTTGCGCGCCTCGACCTTCTTCTGCGCCTTTTCCAGCGCCTTGTTGATCCAGGGGTGGATGATCGCCTCGTCTTCCTTGAGGCCAAGCTTCTGCAGCATGCCGTCCATGCGCTCGGAGCCGAAGATGCGCATCAGATCGTCCTGCAGCGACAGGAAGAATTTTGAGCGCCCGGGATCGCCCTGGCGGCCCGAGCGGCCGCGCAACTGGTTGTCGATGCGGCGCGATTCATGGCGTTCGGTGGCGAGCACGTAGAGGCCGCCGGCGGCGAGCGCCTTCTCCTTCAGCCGGGCGACGTCGTCGCGGATTGCCTTTTCCCTGGCGTCGCGCTCGGGGCCGGCCGGCATGTCGCCAAGCTCCTCGGCGATGCGCATGTCGGCATTGCCGCCGAGCTGGATGTCGGTGCCGCGGCCGGCCATGTTGGTGGCAATGGTGATGGCGCCGGGTTTTCCCGCCTGGGCGACGATCGCCGCCTCGCGCTCATGGTGGCGGGCGTTCAGCACCTCGAAATCGGTAAAACCTTCCTTGCGCAGGCGTGCGGCCAGCAGCTCGGATTTCTCGATCGAGGTGGTTCCGACCAAGGTAGGCTGGCCTTTTTCGCGGGCTTCCTTGATCTCCCTGACGATCGCCTTGTACTTCTCCTCGACGGTCCGGTAGACCTCGTCGTCCTCGTCAATACGGATGACCGGCAGATTGGTCGGGATCTCGGTGACGTCGAGATTGTAGATGTTGGCGAATTCCTCGGCCTCGGTCAGCGCCGTGCCGGTCATGCCGGCGAGCTTCTTGTAGAGGCGGAAATAGTTCTGGAAGGTGACGGAGGCGAGCGTCTGGTTCTCGGGCTGGATCGCCACATGCTCCTTGGCCTCGAGCGCCTGGTGCAGGCCTTCCGAATAGCGGCGGCCCGGCATCATGCGGCCGGTGAATTCGTCGATAATGACGATCTCGCCGTTGCGCACGATGTAGTCCTTGTCCTTCTGGAACAGCTGGTGCGCCTTGAGCGCATTGTTGACGTGGTGGACGATGGCGACGTTCTCGACGTCGTAGAGCGACTCGCCCTTGAGCAGGCCGGCGTCGCGCAAAAGGTTTTCCAGCTTCTCGGTGCCTTCCTCGGTAAAGATCGAGGTCTTCTGCTTCTCGTCGATCTCATAGTCGGCCGGCTCGAGCTTCAGCATGAAGGCGTCGATGGTATTGTACATTTCCGAGCGATCCTCGAGCGGACCGGAAATGATCAGCGGCGTGCGCGCCTCGTCGACGAGGATGGAATCGACCTCGTCGACGATCGCGTAGCTGTGGCCGCGCTGCACCATCTGGGCGCGCTCGTATTTCATATTGTCGCGCAGATAGTCGAAGCCGAGCTCATTGTTGGTGGCGTAGGTGACGTCGGCGGCGTAGGCGGCATGGCGTTCCTCGTCGGACAGGCCATGGACGATGACGCCGACGGTAAGGCCGAGGAATTTGTAGACGCGGCCCATCCATTCGGAGTCGCGTGTGGCAAGATAGTCGTTGACGGTGACGACATGGACGCCTTTGCCGGCGAGCGCGTTGAGATAGACGGGCAGCGTGGCGACCAGCGTCTTGCCCTCGCCGGTGCGCATCTCGGCGATGCCGCCATTGTGCAGCACCATGCCGCCGATCAGCTGCACGTCGAACGGGCGCATGCCGAGCACGCGGCGCGCCGCTTCGCGCACGGTGGCGAAGGCCGGCACCAGGAGATCGTCGAGACTGGCGCCGTTGGCGACGTCCTGGCGGAATTTTTCCGTGCGGGCCGTCAGTTCGGCATCGGAGAGCGCCCGCATCTCGTTTTCCATGGCGTTGATCGCTTCGACACGCGGTCGGGTCGACTTGACCCGGCGATCGTTGGAGGAGCCGAAAACCTTACGGGCGAGACCGCCAAAACTGACCATTCAATGGTCCTTTCGATAGCATTCCAAGTCGTTGCGACGGGTGCCGGCCGGCCCCATCAAATCCACGTGAAACGCGGACAAACGCAAAAAGCGCCCGGAAAACGGTTCTGGACGCAAAGTCGTTGGACAGATAAGAGGGGGCTCAATCGATGTCAACGGCGCGCTGGCCCTGACGACCGTGCCAAATTCCGCCACAATCCGGCTGGTCTGGAAGCCATCCCGCCCTAGCTATCCCCCATTGGAGTTAATCGTATGTCCTTATTGTTCCGCCGCGCGTCGCTCGCCAGCCTTGGCCTGGCATTCGGGCTGACGGCGCTGTCGCTGTCGCCAGCGATGGCGCAGGACACCGCGCCCGCCCAACCAGCCCCCGCCCAGCCGGGCGC
>NZ_JBVVQA010000061.1:0-15188 GCF_055811455.1 Mesorhizobium sp. WSM4845
CCTGCAATTCGGAAGCCTGAAAAGTAGACTATTCCCATGGAATATCAGCAGCTTCCGAATTCTTCACGGTCGACTGATCCGATAGCGATAATACACTGAGTCTCTTGCAGACTCAGTGAATATTATTTCTTTGGCGATCATCATTTCAACCTTAATTTTCTCAGAAATCATGCCGGAATGATGTGAGGTTACGACTGTAGTTGTTCGAGATCTGGCAGATTCAGATTTCCCGTATTCTGGATGAGCTTGAGCTCCGCCGCGAGGGCCGTTGCCTGCGCGACCGACCCGACTTCAGGTTGCGGGCCGCCGGGCAGACGCTGCATGAGCTATTGCCTGTTGTCGAAGGTTTTTGGAATGACATGTCTTCCGCAGCCCTCTTCCGGGATGTTTTCTTCGATCTTGAAGGCGATCCGTTCGTAGGTGAGGGTGGGCTAGAGTAACTGTCAGTATCTCTGCGGCGATGCCTTGCCTGCAATTTGGACGAAATCTAACCCAGCCGACGTTCAACGCGGCAGCCGATCCGGATCCCCACAAACATCGGCATTGCGGGGCCTTCCCGGATTCCGCACTGACGCATGCTGCGATAGACTAGTGCGATCCGAAACTACTCTCCTGGCCGATAATTGACGTCGACTGCAGTCCAAAGTTTGAGCGCCGGGCCGGCCTTCATTGTGTCAGCCAGCACGCTGACATGTGTTGTGGCCCCACTTCGAGGGCGGGCGGCTCCTCCTCTTTGCAGCGGTCGAAGGCCAGCGGACAACGCGGATGGAAACGGCAGCCCTTCGGCACGCGGGCGCCACTTGGAACCTCGCCGTGCAGGGTGCACAGCTCGCTGCGGTCTGTCTCGCTGCCAATCTGCGGCGTGGCGCTTCGCAGAGCGACTGTATACGGATGGCGAGGGTTGAATGTGATCTCATCGGCGCTGCCGATCTCGACCAGCCGCCCAAGGTACAGGACAGCAATCCGGTCGGCGATCAACCAGGCGAGCGGCAGGTCATGGGTGATGAAGAGCAGCGCCAGGTTGTTTCTGTCGCGCAGGTCCACGAGGACCTGCAGAATCTGTGCTCGTATTGAGACATCCAGCATCGAGACAGGCTCATCCGCAACGATGAGTTCCGGCCGGACGGCAAGCGCTCCGGCAATCACGACCCGTTGACGCTGCCCGCCAGACAACTCGTGCGGGAAGCGGGCGAAGAAATCGCCGGGAGGATTGAGCCCAGCGGACGCAAGCGCTTCGCTCACTCGCTGTGCGAGCTGTTTGCCATTATCGACCAGCCGCAGTGACCGCAACGGCTCCGCCACGATGTCGAATACGGTGTGTCGCGGATTGAGCGCCTGATAAGCATCCTGAAAGATCATTTGCACGCGACGCCGGTAAGGACGCAAAGCCGAGAAGCCTTCTACCGACGTCATGTCGTGGCCCTCGAACAGCAACCTGCCGCCTGTCAGCTGGGCGAGCTTGGTGATGACGCGGCCCACCGTCGTCTTGCCGCTTCCCGATTCTCCGACCAGGGCTACGATCTCACCCCGTCCGACGTTGAGATCAATCCCGTCCACCGCGCGTACGGTGCTGGCAGGTCGGCCCAGGACACGGTCGAACAGTCCCCCCTGGATAGGAAAATGGACCTGCAGGTTCTGCAGGCTCAGGATGTCGGCGCGGTCAGGCATGAACTGCAACCTTGTCTTGCGAGGACCGGTGAAGGTGACAGGCGACGTGTCCCCCCTTATTTCTATCGAAGCTGGGGACTTCGGTCGCACATACTCCCATGACGAACGGGCAGCGTGGATGGAAAGCACAGCCCGGAGGTCGATTGATCAAGTTGGGGGGATCACCGGGTATTGGCCGGATCATCTTTTTGCCGCTCGCTGGGTTCGGAATCGAATCGATCAGCAGTCTGGTGTACGGGTGCTTAGGATTGGAGAAAATCTCAGTGACAGTGCCGTCCTCGACTATCCGGCCGGCGTACATGATCATCACGCGATCACAAGACTCAGCCACCACAGAAAGGTCGTGGGTGATCAAAATCAAGGCCAGGTTAAGCTGGGATCGCAACTCCCCTAGCAGCTTGAGGATCTGAGCCTGTGTGATAACGTCGAGCGCCGTGGTGGGCTCATCGCCGATGACGATTGAGGGGCGACAAGCCAGAGCCATGGCAATCATCACCCTTTGTCGCATTCCGCCCGACAATTCGTGGGGATAGGCAGAACCACGATCCGCCGGGATGCCAACCAACTCAAGCAACTCCTTGGCCCTGACCGTCGCTTGGTCCCGCGACATGCCGAGCTTCAGCATACACGGCTCGGCGATCTGCTTGATGATGCGGTGAACGGGATTAAGCGCATTCATCGCGCCCTGGAAGACAACGGACGTTTCGCTCCAGCGATGCGGCCGCATCGCCGCATCGTCGTCGATCGGAAGTCGGTTACCACGATAGCGCACTTGGCCGCCTCTAACCCGCGCGTTGGGCGATAGTAGACCAGCGATCGCCATCGCGGTCGTGGTCTTGCCACTGCCAGACTCACCAACGAGGCCAACGGCCTCTCCGGCTCGGAGCGCGAAGTTTACGTCGTCGATTGCTCGCGAAGAAACGCCCTTGAGCCCATAGTCGACAGAGAGCCGGTCGATTTCCAGAAGCGGTGCCTTGTCTTGGCAGGAGTTTGTCATGGGATCACCCTCCGCCGTGGATTGAACGTGTCGTCGAGGCCATTGCCAATCAGGACGAAGCTAAGCGAAACCGTGAGCGCACACAGCCCGGGGGCGCCCAGGTACCACCAAGCTCCAGCACTGGCGGCGCCGGCGCGCTGAGCGAGCGACAGTAAAGTGCCCCATGAAGGCTGCAGCGGATCGCCAAGACCAAGGAACGAGAGTGATGTCTCGACATAGATTGCGCCGGCGACGACCAGAGCTCCATTGGCTGCTATTTGCGGCACGAGATTGGGAAGGATGTGCCGCACCATGATGCTGAAATTGCTGCTGCCCGCAACGCGAGCGCGATCAATGAATGTTCGCTCCTTAAACGACAGTGTCTGGCTGCGAATGACACGGGCGACGAACGCCCAGCTTGTCATACCGATAACGACAATGATCACGAAAAGGGAAGGACGGAAGCCGAGGATTTCTCCGCCGCGCCCCATCACCTCGAGAACCACGGGTGTGATGACCAGCGCCAGCACGAAGGAGGGCATGACGAACAAGAAGTCCGTCAAGCGCATCAGCCAGACGTCAACCCTGCCACCATAGTAGCCAGCCGTGATACCGATCGAAGTCCCGAGGATGAGGCTGATCACGGTCGCCAGCAGCGCGATCGTAAGCGAGATCCGGGCACCATGGACGACCATATTAAGCACGTCCCGCCCCACCTCGTCGGTCCCGAGCAGATGCTGGCCTGATGGGGGCGCGAGGAAGTCGCCGGTCGCAGTACCTGCAGTCTCAAGTTGGCCCACGAGGATATTGGGCACCGCAGCCAGCACAAGGAAGAACACCAGACACAACAGGCCGAGTTGAGCCCCACCGTGGCCAATAAATTGGCGTAGATAGCCCTTGATCGCTTGCGCCCGGCTACGCGGCGAATATGGAACGAGACTTTCACTCATTGCCGGACTCGCGGATCAAGAATGCCGTAGGCAAGATCGGCCAGGAGATTTGCACCAACGATCGACGCACCGAGCAACAGGAATATCCCTTGAAGAACTGGGTAATCCCGCGCGTTGAGCGCCTCGACCGTGAGGCCGCCGATCCCCGGCCACGCGAAGACGGCTTCGACGGTGATGGCACCGGCAACCACATAACCGAGATTGAGCGTAATTAAGGTGACCACCGGCAGCATCGCATTACGAAATGCATGACGCATCAGCATCTGGCCATTGGTGAGCCCCTTGGCCCGTGCGGTCACCATGTAATCCTCGGTGACAACGTCGCTCATCGCAGCACGAGCGACCACGACGTATTGGCCGATGAGTCCAAGGGCCACCGCCGTGACCGGAAGTACGAGATGCCGCAAGTAGTCGAGGAACCTGTCAGCAGGGCCGATGCTAGCGCCGGGTGAATAGATACCATAGCCCGGAAGCCAGCCCAATGCCGTACTGAAGATCACCACCAAAAGCATGCCGAGCCAGAAAGCCGGTGTTGAATAGAGTGCCAGAGAGGCTCCCGTGGCGACACGGTCGAAAGCTCCTCCTCTGCGCCAACCGGCAAATAGGCCAAGCATAACCCCGCACAAAATGGCAATGAATTGGGCCAGACCAACCAGGGCAATTGTTGCCGGCAGGCGCTCCAAAATAAGGTCGGCGACATGCCTGCCCCTGAACTTGTAGCTGTAGCCCAAATCGCCGCGGAGAGTCGCCGACAAGTAGTCGATCACCTGATCCGGAAAAAGCGGGCGATCGAGGCCCCAGTTCTGGCGCTGCGCCTCGATCTGCTCTGCATTCACGCTGACGCGAGCGCCCCCAAGCAGAAGCTCTGCAGGATCGCCTGGAATGACCCTGAACAGAATGAAGTTCAGCGTCGCCACCATCAAAAGCGTTATTACCGCCCTGATCAGGATCCCCACAATACGTCGGCTCGTCCAGCCACCAAGCCCACCCCCAGCCATTAGACTGGCCTCAACCGATCATAGGGGAAATAGCTCCACGAAGCAGCCGTATCCAGCCCCCAGTCTTGGAAGCAATCCTTCCGATGAGCGTCGATCACAGACGGGTAGCACAACATGATGTAGGGCGCGTCGGTGTAGATGAGACGTGCCGCCTGATCGACCAGTTCCTTGCTCTTCGCAAGATCGACCGTGACTTCGACCTCCGCTACGAGCTTGTCAAATTCCTTATTTGTCCAGTACGATCTGTTCTTGCCACCGATGGATTTACTGCTGCCGATGATGAGTAGGTCATGAGGAGATGGAGACAGCCAGGAGCCGGTAACGAGCAGATCCCAGCCTCCACCTCCTTGATCAGGGGCTGCATACCGGGCGCCCAGGGCCCCGGAGTCCAGTTGGGTCACTGATATGGGGATGCCAATTTGTCCCAGCCAGCCAGCAATAAGCTGCACGGCCGCGATTGGCATTTCTATGTTGCCCGAGGCTGTTCCGGTTATAAGCTCGAGTTGAAAGCTCTTTCCCTCCTTGTCCTCACGGACGCCGTCGCCGTTTGTGTCCCGATAGCCGGCCGCATCGAGCCGGCGCCCCGCCTCCGCAAGATCGAAGTGACGTCTGATGTCACTGAGATCCGAGTAATAATCCCTAACCACCGGCATCACCAGCCCAACGCCGGGGTCGCCGTGCCCGCGCAGAGCGCGGTCGACTATAGCCTTCTGGTCGATCGCGTAGCCGATCGCATCGCGAAACGCCGGATCCTGTAACGCCTTGGTGCTGCCCGCCCCGTTCCCGGAAAGGGTGTTGAAGGCCAAATAATTCCGTTGCTCGACGCTCGCTTCGCCAATTACGATGTTGGGATCCTTCGAGAGATCCGCCAGTTGGGCAGCCGTTAAGCCAGACCCATAGTCGAGGCTGCCGCTTTTCAAACCTTGCGAAATCGGATCGATCGTAGTGAAGAATTGGATAATTAAGCCGGCCGTTTTTGGCTGCCCTGTGCGGAAATACGGATTTGGCGTAAAGCGCGCAAACTGACCTTGCTGAAACTCTTCAAGGATCATTGGCCCCGTGCCCACCAGCGGCGGGTCGTTGCGAAAGGTGCTCCGCGCATCGGCATAACTGATGTCCTTCCAGATGTGCGCGGGAACAATCAACGTTGTGTTTTCAATTGGCCAGCGGTTCGGCTTCTTGGTCACGATTTGAAGAGTCTCATCATCGAGTGCGGTGATAGACTCGACGTTCTCAAGACCGCTGGTGTTGTTCCAGCCGAGGTTCAACTCGTCGGGCTTACCAATGGAGTCACGCATGTAATTGTAGGTAAAAGCGGCATCCCTCGCTGTGGCTGGTTGGCCATCCGACCACTTCATGCCGGGCCAGCTTTTGAAAGTCCAGGTGAGCTTGTCGCCGGCAACGGACCACGACTTCGCGAAACCTTTACGGTCCGGGTGCCGCTGGGCGTCCACCCCAACCAGGAAATCATAAGTACATACTGTGGGCACGGACGAGCCCCAAGTAGCAAACGGATTCATGGAATCGGGCGTGCTCATCGAGGCGACGCGCACAATATGATCGTCGCACGACGAGGCTAACGCTCTTGAACTCATAATCCATGGCGCTGCCGATCCGACCAGCATTGCTTTCATGACGGCACGGCGACTGATTTGCAATTCGTCCATTCTTACCTCCCTTAAGTCTCTGAATCTATTTTGCAGAGAGCCCTAGATACGGCTAGTTCTATCGGCGGTTATGCACTCTTTCAAAGCAACTATCGCTTGTGTTGCCAAGCAACAAGTATTGCTGTCAGCAGCTTGGCCTATAGTTGACATCGCCTGGTGTATGGCTCCGATATTTATTGAGGCAACGACAGCAATGCGACAAAACAGCCAAGGGTGATTGCTTAAGTTTAGCCTGCATTTTCTACGTACGCGTGTTACCGCAAGCGCTTCAAATGCAGATCGAAGGCCGCCTGTCCTTCCAGGGCTTGAGCGCCTCAAGTCGGGCCGCTACGGCGAGAAGAAGCTCGTCTTTGCCCATGTCAGCGACCAATTGAATGCCTATCGGCAGACCATCATCTCTCCATTGGAGAGGCAGCGAGATCGCCGGCTGGCCTGTCTCGTTGAACGGACCCGCAAACGCCATTTGCCTAGTCACTGTGACCAGCGTCTCTTCTGGCGTTTCCTCAGCATGCGATTGCAGGGTACGTGGCGGCTCGCAAACAGTCGGCGACAGCAACAGATCGAAGTCGTTCCACCAGTTCATGACCTCGGCAGCCCAGGCTCTCCTGCGCTCGCTCGCATCCAGATATTCCAGCGCCGTGACAGTCGGCCCCTTGGGGTGTCCCATGTACCAGATGAAAGGCTCAACATCATCGGGACTCAACGGCCGGCCCACTATCTTTTGCAGCCCGCGGAAAGCAGCCTCGCCGCTGACCTTGAGCAACAGTGCGTATGTCGGGATGGCGTCTTCCTGATTGAGAGGAGGAACAGCCCCGTCGATGACCTCGCAACCTAGCTCCTCAAGCAATGGAATGGTTGCATCTACGGCGCGTTGACAGTCGACGCGCGCCTCCACCCCACCCATACTGCGCGCCACACCCACCCGCAGACGCGGCAATTCTTCGGCCTCCGCGACCGCACGGGCATAGCGACGGGTTGAGGAGGCCCAATACAGCGCTCGGGGATTTCCAACGGCTAGGAGATCCAACAGCGCGGCGGCATCACGAATTGTCCGGCAGAGCACAAAATTATGCATTGCACGCGATAAATTTGGTTCGGAGAGGGGCACGAGTCCTCGAGTGGGCTTAAAGCCGACCACACCGCAGAAGGACGCGGGAATTCTGATTGAACCGCCGTCCTCGGAGCCATGTGCCACCGGCACCATGCCACTAGCAACTGCTGCGGCCGCGCCACCGGACGAACCGCCGACTGATCGATCGAGCGCCCACGGGTTACGGGTCGGCCCGAAGGCAATCGGCTGAGTATCCGTGTACCAGCCAGCTTCAGGAGCCTTACTCACACCAAGCGTAATGAACCCGGCGTCGCGCAGGCACTTGCCAACGGGAGTATCAACGGTTGCGACGAGGGGATTCTCTTTCAGAATGCGGTTACCCGCGAAGCGCGGAATGCCGACTTGAGCTGCGGAGCTGCTGTCCTTGAGCAGTATGGGAACACCAGGGAAAGGCCGGTCTCTCGGCATACTTGACGCTTCAGCACAGGCAGCATCGAAGCGTTGATGGACCAGGGCGCCGATCAAACCCTCACATTTTTCGATGCGCCCAATGGCCGCATCGACGAGATCAAGCGGCGAAATATCGCCTCCGTGAACCGCTTCGGCTTGCCCCACCGCGTCCAACGATGCAATTTTACTGGCGGCATTTTTGGCAGTTGACATCCAACTTTTTTGACCCCTCAGATCTCGGGCCGGCCACGGTTTGGACGGCCTTACAGAAGCTTCAATTTTCGTCTTTGCGGTATCGCCGCCGTCGAGCTGTGCTCGCAGCTCGCCCGGATTTAGGCCGAAGCTCGCCTACTGGAGGTAGGGCGCCCAGATCGACGATGGTGGACAACGTCGTCTGCAGGAACCGTTTGCGCTTCATCCAAGAGCTCATTGCCTCGCACCTTGCACTTTCGTCTTCGCACAGATATTACTGGGCTTTCAGGCTGACTTTCTCTAAATTGGGCCTTTGGCAGCCGAAATCCTGCACCTGACCCGGGGCGTGAGGAGCTTTCATGCGACACACGTTGAACTGTGTCGCTGTCACAAACCTGTTGGCCAGCCTGGAGGCCGACTCTCGACCGTATAACCAAAGGGCTAGGAAACCTAATTCAAGCTGGACGCGCTATACGCCTTCACTACACTGCGAAATCGACTGCCACGCCCGCTAAGCGGGCCCCTATTAAACAGGTAAACGTTTCCTTCGGAAAGCGCGGGAGCGTTGACAACCGTCCAGTGCATTCGTCTTCGACGGCTACAATGGCCATCAAGCGGCGATAATTTCCGAAGCCTTCTGCGGGATCGCCCGTCACGCTCACTTATTGCCGACCAGCATCCACGAGAGCAAATACTTCAACGGATCAGATCGAACAGGACGCCGGCGTATCGAGGTCGGACACGCTCGGCTTCAAGTCGATAACAAAACAATATACAGCGCCGAGCTCATTCTTGAGTATTCGCTTGATGCGCAAGCGAGAGGCGACGTTTGCCTACAACATTTGCTGCCTCAATCGCCGAGCAGTTGAGGTCTTTGCCGCCTGACCAGGCCGTCGTGGCTGGCGAACCCCGCTGAACGAGCCCCTCGGCAGCGGCGCTCATTCTGTGTGGGTAATGCGTTCTCGATCGCGGTACCCGAAACAGCAATCTGTCTCCCAGTGCTCGGCATAGATCTCGTGCCCAAGTTCATGACTCACGATCCGGCGCCACTTGCCTCCGGCTCGTCGGCGGGAAGACACAATACCTCTGCTGCGCCTCTCTGAACGCGAGAGGACACGTCCGAGATCGTACGTGCGTCGAGGAACGACCGCGCGTCGCTATCAGAACCCCGAACCCCTACTCCAGTCGCTCGTTGGCTTCCTCGACACCATTTCGGAGATTCGGACTTCAATCTGATGGTGCTGCCGCCGCTCGATCGGCCCAGACAATCCGCCCGGCGCGGCCCAAGTAGCGCCAGACGTCCCGGCTATCGACCATGTCCCGCACTCTCAACTCGTAGCGCTCGACCTCGACGAGGTTAGAACTAAAGGCCACGTAACGCCCGTCCTCGCTCGGCTCGAAGACCCCGACCGAATAGAAGGCCTCGACCGGGGAATGGCGTTCGGCTCGAGAACAAGCTCGTCGAGCCTCCGGTCAGCGGCAGGCGCCAGCACGCCGGAGGCGCCACTCTGTCCTTGGAAGTACTCGAAGGCCAACTTGGAACGCTGGCGAGGCGCCCTCGCAAGGCCGACGCCCTTCGATCTCCGCGAGGAGCTGCCTTGAGCCCTGTCGCTTGCTCCGCGTAGCTGTTCTCCGCTTCGTAATACGCGCAGACATCCGGGTTCTCCCAGTGGCCAAGCCAGCCATACCAATCCATCGTGACATCGTGAATGAAGCACCTGATCCGTGGCTCGGCACGGGAAATCGGGCTGCAGGAGTTTGTCTCCCCATTGGCTGTCGGGTTTGGTTTTACGAGGCTCTGGTCTTTCGACCTACAATAGAACTTTGGACAGTTATTGGAGATTGGGCCTTCGGCCTCGACCGCCACCAGAAGACATATAGAGCCCCGAGCCAAAGAATAGGGAGAAGTATTAACAGCGACGCCACCGCAGCTATTGTCGGGTCGATCTCGTTGCGCATGTTCTCCCACATCTTTAGTGGCAAGGTACGGATCGAAAACCCGCTCACCATTGACGAGATGACGACCTCGTCAAAGGAGTGGATGAATGCGAACACGGCGCCTCCGATGATGCCTGGCCGGATCAGCGGCAGTGTAACTCGCATGAATGTCTGCAGTGGTCCTGCCCGCATGCTCTTCGCTGCCTGTTCAAGCCGCCGGTCGAACGTCGCCAGAGTAGCCGAGACGATCACAACGACATAGCAGATGGCTCCAATGCTGTGCGATAGGACGATGCCGGTCTTTGTTCCGATCAGCCCAAGATTAACTAACCCGATGTAGGCAGCAATGGCAACGACAATGCTCGGAAAGGTGATCGGCGCCAAGATTACGATGGTCAGGGAGCCGCGTAGTTGCGAAGAGGCGCGGCTGAGGCCGTAGGCGGCGAGCGTCCCCACGATCGTCGACAGGACGGTAACCATAACGCCGATCTGGATGCTGGTCCATGCGGCACCGTTCCAGGAGGGTTCTTCGAAGAAGGAGCGGTACCACCTCAGTGAAAGGGCCGAGGGCGGCATCTCCAGATAATTTCCAGCACTGAACGACATGATTATGACGACGACGCCAGGGAACAGCAAATAAATCATGACAAGGATAATGTACAACGTTTCTACGATCGACCAGCGGCCTTCGGTACCGGCTTGGTAGAGGTTCGTCGTCCAGCGCTTAGCCCTATAACGATTGGCACGCTCACCAAAGTAGCGTCTCAGCGGGCCGAATGAGGGTAGCCGACTCTGCCAAGCCCGCTGCGTTCGTTGCGCCGTCCGGCCTTGCGTATCTGAAAGATCGAGACCCAACATAGAGAGCACGACACAGGCGACTGCCAGTAGAATAAAGGCCGAGGCCGCGAGGCGCGCGATGTTAAAGGAGGTCTGCACCTGTGACGCTATGAAAGTCGACAGCATAGCGTCTCCCAGCCCTCCCAAGGCTGCCGGCGTGATATAGAAGCCAAGGCAGATAACAAACACCAATAAGGAACCGCTGTGCACGCCAGGCATGCTGAGAGGGAAGAAAACGCGCCAGAAGGCGGCGAACGGCCGTGCACCCATGCTGCGGGCAGCCGCCATCAGCGACCTATCGATGCCCATCATGACACTGACCAGAGGCAGGATCATCATAGGCAGCATAATGTGAACCATGCTGATATAAACGGCCATACGGTTATAGATAAGCGGCAGCGGACTGGAAATAAAGCCACCATTTAGCAACAAAGTATTGATCAAACCGTGATCGCCGAGGATTACGACCCATGCATAAGTACGCGCCAAGAAACTGGTCAGATAGGGGATGATGACAAGCACAATGAGCGTCAATTGCAAGCGCTTGGGGGCAGCCGAGATAAGATAGGCTGCGGGGTAACCTATGATAACGCAGAGGGCCGTGGCCACTGCGCTCACCTCGATCGTCTGAAAGAGCACACGGACATTTGCCGGCTGGCTAAAAAAAGCCTGATAGTTGGCGAACGAGAAGGCTGGCGCATTAACGCTTACTAGGAAGAGCCGAACCATCGGTATGCCCATCACGACGAGCAGGATGGCGAGCGCCGGTAAAGTAAGTCCGATAGGGATCCGGCCGAGTTTCTGAAGCATCTTCATCCGCGTTGCCCTCTTGGCATTTCAGTCCGCAACGAAGCGGACGTCGGACCGCAGCCAGTCAAGCCTCACCTCGTCACCCCGTTGAAAGGTATGCTGTCCCGAGGACACATGCTCGCGCACGATGAGAACGCAACTCCCCACCCGCACATTATATTTGCGCACCGGGCCAGCATAGATCATATCGTCTACGGTGCCAGTGACGGAATGGCGCCGAGCAGCATCGGACCTCAGCGGCGCTGTCGAAGCGGTAATACCAAGGCGCTCCGGCCGGATCATTGGAACAGTGCCGGTCGGTTGCGGAGGATCGGATTCGATCTCGAAAAAAGGGGATTCCAAGAAGTTGGCTTCGCCTAGAAAACTTGCCACGAAGCGCGTGGCCGGCCGATCATACAAGGCCTCCGGCGTGTTCGTCTGCTCGATTTGCCCAGCGCGCATGACGACGATACGATCTGATAATGTGAGCGCCTCTTCCTGATCGTGTGTCACACAGATAGTTGTGATGCCGAACTCCTGGTGGAGCTTCTTAATCTCGCCCTGCATCTCCTCGCGCAGGTTACGGTCCAGCGCGCTGAGCGGCTCGTCGAGAAGAAGGACCGGCGGATCTGCGATGAGGGCGCGGGCAAGCGCCACGCGCTGCTGCTGGCCGCCACTGAGTTGAACTGGCATCCGGCCACTCAGCTCACCGAGGTGCACGCGCTCAAGGATGCGATCGACCCGAGCTAATCTCTCGCCAGCCTTTATGCCTCGCATCTCAAGCGGAAATTCCAAGTTCTTGCGAACGGACAGGTGCGGGAACAGGGCATAACTTTGGAAGACGACGCCCTGGTCGCGCTGGTAGGAAGGCACCGAGCCGACGGACTTTCCCGCGATCAGGATCTCGCCCTTGGTGGGAGCTTCGAACCCGGCAAGCAGCATCAGCGTTGTAGTCTTGCCCGAACCGCTCGGACCGAGAACCGTAAGGAACTCGCCGCGCCCAACACTAAGGGACAAATCCCTGACAGCGGCGACCGCCCCGTACATCTTGCTGACATTGCGAAATTCAATTTGCGTGGGAACGAGGCTGCTCTCCAAAACTTGATCCTCGCCGGACTGGATGCGGTTTTTGACGTAAACGTTCACTGCGATTGCTCCAGAACTATGCGAATGTGACCGCCAGATATCGTGCGGCCACTTCGCCTGCCTCCAAATGGAGCCGAGATTAGAGAAGGATCCACTGGTTCCAGCGGTCGCGGAGCCGCTCGGCGTTGGACAGGCCGTCCGATCCGATCTCGCTATACCACTTTGTGTTAATGAGAATGCCGCTGGCCAAGTTGTCAGGGTGGGTAGAGAGTCGACGCCCCCTCTCCTCCGGAATCATCTTATATGCATTAAGGTTAGGCGGGCCGTAGGCGATGCGTTGGGCGAAAGCCGCTTGATTCTTGGCACGGGTGGCGAATTCAATAAATTTCTGCGCATTGTGCGCATTGGGGCTGCCCTTGACTACCCCCCAGTAATCACATGTCAACTTGGCCTGATTCCGAGTGATCTCAAGGGGAGCGCCCTCGTCGATCAACAAAGCCGCCCGCCCGTCATAGCAATTTCCGATATCTGCCGCCTTTTCACGCAGCATTTGTTGGACTTCCGACCCAGTCGTCCACCACTTGCGGATATGCGGTTTGATCTTGTCCAAGCTGGCGAAAACGCGATCAATGTCCATTGGGTAGAGGGCATCCGCAGTCACGCCGTCCGCCAGAAGCGCTTCCTCCCAAGGGCCTTCAGTACCATACTGGCCGGTCTCGAGGGTACGAACGCCGGGAAACTTCTCGACGTCCCAGAATTCGGCCCACGAAGTCGGCCGCGGCTTATTGGCGGGAAAATGCTCCTTATTATAGAACATAACCCAAGAATAAACCTCTCCAGCGACGCCGTATGGTTGCTTAGCAAACTCTAGTATCGCGTCTAGCTCTTCCTTTCGATATATAGAATAGTCTATCTTCTCGAGGTATCCCTTCTGAGCCGCCACAAGGTTTGTAGCTGGACTCAAACCAACAACATCAACCGTGACATTATTCTGGGTCACCATGAGATCAAGCTGCGGCAAGCTCATGTCGTCGGTGATCGGGATGACTTTGATTCCGGTTTCGGCTTCGAACGGCTTCGCATACGCTTCTATGTTCGCCTTTCCGACATCGCCGCCGTAGAGCTGGACCCGTAGCTCGCCCGGAGACTGCGCCCAAGCCCGGCGGCTTACGTATGGCGCCGCAATTGCGACAGTGGACAACGTCGTCAGGAAATGTCTGCGATTCATAATTCCTCCTCCTTTTTTGGTTAGTCCAACCGCTTCTATTATGAAGAGATTACACCAGCTGTGGACCGAATCTCTTCAACAGGGGTGCCTGTAATGTCGAAATTCTGCACCTACTCCAGGCGTTGAGGTTTTTTCCTGCAAACACTCGATGCAAAGTTGGTCCAGCGTCAGTTTCGCAGCTCTCGGCCTATCGCAAGCTGACTAACTCGGCATGCGCCTCCGGCTTGCCCCGTCCCACCAGGCGCAGTGCCGGCGCGCCTCAAGCGCGCCGGTCAGATTGCGCAATATTCCACATCGAAGCGAAACGCGGACTTTGCGCTTCGCTTCGACACTCAGCAACAAGTGCCCTGCAGGGACCACGCTCGCTGCCGGAACCGATACGCCTTGGGACGTGGCGCAAGTCGGTATCCTTTGCGGGTTCAAGGTGAGCATTCTCTTCCACCGCCCCCAGCTTTCGGCGCCGTGCACCGTGACTACGGCTCGAATGCCTCAAAAGTCCCACACTTTGCTCATCCGGGCGGCTCTTCGAGAGCAGGATCGGCGCGTACGCACGATGGGTATGTCGAGAGCCAGTTCAATCCATCCGATGCATTTTGGCTTGAATCGCAAGTTGGTTCGAGATAGTGCTACGATGTCGTCGCCCCGACTACTGAAGGGCGCTTTCCTTCAATAAAACCATGTATTTCGTGGCGAAATGACTGATCGCTGGGGTTAATATGCGTTATGATCGAATTGATGCTCGTATTCTCGAAATAATGCAAAGAAACAATCGGCTGACATCCGAAGTTCTCGGTGAAATGGCCGGGTTGTCTGCTACTGCCTGTCAACGGCGGTTGAAGAGGTTGCGGGCTGAAGGCATAATTGAGGCCGATGTCTCGATCGTGTCGCCAAAGGCGGTTGGAAGGCTAATCCAAATGCTTGTTTTGGTTAGCCTCGAGCGAGAGCGCGCTGATATCATTGATAGATTCAAGAGGGTTATCAAATCGTCGGCCGAAGTCGTCAGTGGCTTTTATGTCACCGGAGACGCCGATTTCGTGCTCTATGTTACTGCGCGGAGTATGGAAGATTACGAGCAGTTCACCCGCCGATTTTTCTATGAGAACCCTGATATTAAGGGGGTAAAGACGATGGTGATAATGGATCGTGTCAAAGCTGGATACGCCGTGCCTGTTGAAGATGCGTCCGATGAAGCGAACCCGCATGTCGGAGCACTTAAAAAATAAGCCTGCGAAGCTGTCTATAGCCAGACGGCTCTTGCAGATTCGCTCAGTCTTGTGACGAGTCGACCGTGAACAATCTTGACCGCTGAGCGGCAAGCTGCTTCGGCCGGTTCAGGAACGCGGCGATCAAGAGCCACA
>NZ_JBVVQA010000062.1:0-11150 GCF_055811455.1 Mesorhizobium sp. WSM4845
TGATGGTGTTCACGCGTAGCAAGAACAGCCGCTTCTATGCATTCTTCCGTCGGGTGTTCCGGCGCGGAACGCCAGCCGATGCGGCTATGGAGACTTCCGCAAGGCCGGGCTTGCTCGACGAGCCGGCGATTGACTTCCCGAAGGCCGCCGAATAGGCCAACTTTGCTTGGAGCGCCATGCTGAACAAATCGCTGGCCGAGATGACACGCATCGAGTGCCGGGGCGCGTCGATCAATGAAGACTGGCTGCTGGCCCGCTTCCGAAAGCCGATTTCCGCTTCCTGATGAAACGAATTGTCGAAGTTGACTTGGAGACACTGTGCGCTTCGTGGTGTCAAACTGACCCTATATGTGGACGTATAAGAGCGCCCGATTGCAACAAGTTAGCTGGATCCAGTTGATGGTCACAACTGCTGACGTATATCCGGCTTCTTCATTCGGCTCGATGTTCAGCGCGGCGAGCCTCGACGGGTTTTCGCCCGCTTCCACCTCAACGGCCCCAGACGTCGGCCGAAGCTTTTGCGGTCCACACATCAGGTTCGGAAGCGACGGGGTGACCGTTTCCCCATCTCTGCCACTTTGCTGCAAGGCCGAGGTGCGCCCTCCTCCTCGCTCTCCAGGTCCGTAAGGCTGCTTTAACCGACAGTACCGCTTGCCAGGCAGCGAGCATCGACCAGACGATTCTTGTTGCCGAGCGCGACCGCCGCGCCATCGGGATGCCGCCTTTGCCGCAACTTGTCGAGCCTGAGGCTTCGCGGAACCTGTTTGCCGCCGGCGCGATCCAGAGCTGCGCGATCGCCTATGGATCATCAGCGTGCGTCAACGGTCGCCGCGTTTGCTGACGCCTAACAGTCGGGCCCATCCTCCGCTTGATCGCTGCTTCGGCACGAGGCGCAGCCACGCCGCTGGCGGCCGCTCTTGAAGCAGGTTGTGTCACCGACAGCTGCCTCGGTGCCGTCGCTTTATGGGCCAATCGAGCACGGCCGGAAGGTTCAGATCATGGCCTTCGAAACGCATGGTTTTAACATCCATAGCGTGGATGCTCGCGATCTAAACAATCAATTTTACCAATCTGGGCGGGTCGTTCATAGACCCCCCACATGACATGCACCGCGTTGCTCTGCCGCGTGAGGTGCACAAAAGAACCCGAAAAAGAGGAAGTCTTCGCATGCGCTCTGACGTGCAGTGGAGGTTGTGCTGGGAAAATGAGTTGCGGCTTTCCGATCACCTCGAACTCTCTGAGTTCTTCCGGAAGACCTATGAGCCTACCGGAGCCTTTAATGGAAAGCAGTTCGAAGGCGGTCGAAGTTGGGCCGGTGCGAGGCCGGAGGTCCGCGCAATCGGCAATGATGTGCACGGGATAGCGGCTCACTTGGGCCTGCTGCGCCGATACATCAAAGTTGACGACGCTGATCTGCTTGTCGCTGAACTCGGTCTATACGGGGTGCGTCCGGATCTTGAGGGGCTAGGAATCGCCCATTCGATCAGCGCGATGTATCCAGCGCTGCAGCAGCTTGGCGTTCCATTCGCTTTCGGCACGGTTCGGCCCGCGCTCCGGAACCATGTTGGGAGGTTCTGCCGCAAAGGCTTGGCGAGCATTTTGTCGGGCGTTCGCGTGCGTTCAACCCTCCCGGACGTGTACCTCGATCTGCCTCCCACGCGAGTCGACGACGACGTACTCGTCATGGTGCTCCCAATTGGACGCTCAATGAGCGAGTGGCCGGCCGGCACATTGATCGATCGGAACGGTCCAGAGCTATGAAGAGCACCCGCAATTATATCAGTCAGCGCGACCCGCCCCTCATCGCATCGATCGATCTGAATACAGCATTGACCGCGGATTTATTGTCCGCTCGCTTCCTCAAATTCACTGAGAAATCTGACATCTCATGAACCTCTTTGCCCCAGCCAGTATCGTTGCAGTCTGCTCTTATGCGCTGCTGTCGACCGTCTATAAGACCGCGCAGGTGTTTTATACCCTGCCTACAAACGTACCGCCGACCTCGGGCGAACCGGCCGGCTGTGAGCCTTGGCCGAGCGTCGATGTCATTATCCCGTGCTACAACGAGGCTCCTCGCACCCTCTCGGACTGCCTGGCTTCCATTGCAAGTCAGGACTACGCCGGAAAACTGCAGGTCTATGTTGTTGATGACGGTTCTGGAAACCGCGATGCCCTCGTAGGTGTACACGAGGAATACGCTGGTGATCCGAGGTTCGAATTCATTGCGCTCCCAAAGAATGTCGGAAAGCGCAAGGCACAGATTGCGGCGGTTCGCCGCTCGTGCGGAGATTTGGTGCTCAATGTAGATTCGGACACGATACTCGCGCCGGACGTCGTCACAAGGCTTGCGCTAAAGATGCAAGATCAAGCGATCGGCGCCGCCATGGGCCAGTTGGCGGCTAGTAATCGCAATGAAACTTGGCTGACGCGGTTGATTGACATGGAATACTGGCTCGCCTGCAACGAAGAGCGGGCAGCGCAGGCTCGGTTCGGTGCCGTCATGTGTTGCTGCGGTCCGTGTGCCATGTACCGGCGAACCGCGCTTGTTTCGCTGCTGGATCAATACGAGACGCAGCGCTTTCGAGGGAAGCCGAGCGACTTCGGTGAGGACCGCCACCTTACGATCCTGATGCTGAAAGCAGGCTTTCGAACAGAGTATGTCCCGGAGGCCGTCGCGGCAACAGTCGTTCCCAACAGCATGGGTCCCTATCTGCGCCAACAGCTTCGCTGGGCCCGGAGCACGTTCCGTGACACGTTGCTGGCGCTCCAACTGCTGCGCGGCCTTAATATTTATCTCACATTGGACGTGATTGGGCAGAATCTTGGCCCATTATTGCTCTCTTTGTCGCTCTTGGCTGGGCTCGCACAATTCATAACGACAGGTACTGTGCCTTGGACGGCATGCCTGACGATTGCGGTCATGACTATAGTTCGCTGCAGCGTGGCAGCGTTTCGTGCGCGCCAACTTCGATTTCTCGGTTTTTCGCTCCACACACTCATCAACATCTTTCTCTTGCTCCCGTTGAAAGCATACGCGCTGTGTACATTGAGCAATAGCGATTGGTTGTCGCGAAGCTCGGCCGCCACTGTGACAGACATCGACGGCGCCATTCCAAAGCCCGCCTTGGTGGGATCTGACGCAGCTTACAGCGAACAGCAATAGTCACGTGATCGCAGGTGGAAGAGTTTTGAGCCAGGACCAGAAACAGCAAGTGTTGAAGCGAAAGTTAGACCCACAGGATTTGCGGCGGATCGAGACTCCTCCGATCGAACGGGAGTCTCACGGGCAAACAAGCGCGAAAAGCTCCATGCCTGACTCTCTGTCGACCGTGGCAGTCGATTTCGCCGGCGTAACCAAGTCGTATGGGAACAAGGTCGTTGTCGACGAACTGTCGTTCACCGTTGCGTCGGGAGAGTGTTTCGGCCTCCTCGGACCAAACGGGGCCGGCAAAAGCACGATTGCGCGTATGCTCCTCGGCATGACATGCCCTGACGCGGGCACGATCACCGTGCTCGGCGTCCCGGTGCCGGCGCGCGCTCGGCTGGCACGTAGGGGCATTGGCGTGGTCCCGCAATTCGATAATCTTGACCAGGAATTCACCGTACGCGAGAACCTGCTGGTGTTCGGCCGCTACTTCGGCATGAGCACACGCGAGAGCGAAGCGGTCATCCCGTCGCTTCTCGAGTTCGCTCGCCTCGAGCGCAAGGCGGATGCGCGCGTCTCGGAACTGTCCGGCGGCATGAAGCGATGCCTGACGATGGCGCGGGCGTTGATCAACGACCCCCAGCTCATTGTGATGGACGAGCCGACCACCGGCCTCGATCCGCACGCGCGCCACCTGATCTGGGAGCGGCTGCGCGCGCTGTTAGCTCGCGGCAAAACGATTATCCTGACGACGCATTTCATGGAAGAGGCTGAGCGATTATGCGATCGGCTGTGCGTGCTCGAAAGGGGTCGCTACATCGCCGAAGGCCGCCCGCAGGCGCTGATCGACGAGCATATCGGATGCCAGGTCATGGAGATTTACGGCGGCGATCCGCACGAGTTGCATTCGCTGGTCAAGCCACATTCTCAGCGCATCGAGGTCAGCGGCGAAACCCTCTACTGCTACGCGCCAGACCCTGATCAGGTGCGCACGCAACTCCAGGGGCGACCAAGTCTGCGCCTTCTTCTGCGTCCAGCCAATCTCGAGGATGTTTTCTTGCGGCTGACCGGGCGCGAGATGGAGGAGTGAACGATGATTGAAGGTCTTGCGGCGGTGCTGCCCGCCAATGCGTGGAACTGGGTTGCGGTGTGGCACCGGAACTATCTGGCATGGAAGAAAGTCGCATTCGTGGCGATTCTCGGTAACCTCGCCGATCCAATGATCTACCTTTTCGGACTAGGTACCGGCCTCGGCATAATGGTCGGCCGCGTCGACGGTGCGCCGTACATCGCCTTTTTGGCGGCCGGCATGGTCGGGGTCGGTGCGATGACCGCCTCTACCCTCGAAACACTGTACGCGGCTTTCGCTCGCATGCATTCTCAACGCACATGGGAAGCCATGCTGTATACGCACGTTACCCTCGGCGACATCGTTCTGGGGGAACTGGCGTGGGCAGCCACCAAGGCCTTCCTGGCCGGTATGGCAATTACCATTGTCACCGCAGCCTTGGGCTATACAGCCTGGCCGTCCGTCCTCTATGCGCTGCCATTCATTGCTCTGACAGGGTTCGTATTTGCCAGCCTCGCGATGGTCGTCACCGCACTTTCGCCCAGCTACGATTACTTCGTATTTTACCAGACGCTTATCCTTACACCGATGCTGTTCCTATCGGGCGCCGTTTTCCCATTGAATCAGCTGCCTGACACCTTTCAACAGATAGCGCGATGCATGCCGCTGGCACATGCGATCGACCTCATTCGTCCGGTCATGCTTGATCGCCCGATCGGCGGCATCGCCCTGCACATCGGGGTGCTCGGCCTCTACGCGCTGTTGCCATTCTTCCTCTCGATGGCGCTGTTGCGCCGCCGACTGATGCGCTGACGCAAAAGAGAAGGAGATAAACCATGCGCTATGGACGCAAATAAAAACGACATCGCCAGCGTGTGCCGCGAAGGGTTTTGGCTGGCGTCGATCCAATCTCACAACGCTATGGAACGCCCGGCGTCTCGAGCACAGGATCTTATGTTGATCCCGGCGGACCTCATAGAATTCCTTGAGGCCGGTGATGTTTGGCTGGCGTTCGGGCGCGAGCGACAACGCGGCCTGTCTTTCTGATCGAACGGTCTCGAGAAGGCCAATTTAGTATTCCTGTACGACAAAATGGAGAGCGAGATGCTGTGTCTAGGATTGAACGGCGGATTGGACAAAGTCTATGAAAACAGGTTTCAGATTCCAAACACATTCATGCACGATGGCGCTGCGGTGCTCGTCCGGGACGGACAGGTCATTGCGGCGGTAGAAGAGGAGCGCCTCAATCGGATCAAACATTCCAACAAGCTCCCAATTAGTGCGGCTCAATACTGTCTTTCAGCAGCTGGGGTTCAGCTCAGCGAAATCGATCGAGTGGCGTTCTACGCTACCGAAGACTATAGCAACGCCATGCTTGAAAACATGCTTGTTTCCCAGCCGGACGCCTCCATTCCGTTGGATGCTAAACTGTTGATGCAGCAGCTGCTGGCGCAGGAGTTCGGTACCGAGCTCGACGCTTCGCGTATCTCATTCGTAAGTCATCATCAGGCGCACGCCGTGAGTGCTTTTGCAATGTCGGGCTTCGAGCAAAGTCTGATTTTCGCGATTGATGGCTCTGGTGATTTCCTGTCGGGCCTTGTGGCGGTTGGATCTGGTACTGAAATTACGCAAATTGCGACTTTCCCAGAGAACAATTCTCTCGGGCAATTTTATCTCGAGACGATCCGGTATCTCGGCTACGGCTTGTTCGATGAATATAAGGTAATGGGGCTTGCCCCCTACGGCGATCCCGTTCCCTATCGCGAGCTTTTCGAGCAATTCTATGAACTCTCTGCAAACGGCGAGTATCGCGTCCACCTGGACCGCATCGGTCCGACTTTGCTCCGCAGCATTCAGGTTCGGCAAAAGGGAATGCCATTCACTCAGCAGCATATGGATGTGAGTGCGTCGTTACAGGAAGCGCTCGAACGCATCGTGTTTCACATTCTTCGTCATTATCGTGAGGCCACCGGGATGACGCGGTTGTGCCTGGCCGGGGGAGTTGCGCACAATTGCTCCATGAACGGCAAGCTGCTCTATTCAGGACTTTTCGAAGACATCTTCGTGCAGCCCGCATCGCATGACGCTGGATGCGCATTAGGCGCCGCGCTAATCGTGTCTAATGAGCTGGGCCGCCCAGCGCCGCGTACGCGATTGCAGGAGGTCTATTGGGGGCCGGAACTCGCGAGCGATCACGCTGTCGAAGAGGAACTAAAGGCATGGGCGGGGCACCTGGAGTTTGAACGCACTGAGGAGGTGGCGGATAGGGCAGCCGAATGGATGGTCGGTGGCGCCGTGATCGGCTGGGTGCAAGGTCGTTCGGAGTTCGGGCCGCGAGCGCTCGGAAATCGCAGCATTCTTGCCGACCCCAGGCCCGCTTCAAACAAGGACCGGATCAACGCTATGGTCAAGAAGCGGGAAGGATATCGCCCGTTCGCCCCATCAGTGTTGGAGGAGGATGCGCGCGAATTTTTCGACCTCCCGGGCAGTGCGTGCGAATTTCCCTTCATGAATTTCGTAGTTCGTGTGCGCGATTCCAAGCGGGATTTGCTCGGCGCCATCACGCATGTCGACGGTACGGCTCGGCTGCAAACAGTATCGCGCAAGGCCAGTCCGGCCTACTGGGACGTCATCAATGCCTTCAAGCAGCGGACAGGCATCCCAATTCTGCTCAATACGTCCTTTAACAACAATGCAGAGCCGATCGTAGATTCAGTTGCAGACTCGATTGCCACGTTCCTGACAACAGAGCTGGATGGACTTGTGGTCGGGCCGTACCTCGTCAAAAAACGGGCCGCAACGCTGGAGGATTGGACTGCGCTCGCGGTTTCATTGCCGCCTTATGTATCCCTGCATAAAGTCCGCGCATATACGGCGCAGGATCGCCACGAGACCGTCTGCGAAATCCGAACGGATCACCGTGACTGTGCGCGTATTTCACATGGCTTGTTCGATCTGCTGACGCGGATCGAAGGCGAAGCCGTGCTCGCGGATCTCCTCGACACAATTACGCCGGATCAGGGCCTGCGCGAGGCTCTCACAGGAGAGCTGCGACTATTGTGGGAGCAGCGCCACGTTCGGATGCATCCCTCGCAAGCTGCTCGCGTCCACCAAAACTGATGCCAAAGTCTGGACGACCGATAACAGCTGCCCAAACACCGGTCTGCACCTTCATATGACGGTCTCCAATCCAATTGACCGAGGCAAGGGTCCTGATGATTGCGTCTGCCGCGAGCATGCATGTTCGCTCCAGCTAACGCTTATTGCAGTCGCGGATCAGCAATGGATTTGCTTGCCGGTGGCTCAAGACAGCACCAGTTCGTCGTTTCTCGACGGCGTACCGGGTCGGTGACCGCCCCTGCGACATCAGCTTGGTGTTGCATAGCGGAGGGGACGAGCGTTGGTGGATAGATTGGCGTGGGTTGACCCCGGTGGCGAGCGGGCTGGGCCGCTTGCGGGAAAGGCGGCGGCCCTTCGGCGCGCCAAGCCGGCATGTTCGTCGTTGAGCTGCTTTTGGCAAAATGCGTCGGTGGGGCGACGATCTTGTCTTAACGCGGCTTGATGCTTCGGCCTCCAATCATCCGGCCCTGTTGTTGGCATCCTTGATTTACGGCAATACGACGCCGGTGCAGATTTCGACGACGCCATCTTCAGGAAACCGAGGATCTGCTGGTCAAGGTCACGCAGGGTTAGCGTTGGCGATGCCCGACATCTGCTCTCGGGCAATCGCCTGATCGGGATGGGAGTCGAGGAAGGGGAGCGCCCTCGAGCACCTGCGCGATCGCAAGCGTCATGGTCTGTGCCCTTCGCGAAGCGCAAGAGTCTTCAGCCCGCGCAGAACCAGGTAAGGCCGAAACATAGCGAGAGCGCGGCGCCGGTGATGTAGGTAAGCCGGTGTGGAGGGTTTCCGCGCCGCCGAGGATTGCGCCGCCAAGGCGGCGGCCCCATTCGCCGCAACGCTTTCGAAGCCGTAGGTCGAGTTCAGAATGGCGGATGGCTGAACGGCACTGGAAACACCAGCCGGATCGTAGCAGGATCGCGCGGGTAGCGAAGCCGATTGGCTGTTCGCAGACCGGGCCAGTCTTGGATCGGTGGGCGGGCTTGGGCATCCACTTCGGACGTGCTCTTGGCTTTCAGGAAGAGTAGCTGCAAACTGGTTCAGTTGGCAGGAAAAGAAATGGTCCAGTCTCCAGCTCCCGGTGGCTCAATCCGCCCGCATGGCATGGGGCGCGCCAGATCTACGAAGCGCTTCGTGAGCAGATACTCAGAGGCGTCTACGACACCGGCAGCGTCGAGATGCTGCGCGACGTCGTCGCTCAACTCTGAGACGTTGACGGTTCCGCACGCGGGTTAGAACATTCGCGACCGCTCATCGTAAACAGGTCATCGTTGAAAGCAGTTGGGCGACGGCCGCGCTCATGGCCGGCTGAACTAGCTGATGCGGCTTGCCGCCACCGTGCCGTTGCGCTCGGTCAGCAGTGCGTGGAGCCGACGAGGAGCTTCACATCAACGGCCATTGTCTCATCTATCCACAACGTGGATGCTTGTCATCGAAACATTCGATTTTGACTATCGGACAGGACATTGCATAGCATAGGAAGAATTCAAGGATGCAGGCTAGGGAGATTGTCGATGTATGCGGTTGGCTCCGAGGAGCATTTTTCTGGTGTGTGCATTCTGGTCTGCGCCGAACATTAAGCGAGCCGATTCCCTTTTCGACCAGGTACGTCGGTGATCGCGCAAGCTGCATCGCGTCGGTTCTTTCGCCACAAGCCCCCAACTAGCGTAGGCGCCTGCCCCAAGGATCAACAAGTCGAGGTTTCCCATGCGCTCCCAAGGACGGTGGAAGTTGTGCCGGGAGAACCAGTTGCAAGTAGCCGATCATATCGGACTCTCCGAGTTCGTCCGAAAACCTATCGGGGGGACTGACCCTGCAATGAAAAGCTATGCGCTGGTAATTTGAGGCGTTCTGCAGAGACGGCCCGGCCACGATGTATCGATGTTCGCGTGCGGTCCCACTCAGAAGTGCTGGATCTCGACATGCCGCCTCGCGTGGAGGACGTGCTCCTCGTGATTATGCCGATTGTGCGGCCGATGAGCGAATGGCCGACCGATGCAACAATTGACCGGAAGGATCCGGAGCTATGAAACATCTTGATGACGGATGGGAGGTGCAGAGTGAATGCGCTGATGGAACCGGCCGTCGGAGCGTTTATCTGACGTTTGACGACGGTCCCGATCCATTCTTCACACCACAGATACTCGATGTGCTGGCGCAAAATCGGGTGCCAGCGACTTTCTTCGTCATTGGCGCCTACGCCGCAGAGCACCCGGATCTCATCCAGCGAATGATCGCAGAAGGGCATAAGGTAGGCAACCACACGATGTCTCATCCGGATCTGTCCAAATGCGGCTTGGGCGAAGTGCAACGTGAGGTATTTGAGGCGAACCATGCCATCATGGGAGCATGCCCGCAGGCCTCGATCCGCTACATTCGCGCACCGTACGGCGCCTGGAGCGAAGAAGTGTTCACTGCGTCAGAGATCGCCGGGCTGGCGGCCCTTCATTGGTCGATAGACCCAAAAGACTGGTCGCGCCCCGGCACCAACGCGATCGTCGATGCAGTGCTCGCCTCGGTGCGGCCCGGCGCCATTGTGCTCTTGCACGATGGTTGCCCTCCCGACGAGTCGAGACGGAGCAGTCAAGCCAGTCTGCGCAACCAGACCGTCTTGGCGCTCTCCAATCTGATTCCGGCATTAGATGCCTGCGGATATGAAATTCGCTCGCTTCCAGAACATCACTGAATGCGAGATCCTATGGACCTGCTTTCCCAGGCAGTACCCTATGGTCTCGCGTATGAAGGCTTACAGGCTTCGTCGACATCGGACGAACTGTCGGCTCCGACCCGTTGACTAAGCGTAGACGTTTGTTGTCACCTGCTACAATGAGGACCCGCGCAGCCTCTCGGCATTGCCTGGCATCGCCGGAACCTCTTCGACGATGGTCTCCGGGATCGCAGCTGCGTCCACAAGTTTTGGCAAACTAGTCGCCATTGCCGGGACATGCCCGACCCCTCGGCTGCGAAGGACCAGGGGTTCTCCGACTCGCACACCCCCCTGTGGATCTGCTCCTCGATCGTCACGATGATCGGGCACGATGCCATCTTTCACAAACTGGACCACGTCGATAGCTTCTGACTGGCTGTTTCCAGCAGGCCAGCTTGCCGGTATGTGATCGGTAACGCAAGGAGTTTCGCGATGTACATCCCTCCCGCTTTCCGCGACGACGACAAGGAGTCCCTGCGCGCCACCATCCGCGCGGCGCTGCTGGCGAACTTCGTTACAGTCACGGCGGAAGGGCCGCTCGCAACGCCACTGCCCCTCTTCCTTGATGAGAGCGAGGGCGAGCACGGCGTGATCTACGGGCACCTAGCGAAGGCTAATCCCCAGTGCCGTGTTCCGCCGATCGGCGACGGCTTGGCCATCTTCATGGGGCCGGACGCTTATGTGACGCCGGCATGGTACGCGACCAAGCGGGAAACCGGGAAGGTCGTCCCGACCTGGAATTACATCGCCGTCCACGCCTATGGTCCGGTCGAGTTCTTCGAGCATGCGGGAAGACTGCTGGACGTCGTGAATCGTCTGACTGACCACCACGAGGGCGAGCGGGCCTCGCCTTGGGCGGTGTCGGACGCACCGCCGGATTTTGTACGGGCGCAACTCCGCGGAATCGTTGGCTTGCGCATGCCGATCACGAGGCTGGAGGGCAAGCGCAAACTGAGTCAGAACCGGAACGCGGCCGACCGCGATGGCGTGGCCGCGGGCCTTGCGGCGAGCGAGCGGGCATCTGACCGCGAGCTCGCCGCTCTCATCCCAAAATAATCATGAACTTTGTCGGAATCGACCCATGATGCCAGAACTGACCCCATTCGCCCTG
>NZ_JBVVQA010000063.1:0-9997 GCF_055811455.1 Mesorhizobium sp. WSM4845
CCCCTTGCCCGCTCCCCCTCTTGCCCACTCCCCCTCTTGCCCAATCCCTTGCCTCTCCTGGCGATTTGTGGTCTTGGAGGCGCCAAATCGCTTTCGTCGCGAAATCTCATTCCGGATCACATCATCATGGCCAAGATCAATGGCAACGAAATCCGTCCCGGCAATGTCATCGAGCATGATGGCGGCCTGTGGGTGGCGGTCAGAACCAACACCGTCAAGCCCGGCAAGGGTGGCGCCTACAACCAGGTCGAGCTGAAGAACCTGATCAACGGCACCAAGCTCAATGAGCGTTTCCGCTCGGCCGAGACAGTCGAGCAGATCCGACTGGAGATGAAGGATTTCTCCTTCCTCTACGAACAGGGCGAAGCGCTGGTGTTCATGGACACCGAAAGCTACGAGCAGCTTGAATTGCAAAAGGATTTCGTCGGCGATCGCGCTGCCTTCCTGCAGGACGGCATGATGGTGACGGTCCAGCTCTATGACGAAAGGCCGATCGGCATTTCGCTGCCCGACCAGGTGACGCTGACGATCACCGAGGCCGACCCGGTGGTGAAGGGGCAGACCGCCGCCTCGTCCTATAAGCCGGCGATGCTGGAAAACGGCATTCGCGTGCTGGTGCCGCCTTTCATCGGCTCGGGCGAGCGTATCATCGTCGACACCAACGAAATCACTTATGTGCGCCGCGCCGACTAAGGCATGATCCCAAAAAGTTGCAGACTTTTTTGGACAAGATCATGTCTCAAAGCAAATAGCATCATCCCAAAAAGTTGCAGACTTTTTGGATAAGATCATGCCTCAAGGCAAATAGGCGCAGCGGCAGGAAGAAGAGCAATGGCGCGATCCGCGATCCTTAATGTCATGGTCCAGGCCGCTATGAAGGCCGGCCGCTCGCTGTCGCGGGATTTCGGCGAAGTGCAGAACCTGCAGGTCTCGATGAAGGGGCCGGGCGACTATGTCAGCCAGGCCGACCGCAAGGCAGAAGAAATCCTCTTCACCGAGCTGTCGAAGGCGCGGCCGGGCTATGCCTTCCTGATGGAGGAGCGCGGCCTGATCGAAGGCGACGACAGCCAGCACCGCTGGATCGTCGACCCGCTCGACGGCACCACCAATTTCCTGCACGGCATTCCGCTCTTCGCCATCTCGATCGCGCTGGAGCGCCAGGGCCAGATCGTCGCCGGTGTCGTCTACAATCCGGCGATGGACGAACTCTACACCGCCGAGCGCGGTGGCGGCGCATTCATGAACGACCGCCGGCTGCGGGTTGCCGGCCGCACCAAGCTGATCGACACGGTGATCGGCTGCGGCGTGCCGCATCTCGGCCGCGGCCAACATGGCAATTTCCTGATCGAGCTGCGCAACGTGATGGCCGAAGTTTCGGGCGTGCGCCGCCTCGGCTCCGCCTCGCTCGATCTCGCCTACGTCGCTGCCGGCCGCATGGACGGGTTCTGGGAAACCGGCCTGTCGGCCTGGGACGTCGCCGCCGGCATCCTGCTGATCCGCGAGGCGGGCGGCTTCATCTCCGACTTCGCCGGCGGGCAGAACATGCTGGATGGCGGCTCGATCGTCGCCGGCAACGAGACCATCCAGCGTGCGCTGTTGAAGACCGTCAGGAAGCCGGTGACGCCGCGCTAGACCGTGATCCCCGAAAAAGCATGAACCCGGACTTGGCGCGCTGAACCGCCGCAGTCGCAAAACCGCAACGATAGCTTGAAATGCTGTCCGGCATCCGCCCAAATAAGGGGATGCAGGATCATTCATGACGCATATCGGCCCGAAATCCCAGATCGAAATCCCCTTCATGGGCCGCTGGCACTATTCGCACGCCGAAATGATCGCCGACGGCATCGTCCATGCGGTGGGCATCGTGCTCGCCATTGCTGCTGGCTCGACGCTGCTGGCGCTGGCTGCCTTCCATACCGGTCCGGGCGAATATATCGCCGCCGCTTTCTACGTGGTTTCGCTGCTCGCCGTGCTGTCGGTGTCGCTGGCCTATAATCTGTGGCCGGTGTCGTCGCCTGCCAAGTGGATATTGCGGCGCTTCGACCATGCCGCGATCTATCTGCTCATCGCCGCGACCTACACGCCTTTCCTCGCCCAGCTCGACGGTTCGTCGCTGGCCATCTCGATGATCGTCCTGGTCTGGGTCGCGGCAGCGATCGGCATAGGCATCAAAGTGCTTCTTCCCGGTCGCTTCGACCGGCTGGCGATCGTCTTTTATCTCGCCATCGGCTGGAGCGGCATCGTTCTGGTCGAGCCGCTCGTCGAGACATTGCCGACGACGTCGATCGCGCTGATCGTCGCCGGCGGCATCGTCTATTCCTGCGGCGTCATCTTCTTCGCCTGGAAGGGCCTGCGCTTCCACAATGCGCTGTGGCACGGCTTTGTCGTCACCGGCGCCGGCCTGCATCTTGCCGCCATGGTCGACTGCCTGGTCATCAACCGACTCTAACGCAATGGTCCGCTTGGCAATATTGCCAAGCGCCATTCAATTTGGTCACAATTGCGTTTAGAGTCGCCGTCAAACGTGAATTGGCGGCGGCGGCGGCATCGGAAACGGGGCACGGATGGCTTTACTCAAATCCTTCGGCATGGGCAGGCGCTCCGACGTGCTGATGTACGATCCGCACAAATTGTCGAGCCCGCAGGTCTTTCTCCTGACCATGGTCATCTTCCTGATGATCGTCGCCTTCATCGCCGCCATCCTGACCCGTCAGATCTCGACAGCCTTTGCCACCAATCCCGGTCTCAACGGCCTGATCGTCGGCGTGCTTGCGGTCGGCATCCTGCTGGCCTTCGCGCAGGTCGGCCGGCTGTTTCGCGAAGTGCGCTGGGTCAACTCTTTTCGGGCCGGCTCCGAAACCACCGAACCGGTGCTGCTGGCGCCGATGAAGGCGATGATCGGCCGCTCGCCGACGATCGCCTTCTCGACCAGCTCAATGCGCACCATGCTCGATTCGATCGCCACCCGCCTCGACGAAAGCCGCGACACCTCGCGCTATCTTGTCGGGCTGCTGGTGTTCCTTGGTCTGCTTGGCACCTTCTGGGGCCTGCTCAACACGATCGGCTCGATCCGCGAAACCATCGATTCGCTCGATCCCGGCACTGGCGATGCCGCCGCCGTGCTCGAATCTCTGAAGGCCGGGCTTTCCGCGCCGCTGGCCGGCATGGGCACCGCCTTCTCGTCCTCCCTGTTCGGCCTGTCCGGTTCCCTGGTGCTCGGCTTCCTCGACCTGCAGGCTGGCCGCGCCCAGACACGCTTCTACACCGAGCTCGAAAACTGGCTGTCCTCGGTCACCGACCTGTCCTCCGACATCGTTGTCGCCGAACCGCCCAGGGTCGAGTCCTCCGACGAGATCCGCGTCCTGTCGGAAAGACTGCGCAGCATGCAAGAGAACGGCGGCGGCGCCAATCCGCGTGTCGCCACCGCCATGGCCAACCTTGCCGACGGCATTTCGGGTCTGGTCAAGAACATGCGCTCGGAGCAGCAGATCATGCGCGACTGGGTCGAGGCCCAGTCGGACGAGCAGAAGGCGATGCGCAACACTCTGGAGAAGATTGCGGACGCCTTGAAGAAGACTGGAGTCCATTAGCATGGCTCTCGCCAGGAGCCGGCGTGCCGATCGCCGTATCGATTACTGGCCGGGCTTCGTCGACGCGCTGTCGACGTTGCTGCTCGCGATCATGTTCCTGCTTACCGTCTTCGTGCTGGCGCAGTTCCTGCTCGGCCGCGAAATCTCCGGCAAGGACACGGTGCTCAACCGCCTCAATTCGCAGATCAACGAACTGACCCAGCTTCTGGCGCTGGAGCGTTCGACAACGCAGGACAAGGAAGATTCGCTCGCCAATTTGCAGGCGTCGCTGTCGGCGTCGGAGGCGGAAAAGAGCCGGCTCGAGCAATTGCTGGCGCAAGGCGCCGGTGCCGGCGACGCCGCCAACCAGCGGGCCACGGCCCTGTCGGGCGAACTCGACAACCAGCGCCAGATCAGCCAGCAGGCGCTGAGCCAGGTTGAAATCCTCAACCAGCAGATCTCGGCGCTGCGCAGACAGATCGGAGCGCTCGAAGAAGCGCTCAATGTGTCGGAAGCGCGCGATCGCGAGTCCAACACCAAGATCGCCGATCTCGGCCGCCGCCTGAACGTCGCGTTGGCGCAACGTGTGCAGGAACTGAACCGCTACCGGTCCGACTTCTTCGGGCGCCTGCGCGAAATCCTCGCCGATCGCGAGAACATCCGCATCGTCGGCGACCGTTTCGTCTTCCAGTCGGAAGTGCTTTTCCCGACAGGCTCCGAAGTGATCAACGATGCCGGCAAGGACGAGATGAAGAAGCTCGCCGACGCCATCATCGACCTGCAGAAGGAGATCCCGCCGGAGATCAACTGGGTGCTGCGCGTCGACGGCCACACCGACGACAAGCCGCTGTCGGGCACCGGCCGCTACCGCGACAATTGGGAATTGTCGACGGCGCGCTCGACCTCGGTGGTGAAGTTCCTGATCGAGAACGGCGTGCCGGCCAACCGCCTGGTTGCCGCCGGCTTCGGCGAATTCCAGCCGCTCGACCCCGCCGACACCGAAGACGCGCGCAACAAGAACCGCCGCATCGAGCTGAAACTGACGGAGCGCTGATCGCCCCGGCTCCAGGCGGCGGCCGCACTTAGGGCGGCGATGCAGGCTAGCAAGGCCTGAAAAGATTACCTTTTTTTGATTACACTTTGCCGAGGATCGCTCCTAGCTATGTCATGGGCCCGAGAACCGCCGGCGGTGGAAGCGTCCATTGCGACCCGACGGAACCGACGGCCCACGGCCGGAAGGTGGCCCTCCCAATCGCCGCCTCCCCTGTAAAAAGGAGACGCAACATGCGCTCTTTCACTCCCAAGACCTCAGGACTGCAACGCTCGCCGCACTTCTCGTCACCGTTCCGTTTGCCGTCGCCGACGCCGGCCCGCATGCGGCAGCTTTGATCAACCAGATAGAGAGCGTGGATACCGGTATCCGAGGCGCCATGCAGGCGAACAGGATCAAGCTGGACGAAGCGCGTGGCTTGCGCACGCAGGTCGCTCAACTTGATCGGGCCGCGCAGAGGGCCGCGCGAGATGGAACGATGCCGACCACGCAGTATCATAAAATGCTGGCGCAGATCGATCATGAGAGCCAAAGGCTGCGGGCTGCCACCGGCAGCGCCTTCCTCATCGGCAGCGGTGGCGATGGCGGGTACTATCCGAACGGCTACGTCCCAAACTATCCAAAAGGCTGAAATCATCCATTACAGCGCCGCACTTTGATCTTGCGCATGATCTGTTGATTTTGCGCAAGATCCGTTCCGCACCGAAGCCCCAGGCAGCAATCCGCACAGGGAACTTTTCCAAAAATCGAGTCCGATTTCGGGGTTATGCGCCCAACCAAACTGCGACCAGAGCAACTGCAGCCGGCACGGTCTGGATGTAGAGGATTTTCCTGCCGACCGTCGCCGCGCCGTAGAGGCCGGCGATGGCGACGCAGAGCAGGAAAAACACCTTGATCTGGAAACCAGCCGCGCCGAGGTAAAGCCCCCAGATCAGCCCGGCTGCGAGAAAGCCGTTGTAAAGTCCCTGGTTGGCCGCAAGCACTTTCGATGCGCTGGCGAATTCCGGCGTCAGCTTGAACGCCTTGTGGCCGCGCGGCGTGTCCCACAGCACCATCTCCAGATAGACGATGTAAAGGTGGATCAGCGCCACCAACCCGACCAGCACATTGGCGATCATGCTTCGTCTCCCCGATGCGACGCGCCGCCGCCTCGCGACATTGATCACGCACGCCACCGCTCCTGCAAGACCCATTGCGCTGTGCATCCTGGCCAGCAACCATGTGCCCATCGCCAACGGCCTTTCGGGGTTGCCAATATCAGCGCATTGGTATCTTTTCCCGCCGTTCAAATTCAGCGGAACTCACAATGTCCTTTCAAAAACTCGACGACCTCGGCCACAAGCTCGAAGCACTGGAGCATGCGCTCGCCATTCTTGCCGCCGACGAGGCGACCCACATGGCCGTCGGCGGCGGCGAAAAGCGCGCCGAGGCGATGTCGGCGCTGGCCGGCATGCATCACGCCAGAGCGACAGCGCCGGAGATCGCGGACTGGATCGCAGCGGCCGAACAGGAAACGCTGAACGAAGAACAGCAGGCCGCTGTCAGGGAGTTCCGGCGGCAATACACCAACCTGACCTGTCTGCCGGTCGAATTCGTCGAGCGTCAAACCACCGCCCGGATGCGTTCCGAGCAGCTGTGGCGCGACCTGCGCGCAAAGAACGACTGGGCCGGGTTCTTGCCGGCGCTCGAAGGCGTCGTCGCGCTGGTGCGCGAGGAAGCAGCCCTTCGCGCCGACGTGCTCGGCCTCGATCCCTATGACGCGCTGATGGAGCAGTACGACCCCGGCAACCGCGCCGCCGACATCACGCCGGTCTTCGCCGAGTTGAAGACCTTTCTCAGGGATTTCGTGCCGGAGGCACTGGCGGTGCAGGAAAAGCGTCTGGCGAAACATCCGCTAAAACCGCTTTCGGGCAGCTATGCGATCGAAAAGCAGCGCGAGCTCGGCCTCGCCATGATGGCGGCGGTCGGCTTCGATCTCACCCACGGCTCGCTGTCGGTATCGCATCATCCGTTCTGCGGCGGCGTGCCAAGCGACGTGCGCATCACCACCCGCTACAAGACCTCCGACTTCCTGTCGGCGCTGATGGGCGTGCTGCACGAAACCGGCCACGCGCTTTACGAACAGAACCTGCCGCAGGCGTGGGCGCACTGGCCGCTCGGCAAGGCGCGCGGCATGGCCGTGCATGAAAGCCAGAGCCTGTTTGTCGAGAAGCAGATCGGCCGCAATCCCGAATTCTGGCGCTGGGCGCTGCCGGTGGTCGAAAAGCACCTCGGCGAGGCCTGGTCGATCGAAGACATCCTGCCGCATGTACACCGGGTCGAGCGCGGCCTGATCCGCGTCGACGCCGACGAGGTCACCTATCCGCTGCACGTCATCCTGCGCTACGAGCTGGAGCAGGAGCTCGTCTCGGGGCGGCTGGAGGCGGTAGACCTGCCCGAGGCCTGGGACGCCAGGATGCGCGACTATCTCGGCCTGTCGACCATCGACAACCCGGCCGACGGGCCGATGCAGGACGTGCACTGGCCGGGTGCCGCCTTCGGCTATTTCCCGTCTTATACGCTGGGCGCGATGATGGCGGCGCAGCAATGGGCGGCGCTGACCAGAGATCATCCTTCGGCCGACGAAGACCTCGCCAAGGGGGATTTCGCGGCGATCAACGACTGGCGCCGTGAAAGGATCTGGTCGCAAGGCTCACGCTGGTCGACGCCAGAACTGCTCGAGCGCGCCACCGGCGAGAAGCTCAACGCCACGCATTTCACCGAGCATTTGCGCAAGCGCTATGGGGAGGTGCTGAAGGGCGCCTGACATATCTTCAAGCGCATCGAACGCGGCGGCACTTTCGTCACCGCCGACCAGCGCCATTTTGCAAAGACGAAGCCGTTTGGCAGGGTCGTCCTTCTGGCAGACTGGCGGCCGACTGCCGTTACGCTACTCCGCGGCGCCCCTGAAAGCGTTCGCCCCGGTTTCGAACTGCAGCTTGGCCAGCCGCGCATAGATGCCGCCCTTGCCAACGAGGCTCTGGTGGGTGCCTTCCTCGACGATGCAGCCGCCATCCATGACCAGGATCCGGTCGGCCTTCAGCACCGTCGCCAGCCGGTGGGCGATGACGATCGTGGTGCGGTCCTGCATCAGCCGCTCCAGCGCCGTCTGCACCAGCGTCTCGCTTTCGGCGTCCAGCGCCGAGGTTGCCTCGTCGAGCAGCAGGATCGGCGCATCGCGCAGAATCGCGCGGGCAATCGCCACGCGCTGGCGCTGGCCGCCGGACAAGGTCACGCCGCGCTCGCCGACCTGACTGTCATAGCCCTTCTCGAGTTTTAGGATGAACTCGTCGGCAAGCGCATCCCTGGCCGCCGCCTCGATCTCGGCCTGGCTGGCGTCCGGACGACCGAAGCCGATATTGTCGCGCGCACTGGCCGCGAAGATGGTGACATCCTGCGGCACGATGGCGATGCGCTCTCGGATGGCGACGGGGTCGGCCTCGCGCACATTGACGCCGTCGATCATGATCTTGCCGGTCTCGGGGTCGTAAAAGCGCAAAAGCAGCGAAAAGACGGTGCTCTTGCCGGCGCCCGACGGGCCGACGATCGCCACCGTCTCGCCGGGCTTGACCTGGAAACTCAGGCCGCTGACGGCAGCGCGGTCGGGCCCGGCCGGATAGGAGAAGGACACGTCGTCGAAACTGATTGCGCCCCTGGCCGTCGCCGGCAGCGGTTTGGGATGCGCTGGGGCCTGGATTGCGGGCTTCTCGGCCAGGATCTCGGTCAGCCGTTCGGCAGCGCCCGCCGCCTGGGAAAGCTCGCCCCACACCTCCGACAGCGCACCGAGCGCGCCGGCGGCAAACACCGAATAGAGCAGGAACTGACCGAGCGTGCCGGGCGACAGCGTGCCGTCGAGCACGTCGCGCGAGCCGAACCACAGCACCGCCACCACCGAGGAAAAGATCATGAAGATGGCGAAGAAGGTGAGGAAGGAGCGGGCAAAGATCGAGGACCGCGCCGCCGCGAAAGCGGCTTCCACGGCAGCTGAAAAATGCCCGGTGACCTGCCTCTCGTTGGTGAAGGCCTGCAATGTGCGCACCGCGCCGATCTGCTCGCTGGCATAGGCCGTGGCGTCGGCCAGCGTGTCCTGCGCCAGCCGTGATTTGCGCCGCACCGAGCGGCCGAAGGCGACCAGCGGCAGCACGATCACCGGAATGGCGGCGATGACGAGGCCCGACAGTTTTGGGCTGGTGAAGACCATCATCGCCACGGCGCCAAGCCCAAGAATGACATTGCGGAGCGCTACCGACGCGGTGGCGCCGACCGCCGACTTGACCTGCGTCGTGTCGGCGGCGAGCCGCGAGACGATCTCGCCCGACTGGGCGGTGTCGAAGAAGGATGGCGACAGCGTCGTGACATGGCGGAACACGTCGCTGCGGATGTCGGCGACGACGCGCTCGCCCAGCGTAATGACGAAATAATAGCGGCAGGCCGACGCCGCGGCGAGCAAGGCAGCCATCACCACCAGCATGGCGAAATACTCGGCGATGAAGCTGGAATCGGAGGCGGAAAAGCCGTGGTCGATCATCCGCCGCACGGCGAGCGGCAGCGCCAGCGTCGTCGCCGCAGCAATGGTCAGCGAGACGATCGCGCCAATGACCATTTTCCGGTAGCGGGTGATGTAGGGGAACAGGCGCCGCAGCGGCTTGAGCGAGCGCCTACGCTCGTCTGCATCGCCGCTTGTATGCGCCATGACCGTTTCCTCTGGCCGCCTTCTGGGCATGCGCCTCAATATGCGCTTACCGCGGCCTTGTGATTCAATTCCGGCTGATGTATAGGCTCGCCGACCGTTTTTAAAAGCCGTGGCTCCTCAATAGCTGCGGCTTCGAGTTTTAAAAAGGGGCGCATCGACGCAGGCTTTATGCCCGTCAGCGGCGCCGGCGAACCAGGAATAGCACAATGAAGACCGATATCCATCCCGACTACCACACCATCAAGGTCGTCATGACCGACGGCACCGAATACATGACCCGTTCGACCTGGGGCAAGGAAGGCGATACGATGAACCTCGACATCGACCCGACCACCCATCCGGCCTGGACCGGCGGCCAGCAGACCCTGCTCGACCGCGGCGGCCGCCTGTCGAAGTTCAAGAAGCGTTTCGAAGGTTTCGGGCTGTAGCCCCAAACTTTTAGCAGATCAAAAACCCGCCTTCTGGCGGGTTTTTTGTTCATGGAGCGTCTCGTTCCAGGTCTGCGCTGCCCCTCACCCTTACCCTCTCCCCGTATCGAGACGGGGGCGTCGCCAGCGTTGGAGCGTTTCCCTTCTCCCCGTCACTATACGGGGAGAAGGTGCCGGTGTCCGAACCGGATAGATAGGTAACAGAATGGACTGATTG
>NZ_JBVVQA010000064.1:0-9045 GCF_055811455.1 Mesorhizobium sp. WSM4845
CGCCTACCTCGCTTCCAACGAAGCCGCCTATGTCACCGGCCAGACCATTCACGTCAATGGCGGCATGGCGATGATTTAGCGTGAAAAGTTCAGTGCGGCCCGATGACGGCTATCAACAGTGGGGGAAGGTTCGCACCCAAAGCAGTCGGTTGGTCTGGCAACTGACGAGCGGGTCGGTCGGGCAACTGGCCGGGTCGAAGCCTCCTGATCAAGGCCGGGCGGAGATTTAGATCAAGTTCTTTGAAACGCGTGTCTTTTCCTATCTATAGCTTGGATGCATTAATCCAAAGAAACGATTTTGCCAATTTCGCAGAACGTCGCATAGTAAGATTTCAAAGATGTAAGCCAAAAGGTAGTCATCGAATTTTTGCATTGGTTCAGAGCAGTATTATTCTGGTGTGCGCCTTCCGGTGTGCTCGGAACACAACGGGGCCGCATGTTCATTGCGGCTAGTTTCTTCGGTGCGCCAGCTACATCGAGCCGGCTCGATTCGACAAGCGTCCCCCTGCTAGGCGCTTCCCCAACAAAATAGCAACAAAAGATGAGGTTTTCCATGTGCTCTGACGTGCGGTGGAGGTTGTGCTGGGAAAATGAGTTGCAACAGGCCGACCATGTCGAACTCTCCGAGTTTTTCCGAAAGACCTACGGACCGACTGGGGCCTTCAACTCAGAGCCATTCGAAGGCGGCCGTAGCTGGGCCGGTGCGAGGCCGGAGCTCCGCGCAATCAGCTACGACGCGCACGGCGTAGCGGCTCATATCGGGATACTACGTCGCTTCATCAAGGTTGACGAGGTCGAGCTCCTAGTGGCCGACCTGGGGTTGTACGGGGTGCGTCCGGATCTTGAGGGACAAGGGATCAGTCATTCAATGAGCGTTCTATATCCAGTAATGCAGCAGCTTGGGGTTCCATTCGCTTTCGGCACCGTTCGGCACGCGATGCGGAACCATATGGAAAGGTTCTGCAGAGGCGGCCTGGCGGCGATTGTGTCGGGCGTTCGCGTGCGGTCCACTCTCGCAGATGTGTATCTCGACCTGCCGCCCACGCGCGTCGAGGACGTGCTCGTCGTGGTTGTGCCGATTGGACGCTCGATGAGCGAGTGGCCATCCGGCACCCTGATCGTTCGGAACGGTCCGGAGCTATGAACATCTTGAAGTGCCGGGTGATGGCGCCGGCGCCGAGCACGAGACCGATGTCGAGAATGGGCGCGCTGCGGGTAAGCCAGCCACGATATGAGGTCCACGCCGGTCGCCGCAATTGCCGGGGCGCTCGCCCGCGCTACTCGGGCCCCGAGGCCTCGGTGATCGCGCGGCGCCCGACATAGGCACAGCCTGCGCAAGCTCCTCGACCGACATGTTGTCGAGGAGCAAGGCGTCGACGCCCACTGTAAGGGCTCTCTCCAACTGGTCCAGCCTGTCCACCTCTACCTCGATCTTGACGATGTGGCCTGTGGCGCTACGCGCCCGCTCGATTGCGGTGCGGATGTCGCCGGCAATGGCGATGTGGTTGTCCTTGATGAGCACCGCGTCGTCGAGCGCGAAGCGGTGATTGGCGCCTGACCGCATATCGCTTCGACAAACGCGGCCGTAGCCGTAGCAATGCCGCTCAGACCGCACAGAAAATTGAGCGCGGTCCGCTCGGCCGTCAGCAGGCTGCGCGCCGGCCCGTTTACGATCGTATTGGTTTGACCTGCTCGACATCGCTGCCGTCCGGCCGCCGGATTTGCACATCGATTGCTGGATCGCCGAGCAAGAAAGAAAACGCCACAGGTCGAGCCCCGCACCCACCCGCGCTTGGCGCGCGTTAAGCGAAAGGGTGGCTTTGCATCGGCGGCGATAATTGCATCGCTCGTGATATCGCCGGCTCTGCCCAGGTCTTCCAGCAGGGCGGCAGGGGGCGCACGATGGGCTCCATGATGATCTGAGGAAGTGTGCAAGTGAAGTCATGTCAACGGCTCCGTTCGGATGGCGTCGTTGCAGTCGCGCTCATGGCCGGCTGACTTGGGTCATGCTGCGTGCTGCCGCCGTAAGGTTCCGCTGGGATTAGCAGTGACGCACAACGAGAGGGTTCAGGTCAACGCCCTGGAACCCATGTCCACTAGCCATCCATCACGTGGATGCGTTTCATCGAAACAGACGATTTTACGGATGTTGCGGCACGTTGCATAGAATGAATTCAAAGGATGTAAGCCTTTAGGGAAAGTCGTTGATGTTTGCGTTGGCTCTGAAGAGCATTTTCTGGCGTGCGCCGAATACCAGCCTAGGCGCGTGTCCATCGCGGCGAGGCACTTCCGCGATCGACGCAAGCTACATCGCATTGGCGCAGCACGACAAGCTCCCCCGAATTGCGCAGGCGCTTGCCTCAAAGGCAGCAGCAAAGCTGAGGTTTGTGGTGTTTTGGAAAGAGGCAATTTAAATGCTTGTTGATGGCTCAAGGATAGATCGGTTCGTTGTTTCTCGACGGCGCGAGGGTCTCGGTGATTGCCTGTGGTCTCTCGCGTCGGCATGGGACTACGCACATCGGACGGGACGGGCTTTAGCAATAGATTGGCGCGGCTCTTGTTACCTCGACAACCCGTTTGCGAATGCCTTTCCGGCTTTCTTCAAGCCAATTGAAGAGATCGGTGGTGTACGGGTCATTTGCGATGACGAGATCAACCACGTCTCATTCCCCGGTCCCTTCTTCCCGTCGTGGTGGAACAAGCCATCCATCGACTGCGTGTACCGTCCGGATGAACAGATTTTCCAAGAACGTGACGAGCTTGACGATCTTTTCCAAGCCCAGGATGATTGTGAAGCCAACACGGTAGTGTGTGATGCTTGCTTGATGTGGCGCTGCGATGAGCAAGCCGAGCGAACGATATTTCGGAGCATCAGACCGAGGGTCGAAATTGAGGATCGGATTGAAGCGCTCTACCAGGAACACTTTGCCGGGCACAGCATAATCGGGGTCCATGTCCGCCACGGCAACGGCGGAGATATTATGGATCACGCACCTTACTGGGCTGATCCAAAGGTTGCCTTAGAGCAGGTATGCACTGCCATTCGTATGGCCAAAGCGCAACCGCATCCAAGGCCTGTAAGGGTGTTCTTGTGTACAGACAGCGCCCAGGTTGTTGATCACTTGTCGGGCGTATTTCCCGAACTTTTCACCGTCCCAAAACGCTTCCAAGCGGATCAGGCCGGCCCTTTAAACAGTGCAGCACTGGGCACTGACGGGGGTATTTCCGCTCTCGTTGAGATGTATCTCCTTGGTAGATGCGATACTGTAATTCGCTTTCCTCCGACTAGCGCCTTCTCCCGCTATGCCCGCCTCTTCGTGCCACGAATTGTCGAATTCGATCTGAATGACCCGCGTCGTTTGATCTTGATTGATAACTCTTTCGACCGTTCCCCGGCCCCATGAAGGGGTTGGCATCCCGCTCGAACTCTCCCTTGCCTTCGCGCAGAGGCCCCGTTCGCCCTGCCCAATGCGCCCCTTTCTCGCCACGCAATCCCGCCGCAGGCGAGCATTTTCTTCGGCGCGTAAAAATCAAAAGGATTCAAGCTTGTCAAAGAAAAAAGTCGCTTTAATCACCGGGGTCACGGGGCAAGACGGTTCCTACCTCGCAGAATTGCTTTTGGAAAAGGGCTATTCTGTGCATGGGATAAAAAGACGATCGTCCCTTTTCAATACGGGCCGTATAGACCATCTCTATCATGATCCTCATGAAAGTGGCGTTGATCTTACACTTCATCACGGGGACTTGACAGACTCGTCCAGCCTTACGCGCGTCATCCAACTGGTTCAGCCGGACGAAATTTACAATCTGGCAGCTCAGAGCCACGTTGCAGTCTCCTTTGAACAACCAGAATACACCGCGAACTCGGACGCGTTGGGTGCGCTGCGTATCCTCGAGGCAATTCGGATCCTGGGGCTCGTCGAGCATACGCGCTACTACCAAGCCTCGACGTCTGAGCTCTACGGGCTGGTGCAGGAAACGCCACAGACCGAGACGACACCGTTCTACCCCCGATCACCCTACGCTGTTGCCAAATTGTATGCTCACTGGATCACCGTAAATTATCGAGAAGCTTACAATTTGTACGCATGTAACGGCATTTTATTTAATCATGAGTCACCCGCGCGCGGAGAAACATTTGTAACGCGTAAAATCACACGCGCCCTGGCTCGGATTAAGCTTGGAATGCAGCCGACTCTATTCTTGGGCAACCTTGATGCTCGTCGCGATTGGGGGCACGCTCGAGACTACGTCCAGATGCAGTGGTTGATGCTGCAGCAGGAGCAAGCTGAAGACTTTGTGATCGCTAGCGGTGAGCAACATTCGGTGCGCGAATTTGTCACCGTCGCGGCCGCTGAACTCGGCATTGGTGTTCGTTGGGTTGGGGAAGGGGTCGATGAAGAGGGATACGATGCAAAGACGGGAGCTTTGATCGTAAAAGTAGATCCCCGTTATTTTCGTCCTGCAGAAGTCGAGACACTTCTCGGCGATGCCCGCAAGGCCAAAGAAAAACTTGGGTGGGAGCCAAAAATCTCCTTCATTGAATTGATTAGGGAGATGGTTCGGGAAGACTTGCGCATGGCAGAGCGTGACGCAGTGCTGATGACGCAGGGTTATTATTCATACAGTCCACGAGAGTTATGATGACAACGGCGGCGCCATGCTGGCTTGTTGTCCGCGTTACGGTGGCCTTCTTATGGAGCGTCCATAGCGTTATCACATGGGAAACAAAAAGATGAAGAAAGTCTATGTGGCAGGCCATCGCGGCCTTGTTGGATCCGCCACAATGAGTGCCCTCGAGGCGTTAGGATCGTATGAGATAATAACACGTACTCACGACCAACTGGATCTATTTGACCGGACCGAGACGCGCAGGTTCTTCATGTCGCAGCGGCCCGATTACGTCATTATGTGCGCCGCAACGGTTGGTGGTATACTGGCGAACGCTAGCTCTCCTGTCGATTTCCTTCATAACAACCTCGCGATCCAACTCAGTGTTTTTGATGCCGCTTACGCTTCCGGCGTCGAACGGATGATTTTTCTTGGCTCCTCATGTATCTATCCACGCGACTGTCCGCAGCCGATACGGGAGGAATACCTTCTGACCGGTCCGCTTGAAGCGACGAATCGTCCCTTCGCTTTGGCAAAAATCGCAGGAGTCGAATCATGCTGGTCTTTTAACCGGCAGTACCAGACGCGCTATCTCGCGTTGATGCCGACCAGCTTATATGGTCCCGGCGACAATTATCACCCCGAAAAATGCCACGTTTTGCCTGCTCTGATACGCCGTTTTCATCAAGCTAAAATAAACGGCGACTCCTCGGTGGGGGTCTGGGGATCCGGAAACCCTCGGCGAGAGTTTATGTATTCGTCGGATGTAGGCGATGCCATTGCGTTCCTGCTTGGCCTGCCAGATTCGGATTTTGACGCCTTGACAGCCGCCGACACTGCGCCCCTGATTAATGTTGGCGTTGGCGAGGATGTCACAATTCGAGAGGTGGCGGAACTCGTCAAGGCGGCGATCTGCTGGGAGGGCAATCTGGTATTCGACACGACGAAGCCAGACGGTACTCCGCGCAAGTTACTGGACGTAACGCGCTTGCGTAAGCTTGGCTGGAAAGCCAAAACGTCTCTTGGTGCCGGGTTGAAAGCGACGTATGAGGATTTTCTTCGCCTTCATGGGGCTTGATGTGGATGCGCGCATCCTGGTTGGACTGCGTGTCCGACCGGGTGCAAGTTTGTTCAGTCAGGCCAAACAGAAGAGAGGGACGCATACATCCGAGGCGGCCGCAATATTGGCCTGTGCTAACGGTGCAAACCGGACCTCTCTGCGACCGGCGGTGCTGAGGACCACCCAAAAGCTTGCCCAGGGCCGCATAACGGGCTGCACCTGGAACGGCTGTGCGTGAGCGCCGTCGACTCAAGCCGCCAGTTAGAACTGCTCGACCTCACGGGAGTCGCTGCTTAGGAACCTGCCGTCGATACGAACGCCAACCGGGGCCCCGCCATGCCTCGGGGCAGGCCTTATCCAAGGCGGTGCATGCGGTAATGGCGGACGTGGACGTATGCTTTTCAACTCGCGCTTAACCGCAGGCGGGATCGGGTCCTGGATCGTGTCCCCCCTAGGTGGTGTAGCTGACGGACTGCGCTTCGGCCAACATCTCCCTTTGTCCGTCATGGCATTGCGGCCATTGCTGAGGCGGTGAACCACAGTCACAGTCATCGTTAGCGTGCTGGCGTCGTAATAAGCTGGCGAGTGTGGTTCGATGTGAGCGGTCGCGGCTGCACGGGATCCACGATCCCAGTGAACAGCATGACGCTTTCCTCCCCTTGTATACGCAAAAGCGTGATCTGCTCTTTCAAGCGTTCCTGGTTCGGCCAGGGTCGGCTTTCGGTGCAATTATGGCATGGCCTCCCATCTACGAGCGATCCGGTCGGGACTGCTCTGTCTTCGAACGAGAGAGGACCGCCGCGCTCCCTTCGAAGTTGACCTCCGCCTTATGGCCGTGACCTCCGACCCGCGTAGCGCGCAGCCGGTTCCGTGGTTGCACGCTCGTCGTTCTCCACCATGGTCAGCCGCATCCGGCGCAGCTGGTGATATTCTGCCTCCATCGGTCGTGCCCTGCCCAACACAGCGACCGGGCAACCCGGCATATGCGGCACAAAATGAGGTGGACGGCCGAACGAACCTGCACCTGTCCACCGCCCGAATTGGAAGCAGCGATCCACGGCATTTCCGCCTCGAGGTCTTTCAGGATTGCGGCTCGCTTCGCGGAGCCGACAAAGGCATCGCGGACCACGCCCATTGGCGTGCGGCGTCTTGTGCTTGGTAGCACCGGTGAAGGGCTGTTCATGGATCAGACTGCGGCGGTCCTCCGGCCACTCCTCCACAAACTCGATCGCATCTGCGAGATCGACAATGCACAGGGTAGGATCCATGCTTGATGAAGACGAGGCTGCTGAATGCCGCGAGCCTCTTCCACCGCGGATCGTCAGCGTCTCAATCGCTGTGTGTGCGGGATTCCCGCCCACCGCAAAGCGTTTGTCGGCCAACGCCACACAGGCGCGGACCCAGCCACGCCCATTTCCGCCTTCGATGTGTTTAGGGCGTGGATGGTTGTCATCCGAACAATCAATTTTGCCAATCTTGCCGACCCTATTAGGAGTGTGACCGAAATCAAGTGGCTCGGCCTGCAGGCACGCCCGACGAAGAAGCCTGAGCACCAACCACCTATGCCCATAGGAGTACAGAAGGCAACGATCCGAAGACAGTGGAAATTGGTGCCGGACGTTCCTCCTCATCGGTGTCTATGCGCGCGTCAAACGGACTCTCATTCGCTGAATGGTCCCAGAAGTGCACGAGGTGGGCAACCACACGGTGAAGCATGGTGGTGTTTTGACATCGGGTCTCACGAACGGCCCCGCTTTCAGAATTAGCGTGCCCGGGTCCCGACGCTATCTCTGACGGCGTTTTGCAGCGTCGGTGATTGCTGACTTAGCGAGGTGTGAATTTGACCCATAAAGTCGATCATGAACTGCTGAATCGAGAAATGGCCGCAGACGATCCATGGCGGCTCGATGGCAATCCGTTCGAGCGGGAGCGCCATACGCAAATTCTCAGGTGTCACTTGCGCAAGGTCCTGTCGCAATGCGCTCGAAGTCGGGTGCGCTGCCGGCGCTTTTACGCAGCGGTTAGCCCCCAATTAAGGGGTTGCCCCGAGTGGGACAAGGTGCCGAGTGTGATGTCGCAGATGAACGGCCGCGCTGGTCCGGCGCGCTTCACGGCGGCCGCATCCTGTCCAGCGAAGTAATAACCCATCAACTTTTCTGCACGCACCCATATCGGCAACGCGCCGAGTTAGAAGACGCGGCCTGGCCGAATACCGCACTGGAAAAATGACGATGCCGAAGTACAGGTTTCACAAGCTTGCAGCCGTTGTTGTGCTTGTCGGTTTCGCTGCGTGGATGGCGACGGGCGAGTTCTCGTCGGTCGGTAGCGCGGCCGCCGACAAACCCGAGGCGGGGGAGGTCGAGCAGCCAAAGGCGGCTGACGCCGGCAACGCCAAGCCCAGTGAGGCAGAACAGCCCAAGGCGCCGTTGCGTACCGTCGCGACCATAACTCCGCCCAGGCGTACCCATGCGCGCGCCATCCGGATTTCCGGACTGACCGAAGCCGATAAGCGCGCGGTCCTGGCGACTCGCGCCGCCGGCGTCATCGACAAGCTGCCGGTCAAGCAAGGACAGCGCGTCAAGACGGGCGACCTCGTGCTGATGCTGGCAGCCGAGGAAAAACTTTCGGCGGTCAGCAACGCCAAGCAGCTTCTGGTTCAGCGTCAGGCCGAACTCGATGCAGCATTGCGGCTGGCGAAAACCGGCAATCTGCCCAAGCTGCAGCTCGATACGGCTCGCTCCAACCTGACGCTGGCCCAGTCGCACCTGGAAGCCGCGCAAGCCGAGCTCGACCGCAACGAAGTGAAGGCGCCGTTCGACGGCGTCATCGACCGGGTGCCGGTGGAGCTTGGCAGTTCCGTGATGCAGGGCGACGAAGTGGCGACCATTCTGAGCCTCGATCCGGTGATTGCCCGCGGCGAGGTCAGCGAACGTGAACTCGGCTATCTGAAGATCGGCGACAAGGCGAAGGTACGGTTGGTCAGCGACCAGAATGTCGAGGGCACCGTGCGCTATATCAGCCGCGACGCCTCGTCCGCCACCCGCACCTTCCGCGTCGAGATCGCAATCCCCAACCCCGAGGGCACCATTCCGGCCGGGATGACCGCCGAGATCGCGCTGAGCGCGCAGCCGACCGACGCCGTCATGCTGCCGCGCTCCGTGGTGACGCTCGGCGACAAGGGCGACCTCGGTATCCGCGCCGTCGACAAGGACGACAAGGTCGTGTTCTTCCCGATCGATCTTGTCGACGATACGCCAACCGGCCTGGTGCTCGGCGGCATCCCGGCCGATGCACGTGTCATCGTCGCCGGCCAGGAACTGGTGAAGGAAGGCGAAGTGGTCAAGCCGGTCGAGGCCGACCAGGCGACCATCCAG
>NZ_JBVVQA010000065.1:0-7803 GCF_055811455.1 Mesorhizobium sp. WSM4845
CTTCTCTTGTCCTCAGTCCCCGAAATGGAGATCGGCTGGCTGGAGAAGGCGATCAAGGGACGACGCATGGCCAGCGCAGGGAATTGACCTTCACCGAGGCTCTATCAACCTTCAATGTAGATCTAGATAGCCACCTTGCTGACTTGGTCGGACCTAGGCCCCAGGATGGCAAATTCGATTCGGCGAACGAGGTTCGGGGAGATCGGCAACTCCGAGGCCAACCGGAGCGGGTCAGCAGCTACGACGAAAGGTGAGAAGATCTTGATAGTATACCGCTGTGCCTTCTTCCGTCTCTATCGAGTTTAGGAGACTCGCTAGTCAAGGCGGCCTGCAGCGTTGCGCGAACGAGCTCTTAAAACAGGCTTCATTGAAACCCGCGGGGGACGTAGACTATAATGGCATCCCGGAGAGAGTGTCGAAGGCCAGATTATTCTCCAACTCTCATCACGGACTCATGTTGGCGTTGCCGCGAGGCGAACGAGTTCAGGATGGGATGGTGCTCTCATGTGCTAACAAATAGGCCCAACTGCCCGATCTGCAGCAGCTAAAAAAATGGTCATCCGAATGAGGGCGAAAGCCCAGCAGCCAGTCCATGTTCGAGCTCGGCACAACTGCCCACAAATCCACGCCGTTTGCTGTCCTCGCCCCGTGCAGCTAGCCTAGCCGTGTTAACCATTCATGTTCGTCCGCGGAGGCGGACCCAAATGGAATGGGCCACAGCCATCGCGTTATGTTATGTCCTCAGCCCTATTTGCCGATCATTAGGCGGCTTCGCCATTGCGTGACAGATCGTATGATTGTCGAACGAGGGACCGACTATTTGACGACCAGCATGCGTGGCGTGAAAGTCAGCGGCTCATACCCGGCTTCTGTGACTGCAAAGGGTTGGGTAATGGTTACCGCCTGATCCCCAAGCCACAAACCAGTCATCATGTGAAAACACATCCTTGATTGGAGAACTGTCTTCTCTTCCTTGCGTAAACTCGCGGTGCGCTCTGCTACTGACGGTGGATAACCGATGCCGATCGGGTATCCGATCCGCTGATCCTTCTCGAACCCGTGGCGGGCCAGCGCCTTGTGGAAAGCCCCGTACACCTCCGAGCAGGCGCGTCCGGGGCGAACACTATCTAGGCCGGCGTTCAACGCTTCGATGGCCACATCTGCGAGCCTTTCGTACTCCGGGGAAGGTTTGCCCAGGCAAATCGTCCGGCTCACATTAATCTGATAGCGACGGCGCGTGCCGTGAACCTCTATGTTGATCACTGTCGATTGCGACAGTGGTTTATCCGTCCATGACGAGTGGGGGGCGAGCGCCCTTTCTCCGACGCCGAGGTGCACGACCGAAGAATTATAGCTCCCGCCGAGCTCAGGCGTACCTGAGATCTCCTGGTGATATGCGGCTGCCGCGAGGTCACACTCCCGCACACCCGGCTCTGCCGTGGCGACAACCCTTCTTAGCACGGCATCACCGATCAGCCCCGCCTCACGCATGAACACCAGTTCGGCGGGGCTCTTGACGAGCCGAATCCAATTGATCAGCAGGTCCGCGTCTACAAAGCTCGCCTGGGTCAACGCTTTGACAAGGTCTGCATGAGCCCGCGCAGAATAGTAGTAACCGCCCATCTCGACGCCAATCGTCGCCTTTTCCCCTCCAATTTCCTTGACCACGCCCGCGACGTACTCATAAGGGGACAATTCTGAGGAATTGACGTAGTTATCAGGGAAGCCGCGGATACTGTCGTCCGAGAGATAGGTCGTAATCTTCGCAGACGTCGTATCCATGCCACGAGTGATGAAGATGGGCTCGTCGCGATCAAGAGCTACAATCCCCATTTGGGGTGTATAGAACGAATAGGCGTCATAGCCGGTGAGATAGTTGAGGTTCGGTGGCTCGGAGACCAGTAGCAAATCGAGGCCGCGTTTTGACATCTCCGCCTTGACGCTCGCAAGGCGTATAGCAAATTCCGCCCGCTCGAAATAAAGAATTCTTTCCATATTTGGTTCCCCTGCTTTAACCGGACGTCACCACATCTGTCCTCGCCAAGCGAACTGCGTTGTTTGGTGCTGCCCCGCCGTTATGGGCTACGACGTTATATCGCGTGCTCGGGTCAGAGCATACGGAACTGCAATGCGGAAATACCGCGTTGTCAGGGTGAACGGCGCCGATTTCCTGCGCCATATGCCCGCATTCGCAGAAAACGCGCAGTATGTTCCGTCTGAAAACGCATTGAGATTTTGCCCCGCAGAAAAGTCGCTCGCAGCTAGAACGCCGTATCTCAGAAATGGTACAGCGCAGAGCCATACCCGCCCAACGGTACGAAAACCCGTTCAACAATCGGCTTGAATGCAGGTTTTCATCCTCGTTCATCGGAGATTTGTAGAATTTAAGCGAACCCGAACGGATATAGATACTGAGATTGCTTGATGGTTCGCCCGGTGCAGGCCAAATCCACCAGAGTACTGATAAGGCTGTTCATGAATATGGAAATCGTCATCGCGGTGGACCGTGCGGCAGTCCTACGGCCTTTTACTGATGAGACGGCTCACTCAGAACGTCTACTTGACCTGAGGATTGATCGCGAACTTATCGCGCGCAGGCTGTTCCAGAGAGACCTTCCGGGTTTTCGTTCTCACCATCTTTGTCGAGAAGGCATGTGCTAACAATGGCGAGCGCCAGAAACGTCAATCATAGCTGCTTGGTGGTTTGTGACCCAGACGACGGAGATGTCGTCGGCGAAACCCCGTTGACTTCGATTAATAACGTGAACCGTGTTTTAGATCTCGGCTATCGAGCGAGTCGCGAACGACCGCCTGCCATTCATGAGCGAGTCCGAATTCTGCAGGAGGTTGCCGACAGGGTGGCGGCGGAAGCCGAATGTCACGCCCATCTCATAGCGCGCGAAGGCATTAAAACCATTCGTGAGGCTCGGGCGGAGGTCAAGCGTGCCATCGAAACACTTCGCCTTTCGGCCGAACAGGCGAAGCAAAACGTTGGGTCGGTTATTCCGTTCGATCAGGTTCCCGCTGGCGAAGGCCGGCTCGGTTGCTGGGCAAATCGACCGGCGGGGCTAGTGGTAGCCATTACGCCCTACAACGACCCGCTGAACCTAGTCGCTCATAAGCTCGGCCCTGCTTTTGCGGCGGGATGTCCCGTCATACTCAAGCCCCACCCCCAAACGCCCTTCAGCGCCATTCGTCTCGTCGAACATTTTCTTGCAAGCGGCGCAAGTGAGAATCGGATCCAGATAGTGATTGGGGGCGCCGAAGTCGGGGGCATGCTCGTAGCCGACCGACGTCCGCGCATCATTTCTTTCACGGGCGGACGGGATGCTGGAGAGCGCATTGCTCATCAGTCGGGCGTCAAGCGGCTCCTGCTCGAACTGGGGGGCGTGGGTATCGTGGCCGTCGCAGCTGACGCTAACATCGAAGCTGCAGCTCAATCGATCAATAGCGGTGCGTTTTGGGCGGCTGGGCAGAACTGCGTCCGTGCACAGAGAATCATTGCGGACGACAGAGTGGTCGCAGAGTTGACAGAGCGACTTGTCGCACGAGCTGCCGGCATCCGATTGGGCCGTAAGATTGACGAAACAACGGACATTGGGCCGTTGGTCGATACTGCGTTAGCAAGGTCTCTGGGCCGCAGCGTACAAAACATGAAGCGAGCTGGCGCCACCGTGCTTTGCGGCGGTGAGATCGAGGGTGCTCGCATGCGACCGACATGGGTTGCAGGACTCCCAGCGCGCCACACGCTGCTCGGGAACGAGCTTTTTGGGCCTGTCTCGACAATCGAGAAGGCCCAGGACGACTCAGATTTGCTTGGCCAAATCCAAAACGGGCCAGATGCCATTCACGTCGCGATGTTTACGCAGTCAATTTCGCTGGTTACGGCTGCATTTGAAAGGGCTAACGCCGCCGCGGTGATAATCAATGACAGTACTGATTTCCGTATTGACGCAATGCCGTTCGGGGGTGTCGGCGCGGCTGGTCTGGGGCGCGAGGGTGTTGCCGACTCAATTAGCGCGATGAGCGAAAAGAAACTCCTCATCATCACTGAATCAAGAACGACAATTACCAGCGATATCTCAAATGGCGGTCAGGTGTGTCCTGGCCTCAATGATACAGTGATCCTCTAAACTCGACAGGCACGACATTGGATAAAATACTACACACCAATATACCTTCGCACGCTCGTATTGTTGTGGTCGGTGGTGGAATCATTGGCCTTAGCGTTGCTTACCATCTTGCGAAAAAAGGCGAGAGTGACGTCGTTCTGCTGGAACGAAAAGAACTTACCTGCGGGACCACTTGGCACGCGGCAGGCTTGGTAACTCAGCTCCGCTCGACAGAGAATTCGTCGAGACTCGCGGCCTATACTGCTGATCTGTTTAGCAATCTCGCTGTCGAAACTGGCCAAGAAACCGGATTTCGGCGGTGTGGTTCGCTTACGGTGGCTGCGACTCGTGAGCGCCTTCAGGAGCTCAAGCATGCAGCTTCGATGGCCAGCAATTTCGGACTGGAAGTCGACATAATCACCCCGGAGGAAGCTTTAGAAATTGTGCCGCATCTCAATCAAGCGGATATGGTCGGTGCCGCCTGGATCGCGAACGATGGTAAAACGAATCCGATCGACACCGCTCGCGCGTTTGCAGCCGGTGCGCGCCAGCGCGGTGCACGTATCTTGGAGGGGGTGACGGTCACTGGGATTGACCGCATTGGCGATCGCGTAACGGGAGTCCGGACTGGCCAAGGGAATATAGTTTGCGATCATATCGTTCTGTGTTGTGGCATGTGGACCCGCGAGCTTGCTGCCTCGGTAGGAGTATCTGTCCCTCTCCATGCGGCCGAGCACTTTTACGCCGTGACGGAGCCCATCCCTGGAGTTTCGCACGACATGCCAACTATTCGCGATCTAGATGGGCGCGTCTACATCAAGGAAGACGCCGGTAGACTTCTGGTGGGATCCTTCGAGGCCGTTGGTAAGCCCTGGGGGGCAGGCGGTATACCGGCTGACTTCTGCTTTGATCAGCTACCGGACGACCTCGATCACTTTATGCCCTACTTTGAGAATGCGATGCATCGGATGCCGGTGCTAGGTCAGGCTGGCATTCAGCTGTTCTTCAATGGGCCAGAGAGTTTCACGCCCGACAATCGATTCCTCCTCGGTCCAGCCGCAGAACTCGATGGGCTGTTTATTGCTGCTGGCTTCAATTCCTGTGGCATCGAATCCTCGGGGGGGGCGGGAAAGCTGCTGGCCGATTGGATAGTCGATGGAGTTCCAGGCGCAGATTTCTGGGATATTGATGTGCGCCGGGCAATGCCGTTTCAACGCAACGGACGGTACCTGGAGAAGCGAACCAGTGAAGCCATGGGCATGCTCTATGGTGTGCACTGGCCTTTGTTGGAGCCAGAAAGCGCACGCGGAATTCGTAGATCTCCCCTCCACTCGCAATTGACTGCGGCGGGGGCCCATTTTGGACAGGCTGCCGGGTTCGAGCGGCCGCAATGGTTTGCTCAACAGGGAAGCACTGCTGAGTATTCTTTTGGAAAACCAGGGTGGTTTGCAGCGCAGCAAGCCGAGTGCGTTGCGACGCGCGAGAGCGTAGCTTTGTTCGATCAAAGTTCATTTCAGCATGTCCGCATAGAAGGTCGCGATGCGCTTCCTCTACTCCAGCGCATTTCAGCTGCGAACGTTGACGTCCAGGTCGGAAGAACCGTGTACACTGGTTGGCTTAACGAAACCGGCGGCTTTGAGTCTGATCTTACCCTGACGCGACTGGCGGAACGATCATTTTTAGCTGTCACAACAGCTGCTCAGAAAACGCGCGACCTAGCCTGGTTGCGAAGGCACGGCAAAGACTTTGACGCCGTTTCAGTAGTGGATGTGTCGCCTGGCCAATCGACGATTAGCGTCATGGGCCCCAAATCGCGCGCGTTGCTCCAGACTGTGAGTCCGGACGATTTCAGTGACGAGGGCTTCCCCGTGGGATCGGCTCGCACCATCGAAATAGGGGACGGCATCGCTCTTGCGGTCCGAATGTCCTTTGTGGGGGAGCTCGGCTGGGAGCTACACATAGACACGGACATGGCAGCATCTGTCTACGAAGCTCTGGCCGCGAATGGAGGGCCGTTTGGTCTCCGCCTTGCGGGCTACCACGCTTTGGACTCTCTCCGAATGGAATGCGGCTATCGCGATTGGGGACTGGAGATCACAGACGAGGATACGCCCTTGGAAGCGGGCTTGGGATTCGCAATTGCATGGGACAAGCCGATCGACTTTTTGGGCCGCTCGGCGCTGGAACGGCAGCGGGGTGCTTCACTTCCAAAGCGCCTGTGCCAGGTTCGGGCTGACGCTCCAAACGTCTTCTTGCACGGTGCGGAGCCTCTCTGGCGCGACGGCAAGCGGGTCGGTTTTCTGAAGTCTGGAGCATTTGGGCATTCGGTCGGAAGCGCTATAGGTATGGGCTATGTGCACAACCCAGATGGCGTGACCGCACCATGGTTGAAAGAGGGAAGCTGGGAGCTGGAAGTCGCGGGCGACCGATATCCAGCAACTGTGCAACTAAAGCCGTGGCTCGCCAAAACGCTGCTCGGCGAGACCCGCTAACCAAACCGCAAATGACCGCGACTTCCGTTAAGCGACCAGTTGGGCTTACACGTTAATCATCCGACACCATTAGCGCTCTCAGCCAAGGGCTGTAGCCTCGTCCTGGAGCAACAGCCACTGATGACCTCCGCCTTCGTACTAACTCTCATGTGTTCGGATCAACCCGGCATCGTAGCTCGTGTGACAGCCGAGCTTTTCAACTACCGGGCGAACATTGTAGAGGCGGCGCAGTTTGAGGACGGCGAAACAGGCCGCTTCTTCATGCGAGTGGTGTTTGCATTGCGATTGGACACTGAGGTCAAAACCGTCATTGAGACCTTTGGCGCGGTCGCACGCCACTACGAGATGAGGTGGGCGATCCGCCCGCGTGATCAGCTGCGTAAAGTGCTGTTGCTCGCATCTAAGTTCGATCACTGTCTCGTAGATCTGCTCTATCGAACGCGGATAGGAGAACTGAGCATGGCGGTGGTCGGCATAGTCTCGAACCATCCACGCGAAATATTTCGCGATCTCGGAGATGCGCCGTTTCATTATCTGCCAATAACCAGGAACACCAAGTCCGAGCAGGAGGCAAGAATCAAGGGAATTGTAGGTGAGACGGGCGCCGAACTCGTTGTGCTCGCGCGCTATATGCAGATATTGTCGGACGATTTCTCGGCCTTCTTATCAGGGCGCTGCATCAACATTCACCATAGCTTCCTGCCAGGCTTCAAGGGCGCGAAGCCGTATCACCAAGCATATGCCCGCGGAGTCAAAATGATCGGTGCGACTGCACATTATGTGACCGCAGATCTCGATGAGGGCCCAATCATCGCACAGGACGTCGAACAGATCAGCCACTCTGACTCGCCGGATGTGCTTGTGCGCAAGGGTCGTGACATAGAACGGCGGGTACTGGCCTCCGCAGTACGGTGCCATTTGGAGGATCGAGTACTTGTAAACGGCACCAAAACTGTCGTCTTCCCGGGGTGAAAGATTTGGTGGGGTCTGCTGCTTGTCGGTGCTCTGCATACAAAAGGCGCAGCGGTTGAGCTACCAGACAATGCTTGCTGTTGGAGGTATGATATGAAGATCCTTGTGCCCGTGAAGCGGGTTGTGGATGCGAATGTGAAGGTTCGTGTCAAGGCTGACGGTTCGGCGGTGGAACTCGCCAACGTCAAGATGGCGATGAACCCGTTCGACGAGATCGCGGTCGAAGA
>NZ_JBVVQA010000066.1:2500-6180 GCF_055811455.1 Mesorhizobium sp. WSM4845
TTAAGAGTTTGCGGCGAGCATCTAGCTCTCCGCCTGTTCTGTTTGACATCGTAAAGAGAAGATTTGTTCGAACTTCATAGCCCGCAAGGGGTGTGATTTGTCGCGGGAGACGCTCAATCTCCCGCATATGATGGGTTTGCCTAACCGCACCCTCGAACCGATCTCGAGAAGCTGGTCTTTTTGTGCCAATTCCATTGAAGCTAGATCCTGCACAGGATCTGGTTCGAGCGACGATCCCTTTGGGATCGCGCTGAGGCAAAGATCCTTCGGGATTTAGCTGAAGCGACGATCTCTTCGAGATCGCGCGATGGGTATTGGCAATGAGAACGATCAAGTGTCTTAAGGGCAATTGGTGGATGCCTTGGCATGCACAGGCGATGAAGGACGTGATACGCTGCGATAAGCTACGGGGAGGTGCGAATACCCTTTGATCCGTAGATTTCCGAATGGGGAAACCCACCTAAGGTGCTTGGAAAATCAGAGCAGCAGGTAATTGGCGCGAGATCCCAAAAGGATTGAGCGTTAAGCGACGATCTCTTTGAGATCGCGCAGACTTGCTGCTGTGGTTTCCAAGTATCTGTTATAGGTAACTTATCCTGAATACATAGGGATAAAGTGGCGAACGCGGGGAACTGAAACATCTAAGTACCCGTAGGAAAGGACATCAACCGAGACTCCGGCAGTAGTGGCGAGCGAACCCGGACCAGGCCAGTGGCGATGATGAGACAAGCGGAACCTTCTGGAAAGTAGGGCCATAGTGGGTGACAGCCCCGTACGCGTAATGCAAATCATCGTCCTCGAGTAAGGCGGGACACGTGAAATCCTGTCTGAAATTGGGGGGACCACCCTCCAAGCCTAAGTACTCGTGCATGACCGATAGCGAACTAGTACCGTGAGGGAAAGGTGAAAAGCACCCCGACAAGGGGAGTGAAAGAGTACCTGAAACCGATTGCCTACAAACAGTGGGAGTCCAAGGTTCGTCCTGGGTGACCACGTACCTTTTGTATAATGGGTCAGCGACTTAGTGTGACGAGCAAGCTTAAACCGCTAGGTGTAGGCGCAGCGAAAGCGAGTCTGAACAGGGCGTTCAGTTCGTCGCATTAGACCCGAAACCGAGTGATCTAGCCATGAGCAGGTTGAAGGTAAGGTAACACTTACTGGAGGACCGAACCCATAACTGTTGCAATAGTTCGGGATGACTTGTGGCTAGGGGTGAAAGGCCAATCAAACTCGGAAATAGCTGGTTCTCCGCGAAATCTATTTAGGTAGAGCGTCGACCGAATACCCCAGGGGGTAGAGCACTGGATGGGCTAGGGGTCCTCACCGGATTACCAAACCTAACCAAACTCCGAATACCTGGGAGTACTAGTCGGCAGACACACGGCGGGTGCTAACGTCCGTCGTGAAAAGGGAAACAACCCTGACCTACAGCTAAGGTCCCCAAGTTATGGCTAAGTGGGAAAGGATGTGAGGATCCCAAAACAACCAGGATGTTGGCTTAGAAGCAGCCATCATTTAAAGAAAGCGTAACAGCTCACTGGTCTAAATAAGGGTCTTTGCGCCGAAAATGTAACGGGGCTCAAGCCATACACCGAAGCTTAGGGTTCGTGAGCAATCACGAGCGGTAGCGGAGCGTTCTGTAAGCTGATGAAGCCATACCCGTGAGGGGTGGTGGAGGTATCAGAAGTGCGAATGCTGACATGAGTAACGTAAGGGGAGTGAGAGACTCCCCCGCCGAAAGTCCAAGGGTTCCTGCTTAAAGCTAATCTGAGCAGGGTTAGCCGGCCCCTAAGTCGAGGCAGAAATGCGTAGACGATGGGAACCACGTTAATATTCGTGGGCCTGGAGGAAGTGACGGATCATTGAGGTAGTCCAATCTTATCGGATTGAACGGGCTGCTGCGTGGTTCCAGGAAATAGCTCCTCCTTATAGACCGTACCCGAAACCGACACTGGTGGACTGGTAGAGTATACCAAGGCGCTTGAGAGAACTATGCTGAAGGAACTCGGCAAATTGCACGCGTAACTTCGGAAGAAGCGTGACCCTTTTCCACGCAAGTGGAGGAGGGTGGCACAGACCAGGGGGTAGCGACTGTTTATCAAAAACACAGGGCTCTGCGAAGTCGCAAGACGACGTATAGGGTCTGACGCCTGCCCGGTGCTGGAAGGTTAAGAGGAGGGGTGCAAGCTCTGAATCGAAGCCCCAGTAAACGGCGGCCGTAACTATAACGGTCCTAAGGTAGCGAAATTCCTTGTCGGGTAAGTTCCGACCTGCACGAATGGCGTAACGACTTCCCCGCTGTCTCCAGCATAGACTCAGTGAAATTGAATTCCCCGTGAAGATGCGGGGTTCCTGCGGTTAGACGGAAAGACCCCGTGCACCTTTACTATAGCTTTACATTGGCATTCGTAGTGGCATGTGTAGGATAGGTGGTAGGCTTTGAAACCTGGGCGCCAGCTCAGGTGGAGCCACCCTTGAAATACCACCCTTATCACTATGGATGTCTAACCGCGGCCCGTCATCCGGGTCCGGGACAATGTATGGTGGGTAGTTTGACTGGGGCGGTCGCCTCCTAAAGAGTAACGGAGGCGCGCGATGGTGGGCTCAGAACGGTCGGAAATCGTTCGCTGAGTGCAATGGCATAAGCCTGCCTGACTGCGAGACTGACAAGTCGAGCAGAGACGAAAGTCGGTCATAGTGATCCGGTGGTCCCGCGTGGAAGGGCCATCGCTCAACGGATAAAAGGTACGCCGGGGATAACAGGCTGATGACCCCCAAGAGTCCATATCGACGGGGTTGTTTGGCACCTCGATGTCGACTCATCGCATCCTGGGGCTGGAGCAGGTCCCAAGGGTATGGCTGTTCGCCATTTAAAGCGGTACGTGAGTTGGGTTCAGAACGTCGTGAGACAGTTCGGTCCCTATCTGCCGTGGGTGTAGGAATATTGAAAGGATCTGTCCCTAGTGCGAGAGGACCGGGATGGACGGATCTCTGGTGGACCTGTTGTGGCGCCAGCCGCATAGCAGGGTAGCTATATCCGGACGGGATAACCGCTGAAGGCATCTAAGCGGGAAACCCACCTTAAAACGAGTATTCCCTGAGAACCGTGGAAGACGACCACGTTGATAGGCCGGGTGTGGAAGAGCGGCAACGCTTGAAGCTTACCGGTACTAATAGTTCGATCGGCTTGATCGTTCTCATTCCCTATGCCCATCTGACAAAGTCAGATGGTCTTACCAGCGCTCACGCATGAGCGGCCCTTACGGGCCTATGCTCCGCGAGGGCGCCGGAAAACCGGCGACGCGCAGTCGCGCTTGCGGGCTTATGCCCGAAGCAACCTGCAGAAAACGTCGCCTTGGCACAACAAAGACCAGCGATAAGCTCTGAGAGAGCGCAAGGATGGGGGCTTCCCTATTCGCTACTCTCTCATCGCTATTCGCTCAAAAAGCTTCTCGAGCAACGTGCGCTTTGCCGACCTGGTGGTTATGGCGGAGCGGCTGCACCCGATCCCATTCCGAACTCGGCCGTGAAACGCTCCAGCGCTGATGGTACTTCGTCTCAAGACGCGGGAGAGTAGGTCGCTGCCAGGTCTGCAAAACGCACGTTGCAAAAAATCCAGTCTTCTCCTTGCAAAACAGGCCCGCCAATCGGGAACTCGGGCCGCGCAAGCGGCCCTTTCA
>NZ_JBVVQA010000067.1:0-4949 GCF_055811455.1 Mesorhizobium sp. WSM4845
ATCAATTGGGAGCAACTCCGCCATGCCGCCAAGCTCAGGCCCCGGTCCAGGTGGGCAAGATGGACGCGGTGATGTCCGTCCGGATGACAACCAGTGTCCGCAAAAGGGGTCGACTCCGGCCGGTGGCTGAAGGTCAGCTAACGAGGCGCGCTGCGAATGACCGGTAGTGGCGCAACCACGACCCTTCTTGGGATGTCGGCTTTCAGGAAGGGGCAATGCTGATCTCAATGTCCGATTTCGGGCGCGATGCAGTCCGACTACTCTACGGCTCGCTTGGGCCGCTTGCCGGCCGGCAGCTTGGGGGCCGAATCCAGTCGGTCCGGTTTCAGATCGAGGATGGGAAAATCGGCCATTCGCTACCGCGGACGCTGCTGAAACCCAATTGGTAACTCTGTTTCAAACGCGTCGTCGCAAGCTGCAAAGACGGGTGGCAGCTCTCTCAGGGCCAAGTGAAGGCCGCCCGGAGAGTGCCGATCTGAGTTGCGCTTCATGCCACCAAGATGCATGCCTTGCGAGCAAGGCTCCGCGGTTCACCAAGAACCTGAAGGGAACGACTGTGCAAAAATTCGTGACGATTGGATATGGAGACCGTGAGGGATACGACCCGCAGTGGCCGTTCGAGATGCAGCCCACGCGCACGACGCTAAGTTGCAGAAAGACGGAGCGTTGATGGGTATCGCGGGCGCTCCTGTGCAAGTGGATCGGCTCACCGGTTCGACTGCCGGCGCCGTGATGATCGTGCAGTTGGTGATGCCGAGTTTCTTGTTATGCGCTCAGAGGCCGGCGAACGAGAACGGCTGGTGGTCCGGCAGGTGAATATGCCACGGATCCTTGCCGCCTCGGTCGGCGAGATCTTCCATTCGTAAACCCCAGGAAGCGGCGCATCAGTTCCAAGTGTGGAGGCATACTCTCCACGATCCATCAGTTTCGCGTCGGAAGATTGTGACTATGGATCCTTCGTAGCGCTGCGTTTCGCCGCCTTCGGCCGACCATTTCCCGGTCGCGTAGGCAATGTCACCGGCGGCCACTGCATCTACCAGTTCGATGCCATGGTTCCCCACACCAGCCGAGATCAATTCCTTCCAGAAGTCTTTGATAGCGCTCGTCCCCCTTATGAAGGCATGGGTGGACGGCAATACAACCGCGTCGGGTGTGTAATGAGCGGCGACTGCGTCAGCATTGCCGCTATTGAAGGCCGAATTCCAGCCATCATTCGCCTTCTGAAGCACGTCGCGGATATTCTCGGTCGGTTGTGCCATGGCGTTCCTCCTTTGTCTGCCGCCAATTTCTATTAATTGGCCGCCCGAAGGCTTTCAGCCGGTGTTGCGAGTGCTCGTGCGGCTTGCAGGTCAGGCAACGTTTGTCCCTCGGTAAACCCGGAAATGATGAGTGCGAGCCGCTCGCGAGCACCAGAAATGGGACAGTCGGCCCGCGCGAGGCTCAGTGCAGCACGCAGCTCCCAGAATCGCGCGCCCTGGGCCTGGGCAATCGCCAACGCGTCAGAAAGGCGATTTTCGGCGAGTGCAACTCCGTCTTCCCCCGATTGCAGGAGCACCTCGCCCTGTAGGCGTAGCACCTCGGCTGCAAACCATCGTTCATCGGTGCGTTCGATCCTGGCATGTGCTTCTTCAAGCAAACGGAGTGCAACATTGTGGTCGCCGGCTCTGACCTCGATCTGCGCCTGAAGAGCAATGAAATAAGGAACCATGAATTCCGCGCCGGTCGCACGCCACTCAACAAGGCCTCGTTGGAGTTCCAGGCGACCCCGATCGGCATCGCCCGCCTCAGCGAGTGTCCAAGCACTCAAGATTGTGGCGCCGGCAAGCCAAAAGCGGAATCCAGCTTCGCTGGCAATGCGGGTCAACTCTGCGCAGCATTCCCGGACACTTTCGCGATCGCCAAGGATCTGGCGAATGACGCCGCCGAAGAATAATGGCAGAGCAAGGCTGTTGCGATGACCCACACGATGCGCTTCAGCAACCGCCTCGTTGTTGGCCGCCAGAGCCTGATCAGGAAACCCAAGCGGCAGCAATGTGCGGGCGAGATAGTCCAGGCACACGACCCGTGGGTCGAAGGCGTAAACAAACGCCGGCGATCTGTGCTCCTGGGGATCGTAGAGAGCCAAGGCCTGCTCGAGATGTGCCCGGGCGCGGGCGAATTCGCCGGCAGGCAGCGCGCTGACCCCAGCTGCCCGATGAGCAAAGAACGACAGTCCACAGTCGTTGCTCGCTTCCGCCAATTCAAGCAGGCGGTCCGCTGCGCTGCGGGCCTCCGCCAACTCGGCAGCATAGAGGTGGTAAAGACATAGACCGTAAAGAACCGGAAAGAGCTGACGTGTATCGCTCAGCTCTTCACAGAGCTCTCGCGCGCGACCATAAGCGGTCGCTGTCGAAGGTGCGGCGAAGCCGTGCGCAGCAACGTGGGTACTGCCGAGCGCCAACTGAGTTGCAAGTTCGCGCCGCGAACGCTCTTCGGATGGTGGCATCGCCGAAAGCCCGGTTAGGGCGTTGTCGAATCTGGCGAGCGCCTCAGTCAGGACAGAGCGAGAAAGCGCCCGACGACCAGCGAGTTCATTGTACTCGACAGCCTTTTTCACAAGGCCCGCCTGACCAAAGTGGTGGGCAAGCAGTTCGGGCTCTGTGGTTACGATTTCGGGGAAGCGTTCCTCGAGAATGGACGCAATCCGGGCATGAAGCTGCTGGCGGCGGCTGTGCAGGAGGCTGCTGTAGGCCGCATCCCGCACGAGCGCATGCTTGAAGACGTAAGTTACTTGGCTGTTACTGCCGCGGCGGAAAACAAGGCCGGCCGCTACTAGCTCGTTCGTTGCCCGCTCAAGCTCAAAATCAGGAAGTCCAGCGGCTGCGGCAAGCAACTCGTGCTTGAACTCGCGACCGATCACTGCCCCGATCTGCGCGACCTCCCGGACCGAAGCCAACCGATCGAGCCGGGCCATCAGCGAGTCGTGCAGAGTGGCCGGGACGGCAAACGGAGGCAGTGGGCCCGCCAGCACGAGTTCGCCGTCACGCTCTTCAAGCAGGCCCGATTCAAGCACCACCTTCGTCAACTCTTCCACGAAAAGCGGCACGCCCTCGGTCTTCGACAGAACCTGATCCAGCACTGTTGCTGGCAACTGCTTGCCCCCCGTCATCGCTGCAATGATAGAGGCCGCTTGGGAACGGCTGAGCCGATTCAGGGTCAAAAAAGTCGCGTGCGGAAGACCAGCCCAGCGCACTGCGCCTTCCGGTCGCGAAGTTGCAATCAGCATTATAGGCAAGTGTTGAATCCGGCCCGCGATTTGGTCGAAGAGCTCGGCGGACATCGGATCAAGATAATGCGCATCCTCAAGCTGCATCAGGACCGGCTTGCTGCGGGCCAGTGCCTCCAGCTGCTCGATCAGCACCTCGAATGTGCGAGACTTCTGTTTTTGCGCCATCAGGTCGAGCTTGGGATAGTGTCCCTCGGTCGGGATCGACAGCAATGCCGCGATTAGTGGTATCGCCTCATTGGGGTTCTTTGTCGAACCGGCGAGCAGTTGCTCAAGAAAATCAAGCTGACGCTCGGGCGGGTCCGTCCGCTTGATGTTCCCGGCCCGGAGCAACTGATCCGTCACAGGATAGAGGGCGGTTTCGAGGTGATAAGGCGAGCAGTAATACCGCAGTCGCGTGTGTGCCTCGTCTTTTAGGCGCTCCAGCAGTTCTTGCAGAATGCGGGACTTGCCTATGCCAGCCTCGCCGAATAGCTCGACAACTTGGCCTTCCCCGGAAGCGGCAAGCCGCCACCGATCGAGGAGCAGGGCGATGTCATGTTCCCGCCCTGTAAGCGGCGCAGCTTCGGCTGCGTGAAGTGCTTCGAAACGACTCTCGGCGCGTCCCTCTCCAATCACCTTGAATGCGTTTATGGGCGCGTCGAAGCCTGGCAACCGCTGCGGCCGGATTCTGGTCACCTCGAACAGCTTTCCGATAAGTCTATAGGTAAGCTCCGAGATGACTACCGTTCCCGGCTCGGCCAAAGTTTGGAGCCGAGCTGCAAGATTAGGGGTCTCGCCCACGACTGCATTCTCTTGCGCGGCACCTACACCAATCAGGTCGCCCACGACTACGACGCCAGTTGCAATGCCGACCCGGACCGAAAGTTGCTGCCCGTCATCCAAAGACAAGTCGGCTACGGCAGCGACCACCGCAAGCGCCGCGCGAACAGCGCGCTCGGCCTCGTCCTCGTGTGCCTGCGGCCAACCGAAATAGGCCAATACTCCGTCGCCCATAAGCTTGGCGACGTGCCCCTCGTAGCGAACGACTTCGCCAGCGACAGTATTCTGAAACTTCCTTAAGAGGTCGCGCATCTCCTCAGGGTCAAGCCGCGTCGCAAGCGCGGTAGAACCGACGAGATCCACGAACATGACCGTCAATTGACGCCGTTCTGCCTCGCGAGGCCGTCCAGGTTCGCCGGAGCGGTCAACCGAAGCCGACGTTCGGATTGGTGAGGCTGAAGCTGGTTTCGCCGGCTCTAACGCCGGCTCTCCTTGCATCGCGGCAATTGCCTCCAGGATGCGCTTGCGGTGGGCAAGCGCGGCAACCCCGATTTCTTTCAAGTCCTCGGCGGTGAGGCGCGGCAGTATTTCGGCATCAATCGCGTTTTCGTCGAAAGCCAAAATGTACTGCTCCAGGCCTAAACCTCTGAGCCAAACTGCGATATTCATTGGGCTCCCTCCGCAGCCATTTGGCCTCGCTTCGGTGGGGCAGGAAACATATCACAAAGGCATCGCGATAACACGCGAGTTCGTGTGTCGAAGGCCTGACATTCGGTGAGAACCCCGCAAAACGCCGCCAATTGGCGCAACCGCGGCCTGCAGCGTGTTCCCCGCCGATGTCGATCTGCCCCATGGCGTGGTGTAGGTAACGGCATTGGTCGCCGTGCTCTCCGGCAAGGGCCGGCCTGATCAGCGCGCCACT
>NZ_JBVVQA010000068.1:0-3260 GCF_055811455.1 Mesorhizobium sp. WSM4845
ACTTGCATTGGTGCTCGTTGCCGGTGTGACACTCATCGATTTATTGACGGCGCAAAAGGTAAGCGCCCGGCACGCTCGAGGCCGCCGGCAACCGCAGGATTTTAGTAACCGCAGCGGCTTCCCACGGGGTCTTGAAGCTGTGCGGGGCCTTGCACGAAAAGACATGTCGTCACCTGCCAGCCAGAATTGAGCGGTGACTAACTGGCGCGAACCTGACCTCAGGCGACCAAGGCCTTGCCGCATGCCCGTGCCTGCCGCGGGGCACCGTCCCGATGGCAAGTTCCGGCTCCAGCACAGCCAAGCTTCGAACCCGGGCTTCGGCTGCCTTCCAGTCGGGCGTGGTCCATGCGCCAGCGACCCAGGGCTAGCCGGGGCATGATGCCGATCCTTCCCAAGCTGCGTCGCCAGCGGTCAGCTGCCAGCAGTCTGATCTGGTCGACCAAGTCCTTTCTTTGTAGCGAGTTTTTGCTTTTCTTTCAGCAGACGAACGATCGCATCGACGAGCGGCGCAAGGTCGGGCGGCGACTTGCAATTCGAGCGCCACAAGTATCCAAATAATGTTCTTAGTGTTCGCATTGTCCTTACCTCCTGCACCACCGAACTTGGCTTGGGCGTTGTTGTTCCTGAACGGCAGGCCAAGCGCCGCCGTCCGAAGGCGAACTCGTCCGTGGCAAGCAGGCACGATGAGTCTGAACGGGATAGAGAGGGCAGGGTTCTGGCGTGGGCAGGCGGGGAGTGTTATGCCTTCCCGACAAGCTGAAGGAGCAGGTGTGTCCCGCCCCTCCGAGCTGGCGCTACTAGGCCGCATGTTCGACCGGTGAAGGGTCGAGGCTCAATCTGAAAACGACGTGAAGTGCGTCTCGGGGCGCGTCGGACTGATCCGGCGCCAAACGCTTTTTTTGTGCGGACCAAAACGCGCGGAGGGAAGGCGGAGGTCCCGCCAATTCTTTGCGAGAAAGTCAGGTGAAACAAAGCATTAAGCGCGCGAAACAGTGAAGCTTATGACCGCTGGCGCGCGCATCATCCGACCTGCTCTCTTGCTGAATTCCTGCGCCGCCTGACCGGCGGCGAGGTCCGGCGTACCCATAAGAGGGGTTGGTGTCGCTCGCAACCGAGGCTTCCCCTTTGCCCGCCCGCAGACCTCAGCATAGGAATCAATGTACGGGAATTACCAAGCCGTAGCCGCCATGGAACGAACAATCCGGCTCAAACTTACTTTAGCGATCCAGGTCCCTCACTCGGATCACCGGTCACTCGATTGGATTGGCCCGCCCTCGTACAGGGGCGGGCCATTGTTTCCCGGCGACCTGACTAAACAGGAGTGAACAACAATGTTTGCAGATGAGATTGCGGCAAGGCGTCTTAAAACCCTGGTCGAGCACTATATGGAGACCAGGAAAAGGCGGCACGATGTGGTTTCAACATCGAGAGCTGAAACCGCCATACGGGAAGTCCTCCCCAATTGCCCTGTGTCCGGGAAAGCCCTTGACGACATGATCGCCGCCTGTGCCGTCGAACATGGTCTCGGCGTGCTGTTCGACAGGTCAGAAATCACCGACAGCGTCAGCTGACCCGCTGGCCTGCGCCAGCGCTCAGACACGTCGAATGTCCGGTTCATACATGTCCCCGGTTGGTACGTTTCCGACACTATCCATGAGCCTCCATGCATCTAGATAGTCCATGGAGGTGGACTGGCATGCCAAGATATTTTTTCCATATCCGGAACGAGGAGGGGCACCTCATGGAGGACCTCGAGGGGCAGGAGTTTGCGGATTTGGCGCAGGCTGAGGAGAACGCGATGGCCTCCGCCAAGGAGATCCTGGCGGAAGGACTGCTCAGCGGGAAGCCCATGCTGACAGGCGCGATCTTTGAGATATGCGACGAAAAACACGCATTGGTGTTTCGATTTCCCTTCTCGGATGCCGCCAGAATGCCCGGTACCCGCCCTTAGTGCTTAAAGTGATTGGCTTCGGGACTTTAGCACCCCATATGTAGTCTTATCGTTCGCACGTTGTCACGGGCGCGAACGGCTGGGAGATCAGAAAGCTCTTGCCCTACCGAGGGTGGAGTTATGTTTAACCAGCCCAATATTCCTTATCAAAATGCTTTATTGCGGCGACTTTCCCCTGGCGATCTGGCATCGATCGAACCCAACCTGGAACGGGTAGCGCTGCCGATGCGGACCCAGCTTGAGTCGACGAAGTCCGTTATCGAACACGTGTATTTCCTGGAAGACGGCATCGCGTCGGTAGTCGCCAAACTACCTAAGGGCCGGGATACCGAGGTCGGCCTGATCGGCATGGAAGGCATGACCGGAGCCTTAGTGGCCCTAGGCGGCGATCGCGCCGCACATGACACCTATATGCAACTGGCGGGAAGCGGCTTGCGAGTTCCAGCCCCGGCACTGTCGTCTGCTCTGTCTGAGAGCACTACGCTGAAGGCTGTTCTGCTTCTCTATGTCCAGACCCTCTATATTCAGACCAGCTACACCGCCCTGGTAAACGCACGGTCGAAGTTGGACGAACGTTTGGCTCGCTGGCTTCTGATGTGCCACGATCGCGTCCGCACCGACCGGCTTGCAATCACCCACGAATTCATATCCGTCATGCTCGGTGTGCGGCGACCGGGTGTCACGGTTGCAATCCAGGAGCTTGAGGGCAGGGGCCTAATCAGAGCCACGCGGGGTGAGATCGTCATCAGGGATCGTGATGGTCTGTTCCAGTTGGCCGATGGCACCTACAGCGAGCCGGAGCGGGAATATGAGCGGTTGCTGGGGAAAACCGACTAGCCCCTATAATCGGCGGCTTCGGCGAAAGTCGCGGTAGCGACGAGCGCCACCGTCGTCGGCAATTCAACCGACGCATCGCGCATTAGCGTTCCCACAGCCTACTCCTTTCGCAATCATATTCTTCACGGCATAAATCGCTCCGCGAACCGGCACTTGCATGATCTGGGAGTTCGCTACCGAGGGAGCGGCATCTGAACCCTGCTTTGTCGTCCGTAGTGGGGAGGATAACCCACATCCTCCATAGGCCAGTTCGAAAGATGACGGCCATCTAACACCATCATTTGCGAAAGCGAAGTTGCGGGGAGATGCATAGTAAGGCGCTACAGTTTGCGCCCGTCCAAACGCGACTGCTGGTTGGCAGCATCGGCCGATCCGCCCAGTGTGTCGGCGACCGCGGCACCTCGCGCACCCATCGGCTGCTGCGCACCTGTGGTGGTGTCCTTGGCTGTCTGGTGCTCCATCTCGGCATTCA
>NZ_JBVVQA010000069.1:0-2553 GCF_055811455.1 Mesorhizobium sp. WSM4845
CGCCGCTCTCATCCCAAAATAATCATGAACTTTGTCGGAATCGACCCATGATGCCAGAACTGACCCCATTCGCCCTGTACCTCGCCGCGGCCTCCGTGCTCGCCATCACGCCCGGTCCGGGCATCTTCTACGTTGCCGCGCGCACGCTCGCCGGCGGTCGTCCGGAGGGTATCGCTTCCAGCTTCGGCACGGGGTTGGGGGGCATGATCCACGTCCTCGCAGCAAGCCTAGGTGTTTCCGCGATCGTGCTCGAGAGCTCGGAACTGTTCTCCGCATTGAAGCTGTTCGGCGCGGTCTACCTCGTCTGGCTAGGCTTTCGCACCTTTCAAGCCGCGCGCCGCAAGGGAGCGACTGGCGATGATGGCACCCCGGTGCGTTCAGTCGGACCCCGGCGGGCGTTTCGTGAAGGGGTGCTGGTCGAGGCTCTCAACCCGAAGACGGCAGCCTTTTTTCTAGCCTTCCTTCCGCAGTTCGTGAACCCGAGCGCAGGGCACGTAGCTCTGCAACTCGTGGTGCTTGGCTCCGTGTCGATTGCGCTCAACACGCTCGCCGACATCGTGGTTGCCTTCGTGGCCAGCGGCATTCAAGACGGCGCGGCAGCGCGTCCCAGGTTGATCCGCCGCCTGAGGGAGGCGTCGGGCGGCGCGATGATTGCGCTGGGCGTCGGCCTCGCTCTGGCGAAGCACCCTGCTGCCTGAATTTTGCATCGGATCTGGTTGGGCATCTCTCCGGGTCGGCGGGTTAGTTTGAAGCAGATGGATGGCTGCGAGCCAGCTTCGGTCATTACACCGATTCAGGCGATGTCTCAGCAGGCGCGGCACCACAGTGAGGGAAACGTGAGTTCGACTGCCTCGCCTTCCTCATGACCATCATTTTGGCCCTCGCGAATCAATGCACGGTAGAAGCCAGTCAGCCGAGAATGACTGCCGTTTCATAGGAAAGCTAAGCCCATGCGCCAAGCATCGCCCGCTTTGCACTCGATCACATGGCGACGCCCAGACTTCACGTCAGGGCACTTTTCGCTTTTGCCGACCAGGGCCTAGCCGACGCAGCCGACAGTACAGCAATGCTATTGCACGCGGCAGCCGGCGGCGGACGTCCGGTCTGCCGCCGCTGAAGCAGGCGTTGGGATTATTTCCATCAATGCCTTGCAGCGCTTCAACGAGTGGACTCCTGCCCCCAGGGCCGAGGCGAGCAAGCTCGCCGATTATGCGGCGGCCTGCGGAGGCAAGACGCTCATGCTGGTGCCGGTCAACGATGGCTCCTGGCCTGCCAATGGCGAGCGCCGGGGCGATCTCCGCGTCGCCTTGAAGGCGCTCAAGCCGATCCTCCAGTCGCGCGGCCTGATCGGTCTCATTGAGCCGCTGGGCTTCCAGACCTGCTCGCTTCGATCGAAGAACGGAGCGGCTAAGGCCATTGCCGCCATTGATGGCCAGTCCGTCTTCCGCCTCGTGCACGACAGGTTTCACCGCTCGCCGGGGAGCCGTTCTTCTCCTGCGACCTGGCCGGTGTCGTGCACATCTCAACCATGAACGATCCGATCCACTGGATTTACCCGGATCGCGTCCTAGTCGGTTCCGACAATGGCAGCCAGATCCGGGCGCTGCTTGATGGCGGCTATGGGGGGCCCCTTCTCATTCCCACCGGTTGTCGACGCAGCCCACCCGCTGGACGACCTCGCAGGCGCACTTTCCGCGACTATCGATCTCGTTCGACACGCCTGTTGACACGAGTGCCGGTGTGAGACGCGGTAGTCAATCAGGGCTTGCGACCCTTTTTGGTGTCCCGCGGAGAACTCATTCGAGACGCCTCCTGTAGCAATATCTCTCGCATCCAGACGCTTGCCGCATCACTGTTGTGAAGGGCGGGCCATTGGAGGGCCTCGGTAAATGCGGGAAGCGGCAGCGGAAGTTCGATGATCTGCAGTGGGAAGGTTTTCTTGAAATGCTCAACCAGCCGGAAGGGCATGGTCGCTATACGAGCTGTGCCTGAGACCATCGGCGGGATCATGCTAAAGGCCTGCACGATAACCTCGACACGTCTCTTGAGGCCATGCTCAAGAAAAAACCGCTCCTCGATGGAGGGCTTCAGCGCCCGCCCGAACTTGGCCGCAACGTGCCTCATCGACATGTATCTCTCGAATGTAAGCTGCTGTGGCAGCTGCTTGTTCGTGGGGCAGCCTACGCACACGAGCGTGTCGTCGAACAGCGCCGCTCTTGGATGCGCGCTCGACATGAACAATTCCGGACAAATCAGAAAATCGACGTCACCGCGCCGGAGAAGCTCATCGGGCTCGTCGTCGAGCGGCAGCAATTCGAAGCTGACGGCGGGTGCTTCGCGCGCAACACGCTCCACGACCTTTTCAAAAAACACGAGTGTGGCGAAATCGGAAAGGGTGATCCTGAAACGGCGATCGGACTGAGCCGGATTAAACGGATCCCAAGAAATAATCGAACTCTGGATTTTCAAGAGTGCCCCGCGAACAGCGGGGGCGAGTGTTTCCGCACGTGGGGTTAGAACACGTTCGCGGCCGCTCATCGTAAACAGTTCATC
>NZ_JBVVQA010000070.1:0-2484 GCF_055811455.1 Mesorhizobium sp. WSM4845
GTAAGCGGTGTTTCCGGACCACCTTTCGGGAGTGGTCGCGATCTGTGAGGTTGCCGATCCTGTATTGGGATCGGAGATCGGCTTGTGTCTGGACTTGACCTTACGCTTGACGCGGAGCGGCAGCTTCGGCGTTTCGAGGTGATCAACGGTGCCGACGGTCGGCGTCACTGGTCGGTGGATGACGAGGCGCGGATCATCGCGGAGACGCTGGAGCCGAACGCAGTCATTTCCGAGGTAGCCCGTCGGTATGGCCTTAGGCCGCAGCAGGTCTTCGCCTGGCGCCGCGAAGCGCGCAAACAGGCCACTTCGGTGCAGCAAGATTCTCCTGCCTTTGTGCCGGCGGTTTTGGCGGCGGCGGAACCTGTAGCCAGCCGTTCACCGAAGCAGCGGAAACGGCAAGCCACCCGAGGTGCCGGCATGATCGAGCTTGAGATCGACGGCATCTCGATGCGCGTCGGCCGGGGCGCCGATACCAAGACGGTGGCCGCAGTGATCCGCGCGCTGAAGGCGCGTCGTGATCGGGCCGACGGGTGCGGTCAAGGTCATGGTGGCGACGAAGCCGGTGGACTTCCGCAAGGGTGCGGAGGGATTGGCCGCACTTGTGCGCGAGACCATGGGCGCTGACCCGTTCAATGGGGCGGTCTATGTCTTTCGGGCCAAGCGGACTGACCGGATCAAGCTGATCTTCTGGGATGGCACCGGGGTTTGCCTCTATGCCAAGCGTTTGGAGGATGGGGAGTCCGCTGGCCGAAAGTGCATGACGGCATGATGCGGCTGACGGCCGCGCAACTGTCGGCGCTGCTCGAAGGTCTCGACTGGCGGCGAGTCCACGAGGCGCGCCGGACTCGCGTTCCAGCCCAGGCGGGCTGACCCGCGACGAAGTGAACCAGCCTGGATTCCGCTGTCGCGGACTGTCGGCGAATATGGTCTGATCCGCTCATGGCGATGACGGCTGACCAGCTTCCCGACGATCCGGATGCGCTGAAGGCGATGGTCCTGGCGCGCGACGTCGAGAATGCCCGTCTGATTCAGATCATCAAGGAATTGCAGCGTCATCGCTTCGGCCGGCGTGCCGAGACGCTCCCCGAGGATCAATTGCTGCTGGGGCTCGAAGAGGCCGAACAGATCGAGGCCGCCGGTGACGAAGAGCAGGCACAGACCGCTCTTGGCGAACGTCAGGCGCCTGTCGCCAAGCGCAGGGCGAACCGCGGCGGGCTGCCACCCCATCTGCCGCGCGTGGAGATGGTCGTCGACATCGAGGATCATGCCTGCCCGTGCTGCCGCAATGGCTTGCATCGGATCGGCGAGGACATGAGCGAGCGGCTCGACATCGTTCCGGCGCAGCTGCGCGTGATCGTCGTGCGCCGGCCCAAATATGCCTGCCGCGCCTGTGAGGATGTAGTGGTTCAGGCTCCGGCGCCCGCCCGGCTGATCGAGGGCGGCCTGCCGACCGAGGCGACGGTCGCCCAGGTGCTGGTCTCAAAATATGCTGACCACCTGCCGCTCTATCGTCAGGCGCAGATCTATGCCCGGCAGCGCATCAATCTCGACCGGTCCACGCTCGCCGACTGGGTCGGCCGCGCCGCCTGGCATCTGCGTCCGGTGCATGAGCGGCTGCTTGGCAAGCTGAAGTCCTCGCCAAAACTCTTCGCCGACGAGACGACCGCGCCAGTGCTCGATCCCGGCCGCGGCAAGACCAAGACAGGTCAACTCTGGCCTATGCCCGCGATGACCGACCATGGGAGGGGAGCGACCCGCCGGGCGTCGCCTGTGTCTATGCGCCGGATCGGAAGGCCGAGCGTCCGATCGCTCATCTGGTGGGCTTTGCCGGAATCCTGCAGGTCGACGGCTATGGCGGCTATCGCGTGCTCGCCGACAAGAGCGGCGTGACGCTCGCCTTCTGCTGGGCACATGTGCGCCGGCGCTTCTACGAGCTCGCCGCGGCCGGTCCCGCGCCAATCGCCAGCGAGGCGCTGAGACGGATCGCGGAACTCTATCGCGTCGAAGACGACGTCCGTCGACGATCGGCCGAGCAGCGCCGTGTCGTGCGCCAGGACAGGAGCCGCCCGATCGTCGTCAAACTCGAACCATGGCTTCGCGAAAAGCTCGGGCTGATCAGCCAGAAGACAAAGCTCGCCGAGGCGATCCGCTACACGCTCTCGCGCTGGGAAGGCCTCTCGCGCTTCCTTGACGACGGCCGCATCGAGATCGACAGCAACACCGTCGAACGCTCGATCCGTCCGATCGCGCTCAACCGCAAGAACGCGCTCTTCGCAGGCTCTGATGGCGGCGCCGAACACTGGGCAGTCATCGCCTCGCTGATCGAGACCTGCAAGCTCAATGGTGTCGAACCGCTCGGCTATCTCGCCGATGTCCTCACCAGGATCGTCAACGGCCACCCCAACAGCCAGATCGACGATCTCCTGCCTTGGGTCTACATCAACAAGCTCGAGCTCAAGGCTGTGGCCTAAGAACACCGCTTAC
>NZ_JBVVQA010000071.1:0-2279 GCF_055811455.1 Mesorhizobium sp. WSM4845
AGCGCGCCCGCTTCATCGCCGCGTGCCGGACAGCACTGCAAGCGCTACTCGTACCACACGAAAACGCATGGGAAATCGGCTTGGCTATTCCGCTTGCCTAGCTCGGATTGAGCTACTGGGCTCTGGTGATCGCGGCCATGGCCGAGGCAATTTTTCTTTCTGGCATTTACTTGATCACCGCGCGACAATATCTCGCCATGCCACGCTTCGACCTGCAGTCCTACCGCGAGATCCGCACGCAGAGCCTGGGATTTTCCTTGGCTGGAGTTTTGGCCTTCGGCGGCCAATACATGGACAAGATCATCGTCGCGCGTTTGCTCGGGACCGCGGAGCTTGGCATCTACACGAGGGCGTTCACTCTAATCGCAATGCCGGCGAATCTATTCGGAAACCTGAGTAGAACGGTCGTTTTCCCGTTGCTGTCAAAAGTGCAGACAGACGAGGCCAGGCTGCGCAGCGCCCAGCTGAAGGGCTATGCCTTGACCGCAGCCCTCACTCTACCAACCAGCGCGTTCCTGTGCTGCTTCGCCAAGGAGATCGTACTGACAATGTTCGGCCCTAGATGGGTGGACGCAGTGGTTCCGATTGCAGTATTTTCCGCGGCAATGTATTTCCGGGTCGCATTTAAATTATGCGGCGCCGTTATGCTCGCCACAGGCAGTGGCTACCGCAGCGCGTCCATGCAGATTTTCCATGCGGCGCTTGTCACATCATTCGTATTTTTAGCGGCGCCTTACGGAGTGAGTGCGGCAGCGGCGGCGGTGTCGGGTGCCATTCTAGTGACTTTCGTCCTTTATTCCTTCATTAGCTGCCGCATGACCGGATTGCCATTCGTGGATTTCGTGCTCGTCCATATCCCGCCAATTGTCTTTCTGCCGTCATCTACGCTGCCGGTTCTGCGATCAGGATGCTGTTCGCCGGCTCGCCGTACTATCTTGTGCTGGCGATCGGCGCTTTTATGATAGGCACGCTATCTGCCGTTACTCTCTATTTGAGAGCTTCGCTTCTGTTCGGGAAATGCGGAGTGGAAGTCCTGCAAGCCGTAACGTCCAAGAAAGCAGCATGGCTCAATTGGATTCCACGCTGACTTACGACCGAATGCCACCCTTCACGGTGATTCTAACTGTCGTGCTGTAAATCAGCAGGAGCGCGCGCGGTGACCGCCGTATGAAACCTTCCCGTCCGACATGCCTTTAAGAAAGCCGCAGCTTTACGAAGAGCCGAGTCCTTCGGAAAGAGCGCACCGAGCCTTCCACCTTCAGAACCCGAAAGCATGCGGGCCGCAGTCACCTCAAAGCCAAGCACCGTAAACAGATTGCCCAAGGTGAGCGGGGTCCACGAATGCAGATGCATGTGGGGATTGTTTGACCATGAGCGATGCTGCGGAGCAATGATCGGCATCTCGCACGGTACGAATACCCTTATCTCGCCAGAGGGCTTTAGGACGCGCAACATTTCTCGGAGCACCGTCGAAGGGCTGTCGACATGCTCGAGAGCGTGATAGCTGATAATTTTGTCTATCGTGCTGGAGGGGATATCCGCAAGTGAGCCAACAACAAGGTCCAAATGTGCAGACGCCTGCTTAGCAGCGGTCTCGTTGATCTCCACGCCAATTCGCTTCACCGCTGGCAAGCACGAGAGGATACTGCCTGTCCCACAGCCGAAATCCAGAACGACATCCGTATGGCTGCTGAAATCCTCAAAAAGCCTTGCTCTAGATTTCTGTACGGTATCGGTTCGGCTACTGCCCCGCTGCTCAAAATATTGCGCGCCTTTTGGACCTGTATAGAGCGTATCGGATCTTGAATGCATCTACCAACACTCCAAGGATCAATAGCATACGGTGAACTGGCTGGTGGTCCAAGCGCCCTTCGGGCAGGCCTCGCGAAAGCGCGCCCTCTAGCGCGCAGAATAACGGCCGCTCTGTTCCGGACCGGGATGATAACCGGGATGTTCATGCTGTTCCAGTCCCACTATCCGCCCGAGACGTAGCCACGCTTGCGGCCCCTTTGCCCTGCGGTAGTAGGTGCAGTACCGCGGATGGATGGAGCGACCCCAGTTGCTCTTGCAGCGCCGGCTTCAGCATGTCTTCAACCAAATTGACGTGGGACTAATCCACCGTCCGGAAGTGGCCGTCGAGGAGCCGATATTCAGGCAGGGATTCATTGCTTCGCTCGGAATCGAAGCCAAGATCGCCTGAGTGTGCTTGGCTTCATTCGGACGCATCGGCGAGCATTCCCCATCCGCTAGTTACAGTGTGCGAGGGCCTGTCGCCACAG
>NZ_JBVVQA010000072.1:0-2228 GCF_055811455.1 Mesorhizobium sp. WSM4845
CCAGATCGACGATCTCCTGCCTTGGGTCTACATCAACAAGCTCGAGCTCAAGGCTGTGGCCTAAGAACACCGCTTACCTTCATGCGAACGCTGAAGGAGGAGGAAGCCGACGGCGGAGCCCATCGCGACATCGACGATGCAAGGAACCGGATCGGCGAATTCATCGACGCCGTGTACAACAAGCAGCGCCTACATTCCGCGATCGATTATCAATCGCCGGATGAATATGAAGCCGGCCTAATGCGATTGCGGCGGGAAGCCCCTGCGGCAATCGCAGAAACGGAGAACTGTTACTGATCTCTGTCTCACCCGAGGGGTGCACTTCAATGGGTAACACTTTTGGCTTTTGGCCGGAGGTGTTGATGCCGTGGAGAGAGTGTTCGGTTATGGAGGAACGTCTTCGTTTCGTGGCGCGTCTGCTCGAGGGAGAAGGCACGAGCGATGTGTGCCGGGAGTTCGGCATCTCGCGCAAGACCGGCTACAAGATCTTCAATCGCTACAAGGATAAGGGCCTTGCGCCCTGACGGACCGCTCGCGCCGGCCGGTGCGCTATGCCAAACAGCTGCCGGCCCAGATTGATCGGATGATCGTGGAAAGCAAGCGGGAGAAGCGGCATTGGGGCGCCAGGAAGATACGCGAGTTGCTGGTGCGCAACCTCGCAGGCGAGGTGCTTACCCCGGCCAAGAGCACCGTTCATGCCGTGCTCGATCGCCACGGCCTTGTGAGCCAGGCCCGCAAGAGGAACCGGGCGAACAAGGCCGTGGGCACGCCGCTGTCAGAGGCGACGTTCCGCACGCCCTGGATTCAATGTGCCTTGCAGAGTTGTCGACCGCGAGCGTCATCCGAGCCACGGCAACATAGGACCCCCACGCCAATTCGGTACACTTTTTTCCCCCAGCGCAACGGCTAGAGCATACTTTGCGAGCAATCGGGTTGAATCTAAAGTAGGAAGCGGAGACTGTTCCGACGAGATGAGAAGCGGAATTTCAGTACAGCCGAGAACGACAGCATCGCAGCCCCTAGACTTTAGATTGCCTATAATTCGAACGTGCTGCTTGTGGGCCGCGTCAGTGAATATCCCATTGCAAAACTCTGAAAAAATAACTTCGTTTATATAGCTTCGATCGCGTTCATCAGGAGCTATAGCAGACAGGCCCTGACTCTGAGCAGCCCTGAAGTACATCTGCTGCGTCATTGTCCACTTCGTACCTAGAATACCGAGCTTTCGATAACCTCTTTCGGCTGCTTCTTTCGTGACTACATCAGCGATGTGCAGCCCCGGCAAGGCCAAATCAGGACCATCCTGTTCGAGGGCGAGATGAGCAGTATTATCAGGACAAACGAAGAAGTCGCAGTCTGCCGCGCTTAGTCGTCCAATTGACTTGGCAAGGGTCGCTCGTACGACCGAAAAGTTTTCCCGCTCCCAGTCAGGTATGCTGGTCCCCATCGAAATCGCGTCCATCGTTACGTCGGGATGCAAGTGGTTCCCCAGTTTAGACGCCCCCGCGTGGCAAAGCGTTAGATAGCAGAGTGCGGAACCTTCGGCACTGTGTGCTAGAATGCCAACATGTTTCATGAAGCGTGCGCCTGAATTTATTTTACCATTGGACGAATCGGTCGTTTGGAAGTCAGGTTAGGAGTGCATAGCGCAGTTTCTTGTCGTTTTAGGAGGATTCGGCTTTTAGAAGTGGCGTTTTGTGCGACTTTTGCGCCGGATTATGATCTGCCGGCCAAGTGACCGCCGGATGTGAGTGTTCCGGTTCTTGTTTCCGCCCGGCAATCGGAGGGGATTATCAGAGGCTACTGCGCGACACTCGACGAGGAAGCTGGGGCTGCCAATCGCGATTTGCATGTCTGTAAAATTGGAACGCCAAATCGGTTCCGCACTCGTCGCCCCGGCTCCCCAAGTGCGGCCGCAAAACCTCGATCGATCTTGCCGCACCAGGCGGGTGCGCGCATCTTCGATCCAATCGGAGCTCGTGGACATCGACAAGGGGCTACACCATGCTAAATTAGACGGCTCCCAAGTCCCTGCCTACCTCCCAAAAGGCTTTGATCGCGCGATCTACATCGGCCTCCATGTGGGCCGCCGACATCTGGGTGCGGATGCGCGCCTGGCCCTTCGGTACCACCGGAAACGAGAAGCCGATAACATAGATGCCGCGCTGCAGCATGCGCGCCGCCATCTCCTGCGCCAGCGTCGCATCGCCGAGCATGACCGGAACGAT
>NZ_JBVVQA010000073.1:0-2194 GCF_055811455.1 Mesorhizobium sp. WSM4845
GGGCGAAACATTCCAGATACGCTGTTGAAGCATATCTCGCCGCTGAGTTGGGAACATATCAACCTGACAGGCATCTACACCTGGGACACCGAGCATCAGATGCCCAAAGGCTTTCGAACCCTTAGGCTACCGACCCCAACCCGGCGAGCCGCATGAGTTTCACGATCCGTTCGGGCTTAGCGCAAGATTTTGTACAGCTCTTGTCCTCACCCCAGATTGTGAGCTAAGGACACCTTTCGTCCTGACAATCATGGTATCCTGCAAAGAAGATGCGGAGTGGCAAGCGGCCAGTCGCTCGGACACTGGCTGCCTGTGGGAATGTCCACGAGGCGACACTTGGGTGAATTATATATGGGCACGTCGAGTAAGATGACGAGACGATATTTCGGAACGGACGGGATCCGGGGAGGGGCCAACAAATTTCCGATGACCGCCGAGGTTGCGATGAAGGTCGGCATGGCTGCCGGCCTGTCGTTCCAGCGCGGCCACCATCGCCATCGCGTCGTGCTCGGCAAGGATACGCGGCTGTCGGGCTATATGATCGAGAACGCGCTGGTCGCGGGCTTCTGTGCCGCCGGCATGGATGTGTTCCTGCTGGGGCCGATTCCGACGCCGGCGGTCGCCATGCTGGCGCGGTCGCTGCGCGCCGATATCGGCGTGATGATCTCGGCCTCGCACAACCCCTATTACGATAACGGCATCAAGCTGTTCGGCCCCGACGGCTACAAGCTGTCGGACGAGATCGAGATGCGCATCGAGGCGCTGCTCGACCAGGATGTCGACATTTCGCTGGCCGACGCGGATGGGCTCGGGCGCGCCAAGCGCGTGGACGGCGTGCACGACCGCTATATCGAATTCGCCAAGCGCACTCTGCCGCGGTCCATGTCGCTGGCGGGCCTGCGCATCGTGGTCGATTGCGCCAACGGCGCCGCCTACAAGGTGGCGCCGGCAGCGCTTTGGGAACTCGGCGCCGAGGTCATCACCATCAACAACGAGCCGAACGGCTTCAACATCAACGAGGAATGCGGTTCGACGCACCCGGTGGGCCTCTCCAAGAAGGTTCATGAAGTGCGCGCCGACATCGGCATAGCGCTCGATGGCGACGCCGACCGCGTGGTCATCGTCGACGAGAACGGCGCTGTCGTCGACGGCGACCAGATCATGGCGCTGATCGCCGAATCCTGGCATCAGAGCGGCCGCCTAGCAGGCGGCGGCATCGTCGCCACCGTCATGTCCAATCTTGGCCTCGAACGCTTCCTCGGTGAAGCCGGCCTGCAACTTCACCGAACCCAGGTCGGCGACCGTTACGTGGTCGAGCACATGCGCGCGCATGGGCTGAATGTCGGCGGCGAGCAGTCCGGCCATATCGTGCTGTCTGATTTCTCCACCACCGGCGATGGGCTGGTCTCGGCGCTGCAGGTGCTGGCCTGCATCAAGCGCCAGAACAAGCCGGTCAGCGAGATCTGCAAAAAGTTCGAGCCGGTGCCGCAGCTCCTGAAGAATGTGCGCTTTTCCAGCGGCGAGCCCCTGGAGACGGCACCCGTCAAGGCCGCGATCGAGGATGCCCGCAACCGGCTCGGCAAGTCCGGCCGCCTAGTGATCCGGCCTTCCGGCACCGAGGCCCTGATTCGGGTTATGGCCGAGGGCGACGACCAGAAGCTGGTCGAGACGGTGGTGAACGACATCGTCGGCGTCATGGCCGAGATCAAGACCGCTGCCTAGACGAGCGGCGATTGATGCGCCGATGGTCCTGCTCGATCCAATTGTTGAGGTACTTGCTCTTGCGGATGCGGATCGGCTTCAGCGCTCGTCGCGATCGATTCCGCAGACGGTGTTCGGCGTCGCAGGAAATGATCGCCTCATGATTGGTCGGGCTGCCGTCGATGACGATGCGATCCGGTCTGCCGTGGCGCTCCAGGGCCTTCCGGAAGAAGCGCTTGGCTGCCGGCAGGTCGCGGTGTTCGCTGAAGAAGAACTCGACCGTGTCGCCGACGCCGTCGACGGCACGATAGATACATCCATTGGCCGCGTATCTTGATGTATGTCTCGTCCATGTGCCACTTGCCGGTGACGGCGCGCTTGCCCGTTGAAGCGCTCCAGAAGCTGGGGCGAGAAGTGGACGACCCAGCGGTGCACAGTCGAATGGTCGACGTTCAGGCCGCGTTCGGCCATCATCTCCTCCGGACGCGCAGGC
>NZ_JBVVQA010000074.1:0-2142 GCF_055811455.1 Mesorhizobium sp. WSM4845
CCGACGGCCGCGCTCATGGCCGGCTGACTTAGGTTGATGCTGCTTGCCGCCGCCGTGAGGTTGCGCTCGGTCAGCAGTGCGTCGAGCACGACGAGAAGGTTCAGATCGAGGCCTTTGAAACGCATGCCTCATCTGTCCGTAACGTGGTTGCTTGTCATCGCGACCATTGTGGGCGGCTAATTTATTGCAGATTGAGATTTGAGCAGACTTGGGCGTGGCGGCGCTCCGACAAGGATCTGCGACACATATCCAAGGTCGCGCGCAATCTTGCGAATTGCCATCGCCGTGACGACAATCGCCACTCCAACCACACTTGCGAACGCGATTCTGGTCGTGAGATTCCAGAGTTCTCCAAACTGTATCACGTCCATGAGGCGAAACACGGCACCCTGGACCAGGTAAAGCAGCAGCGTGCTCTGACCAAGCTCCACCGCGACAAACTGAGCTACTCTAGTTGAATAGACAATTCTCCAGCACCGAAACATAAGCTGCATCGCTACTGCAGAAGCTGCTGCCGAGCCAGTGAACATCAGAAATACTTGTTCAGCCGACTGTTTATCATGAATTAAAACGAGATTGTTGTAGGCGTAAGTCTCCTTGCCCCACAAAATAAAGCATATTAAAGCTGTTATCGACAGTAAAACTACAAAAATCGAATTGTGTGCCCAAATGATAATTTTCTGCCATCCGATCGGCTGCGCAAGCAAGAACCCGAGACAATAAAATGGGTAAGTGTATCTTAATGACGGGGTTATTGAAAATGTAATGGGCGCGAATGCGACCGCAATTGCAGATGCGCTTATAATCCACATCGATACGCGATTGGAAATTGTAAACAGTCTAATTAGAATGAACGAGATAAACGCCGCCCATATGAACCAGTATGTTCCAATGAGTTCCTTCGAAAAGTCCAGCAATCCATCAGTTAAGCTTGTCGTAGGAGGGATCATGGCGGACTTTAATGTCCAAATTAACGCACACCAAAAAAGCATTGGTAGTAGTAACTGCGTTGCTCGATTGCCGACCCCTTGAATGAACGGTTTTCGCAAAATTGCCCCAGAAGAAACATATCCACTTATCGCCATAAAGAGAGGCATATGAAACATGTAGATCGACTTATAATACGGAGACGTCCAGAAATCGTCAGTGCCTCGATAAATTAAATATTGTACTAAGTGCCCAATTATCACTAAAGTAATTAGTATACCTTTGGCGAAATCAAGGCTTAGGTCTCGGTCGTGTGTCTCTGCTGGGCGCGAGCCGCGTCCCTTCGCTCCGACTGTTATTTGATCAAGCATCAGACTCCAGCCCACCTGTTGCGGTTGCTACGGCCGTTTCTGGGCACGGCGAGCACGCCAGTTTCGGTGAAAAGATCGAAATTTACGCGGATCGCGGCGTGGTATCGAGGGCCGACTGGCTGCAACCGAGCGGACGAAATCCCAGTGCCTGATCGCAAACCTGGAGCGCAGTGGCGGTCGCGATCATGTGTGGCGAGGCGATGGCCCGGCACTATGGTCGCCGGGACGTCTCTGCAGAACCTCTCAAGATGATTCCGCAGCACGTGCCGAATCGTGCTAAAAGCGAATGGAATGCCAAGCTGCTGCTGCACCGGACAGATGACGTGGATAGAATGGCTCATTCCGAGTCTCTCAAGATCCGGATGCACCCTGTACAATCCGAGTTCGCCTACCAAGAAATCACCTCGCCAACCGTGATGAACGGCGCAGCAGGTCCAAGTAAGCCGCTACGCCGCACATAGAGCCGATTGCGCGAACCTCCCGCCTTGCACCGGCCCAGCTACGACCGCCTGAAAGCCCCTGTCGGCCCATAGGCCTTTCGGAAGAAAGCGGAGAGCTCGACATGATCGGCTACTTGCAAGTCATTTCCCAGCACACGCTACAGAAGCCGTGGCGTGATCGGGTGCATGTCAGGTCCGGTCATCTATGCAGCGCCCTGGAAGTTTGGTAAAATCGATTGTTTAGATCGCGAGCATTCACGCTATGGATAAGTGAAAGCGATGCGCTTCAAAGGCCTTGATCTGAACCTTCTCGTCGTGCTCGACGCACTGCTGACCCAGCGCAACCTGTCGGCGGCGGCAAGCAGCATCAACCTAAGTCAGCCGGCCATGAGCGCGGCCGTCGC
>NZ_JBVVQA010000075.1:0-1846 GCF_055811455.1 Mesorhizobium sp. WSM4845
ACCCGAGCTCCATAGCTGCATGCGGCCGACCGAAAGAGAGGATCGATCGCCGGCCGGGCGAGATTTTCGCGAGGGCCTCGCCGGAGCAGCATGTGATCGTGGTGCAGCAGCAGATGGAAACCGGGTGAAGCCACATAGATGCGCCCCCGCTCGAACTGCTCCCCGCTCTTCGCCTTGATCGCCCTGAGAGGGCCAGCCCGATCAAGGATCTCCGGGAGATAGCTCGTCTGGCCCACGTGGAGCACCGCGAAGACAGCAGCGGCAAGATCGGGCGGTAGACAGGTCGCGAGCCGCTTCAGTGCCTCGACGCCGCCGGCCGAGGCTCCGACAACGATGATGCAGCGATTTCGAGAGCTGATCCCTTCGATTTTCTCAGGCAATTCCAATATGCGGCCGTGATCGTGCGAAGCTTGACCCGACCTGTGTCCAACATTGCTCATACATTGCAACGAATCCGAGAGTGACTGCGTTCCGTTGTCGACGTAAAGGAACAAGCCGCAACACCTTCAGTTTGGCAGCGGAGAGACAAACGGAGCGTGCCCGATCCGTAGAGCAGGTTTTCGAAGACCATCTGAGCCCCCGCGCCGCAGGCGATCTCGAGGAGGATCCCAGGCGCAACTAGCTGAGGATGGTCCTCTTGACTGCCAATTCGAATCTGGTTGGCCATGATGCCGTCCGACTGTCATCCATTACCTGCGCGACCAATTGCCCGAAGGTGAGTTCAACCACGTCTCAAAATAAGTTCGTTGTCCTTTTGCCCTGCTGACCTGGTCTGCCACTTCGTCAAGATTCGACGCCACCGACGGCGCTGACAGCTTCGTCATCCTGGACAGCAAGATTGAGTTCCATCCATTCACTACAGGTTGGAAGCTGTGGCTGGGCGAAGCGCACGCGATAGTCACCGGAAGTGACGCCCAATAACCTCGTCCAGCAGCGGCGCAACCGGCCGGCAACTTCGTGAGGGGATACACTTGCCATCAAGTTGCCATCGTGCGTTTTGCTCAGCACTTTCCGGAGGAATGCGAGCGATGGAGGCGGCGCGCAAGCGGCCATTTCGCTGCATGTCGCGAAACGTGACCCGCCCGGTGTCTGTGCACGAAAGAAAGTCCGCGCCCTTCGGGAAAAAAGGACGCGGGCTCATCGGGAGTCATCCATGTCGCAGCTGCACGAATGAAACTTTCAGTCCGCGCCTAAGTTCCACACGGAAACAAAAAAGCCGCGCATTTAGCCGCGCCGCTCCACGGGCCACCCAACAAAAACAAGAAGCCCGCGCCCCGAGGGAATGGGAAGGACGCGGGCTGATCGGAGAGGGGTTCATCACAAGGTCAAAGTGCTGCCCAACCCAAACGAAAGACAAACCGCCTGCTGACAAGCCCGTCCTAACGGTCGTCTCGCAAAGAAGCTCTACTCGTCCGCCCTTCTGCCATGCAATTTGCCACAATCCGAGACGCGAGCACTTCACGTCGTTTTCCAGATTGAGCCTCGACCTTTTGGCCAGTCGAACATGCGGCCCAGTAGCGCCATTCGGAGGGGCGGGACGCACCGCTCCTTCAGCTTTCGGTGATCGCCAAGGCACCTGCGCCCCTGCCAACCGCCAGAACCTGCCCTCGGTCTATTCAGCCAAGCCTCCTCGACCGTCTCCCCGAGTTCCAGGTCGGAAGAATAAAAGAGCGTCCGCAACCGGGAGCGATCACGGCTGAGTTCGATCGTGCCCCATGGCGTGGTGTAGGTAACGGCATTGGTCGCCGTGCTCTCCGGCAAGGGCCGGACTGATCAGCGCGCCACTGCCGGCAGGCTGATGAGCGGATCATCGCTCATCTGGCTGATGGTCTCAAGGGTCATGTAG
>NZ_JBVVQA010000076.1:0-1513 GCF_055811455.1 Mesorhizobium sp. WSM4845
TCAAGCGCCTGGCTTAGCGGCACCGCCTTGGAGAATAGGAAGCCCTGAGCAGTTCTGCAGCCGAGCTTGTACAGAATTTGCCGGTCCGCCTCTGTTTCGACGCCTTCGGCCATGACATCGATCCCGAGCGCCCGACCAAGATCGATCACCGTTTTGACAAGCAGCCGGTCCTCCCGAGACTTGGCCAAGCCGCGGATGAAGCCTTGGTCTATTTTCACCTTGCGTATCCGACTGTCCTTGAGCGACGCCAACGTGGAAAAGCCGGTGCCGAAGTCATCGAGCGCGATGGAAATTCCGGCATGTGAAAGCCGTCCGAGCTTTTCATCCAGTCTTTCCGGGTCCACTGGAGATTCTTCGGTAATCTCGATTTCGAACATCGTTGTCGGAAGGTCTTTTGCCGCCAGACCATTCAGAACCATGTCGTCGATATCGCCGGCTTCCAATTCGCGCGGAGAAACATTCATTGCCACACGAACGTCTCGACGGTCAGCTTTCACCAAGCCGTCGATAAGAGCACAACAGTCGGAGAATACCGTTTGCGTTAACAGTTGAAGCATTCCGGTTTCGCGTGCGGCTGTCATGATTTCGGGTGGAGAGATGGAACCATGGATCGGATGGGACCACCTCAGCAAGGCTTCAAAACCGATCACGGCCTCGGTATCGAGTCTCACGATGGGCTGGAACCAAGGTGCCACCCTTCTCGCCTCTATCGCTGAATGAAGGTCGCGTTCGATGGACTGGCGACGTTGCAATTCCCTGTCGAGTTCGGCATCGAACAGGCGAAATTCGTTCCTGCCACGACGCTTGGCCGTGTAGAGGGCGACATCCGCCCGCAGCAACATTTCCGTCAGCCCCGGCCTTTCAGCCAGGTATATTCCGATCGATGCACCGATCCGGACGGACGCGACCTCACGATAGGGGCTGGCGACTTTGGCTATGATATTGGATGCGAGGGTACTGGGAGAAAGCGAACTCCTGAGTGAGGGAAAAAACAGCACGAACTCATCGCCGCCGATACGGGCGAGCGTTGAGCCTGCCGGCGCTGCCTGCTCTATGCGGCGGGCGATCATGACGAGCAGTTCATCACCGGTCCTGTGACCGTAGGTATCGTTGACAGATTTGAAGCCGTCCAGATCAATCAGCATTGCAACGAACGGGCCGTCCGTATTCTCGAGCTGATTGATCGCGTGTTCGAGGCCCCGTCTGTTGAGAAGGGCCGTTAGGTGGTCCTCCCTGGAATTGCGCTCCATTTCCGCCGCAAGCCGCTCCGCCTCATGTCTCAGGCGGCTTGCTTCGCGGAAGCGGGCTTGCCCTACAAACGAGCCTCGAACCAAGCCGCCCACGAAGAGCAGAACGGCAAAGGCCAGAATGTAATCTTCAAAGTTGCCTTTCGCCAGCAAGCAAGCCATCGCGATCACAAGCGGCGGCGTGATGAAGTTGATCGCGGCCGCGGCATATGAACTGCCGTATGTAACCGCACCAGCTGAGATGCCCGCCAGAATAATCAGATGCA
>NZ_JBVVQA010000077.1:0-1358 GCF_055811455.1 Mesorhizobium sp. WSM4845
CTGATCAGCGCGCCACTGCCGGCAGGCTGATGAGCGGATCATCGCTCATCTGGCTGATGGTCTCAAGGGTCATGTAGCGCGCCCGCTGCACGGCCCATTCATCATTCTGTTCGAGCAGGAGGGCGCCGACGAGACGGACTATGGCATCGTCATTGGGGAAGATGCCGACGACCTCGGTCCTGCGCTTGATCTCGCCGTTGAGGCGCTCGATCGGGTTGGTGCTATGCAGCTTGGCACGGTGCTCCTTGGGGAAGGTCATGTAGGCAAGCACGTCGGGCTCGGCGTCGTCCATGATGGTGGCGAGCTTGGGCACCTTCGGCCGGATCTGGTCGGCAACGGCGCGCCATTGGGTGCTGGCGGCCTCGGCCGTCTCCTGGGCGAAGGCGGTGGCGATGAAGGCCGAGGCGACGCGGCGGCCGCTCTTGCCGGCATGCGCCAGCACGTTCCTCATGAAATGGACCCGGCAGCGCTGCCATGTCGCGCACAGCACCTTGGTGACGGCCGCCTTGATGCCTTCATGGGCATCGGAAACGACGAGCTTGACGCCGCGCAGGCCGCGGCGGGTCAGCTTGCGCAAAAACTCCGTCCAGATCGGCTCGGCCTCAGACGTGCCGACCTCCATGCCCAGCACTTCGCGCCGGCCGTCTGCGTTGACACCGACGGCGATGATGACGGCGACCGAGACGATGCGTCCGCCGCGGCGCACCTTCAGGTAGGTGGCATCGATCCACAGATAGGGCCAGTCGCCCTCGATGGGCCGGTCGAGGAAGGCCTTCACCTTGCCGTCGATCTCCTCGCACAGCCGGCTGACCTGGCTCTTGGAGACGCCGCTCATGCCCATCGCCTTGACCAGGTCGTCGACCGAGCGCGTCGAGATACCCTGGACGTGGCCTCCTGGATGACGGCGATCAGCGCCTTCTCGGCCATGCGCCGCGGCTCAAGGAAGCTCGGGAAGTAAGAGCCCTTCCTGAGCTTGGGGATGCGCAGCTCGACGGTGCCGGCCCGCGTCTCCCAGTCTCTGTCGCGGTAGCCGTTGCGCTGGACAAGCCGCAGTGGGTTCTTCTCGCCATGGGCCGCGCCGGTGGCGGCGCCCACCTCCAGCTCCATCAGCCGCTCGGCGGCAAAGCCGATCATCTCGCGCAGGATATCGGCATCGGGGGTCTTCTCTACGAGCGTGCGCAGGTTCATCATGTCGTTGGTCATCGGTGGTTCCTTCGAATCAGGTTGTGTCAGCAACCCAACCCTACCGAAGAACATCGATGACCGCCGCTGCGCCGCTCGCTCGCTACAGCGCTGTTGAGGGCGCTCGCGAGCGGCTTCGCTATCGCCGACCTACACCACGCGGTGGGACACGACCC
>NZ_JBVVQA010000078.1:0-1329 GCF_055811455.1 Mesorhizobium sp. WSM4845
CGGTGTCCAGTTGAAAGATGGGTAACACTTTGAACCGGATACATGGGTTACAGTTTTCCCCCTGTCGTGTCCGCCGCAGCGCCACGCGGTTTGATTGGCGCGGCGCTGCGGCGGACAAGCTTCATGCGCCCGGTGTCGAGGATGCCGAGCGGGTGGGCATGGAAGCTGAGCGCCCATTGACCATCCTCGGTTTCGATGGCGGCGACCGCTTCGCCGGCCAGCGCCTTGGAAACGTAGACGAAACCACCGTTCCACCTGATCTCGCCATTGTGGCGCACGCTGCGCACCGCCGCCTCGGCCGGATAGTCGGGCTCGGGCGGTGTCGCAGGCATGGCGCGCGACGAGGAGCGGTAATGCTGCGCCGGGGTGTCCATGGCCAGCGCCTCATGCGGACGCTCCTCATTGTAGCTGCGCCGGAAGGCTTCGAAAGCCTGGCCCTGGGCGGTTCTGTCGGCCTCCGGTGCCTTGGCCAGCGGCAGCATGGTCAGGTGGAAGCGCTCGTGGCATCCGTTCTGCTGCGGCTTGCCGGGTGCGATCCGCTCCAGCGTGATGCCGAGCTTGATAAAGCGCACCGACAGCGGCGTCAGCCCGGTGACGCCGGCCGACGCGAAAGGCGAGCCATTGTCGCTTCTGAACCGATCCGGCAAGCCATGTTCATCAAACAGCCGCTCGAACACCGGCCAGGCCTCGTCGTCCGCCGTCGAGCCCGTCGCTTCGAGCGCCAAAAGGAAGCGGCACGACGCATCCATCACCGTCAACGGTTCGCAGCGCCACCCGTCAAGGGTGCGGAACCAGCCCTTGTGGTCGCCCGTCCACACCGCGTTCGGCTCCTCGGCTGGCGGCCATGGTCCGTTGCCCGCCGCCTTCCAGCGGGCGCGCCGCCGACCGACAAGCCCTTGCCGCTCAAGGATCGCGCCAGCCGTCGAGGCCGACGGCCAGGCCAACTCGGGAGCGGTGCGCTTGAGCCGCGCCATGATCTTCTTCGGCCCCCACAGCGGGTGTGCCTCCTTCGCCGCAACGATCCGCTCCACCAGATCCACCGCCGTCGCCCGGCCATGATTGAGCGGCGCCCGCGGCCGGTCATGCAGACCTTCCGGGCCGAACTCCCGGTACCGTCCCAGCCATTTGTAGCCGATCTTGCGCGATATGCCGAAGTCAGCACAAAGCTGCGTCATCGTCTCATCGCCCGCCAGGCACTCCACAACAAACCGAAGCCGCTCATCCATGATGCCAGTCTCTCGCCAAACCATCGCCGGTCCTCCCGGCGAAGGAGAAAACTGTCACCCATGCAATCAGTCCATTCTGTTACCTATCTATCCGGTTCGGACA
>NZ_JBVVQA010000079.1:0-1323 GCF_055811455.1 Mesorhizobium sp. WSM4845
CATGGGCATGACGACGCAGATCCGCGGCCCGGAGATCGCCCAGCCGCTCGTCGCGACGCTCGACCCGACAACCGTCCTTTTTCCACTCGAAGGCCTGCCGCTCGACGACCTGCCCGCACTGATCGACCGGATCTCGCCCCGCGCCATGCTTGAAGAGCCAGCACTTCCGCAGTCCATTCGGATCGAGCGGCAACTCCTGCTCGTGGGCGGCACCCGCGTGGGCGAGGCGCGGATCATGGTCCACTGGAACACTGGGCGCGAAAGCTCCTACGTTTACCTCAACATGGACGGCAGCATCCACACGGCCGATGTCTCGGGCACCTTTCGCGCCCGCGGCCTCGACATGGCGCGGGATGACTGGCATCTGCCGATGGCGGCGCAGGATCTCGCCTTCTTCGGCACCCACCGCAGCATCCTTCGGGTCGAGATCGAGCCGCGAGACATCGACGTGAGCTACATGGACCCGCAGAGCCGCAGCCAGACGACGGGCATGCGCTGGACGCTGAACGGCCTCAGCGTGAACGCGCCGGTCATGGAGATGCCTGCCACGATGCGGCCGCCGACCGAGGATGTGTTCGCCTTCACCGATATCGACTTCGCCATGCTGCCCGCGCTCAAGGCGGCGGCACTGGAGAAGGTGAACGAGCCCGGCATGCGGGTGCTGAAGATAGTCGCGAACCGTCCGATCACCAGCATCGGCACGCCACAGCTTGTCTGGACGCTCACCGTCGGCGATCCTGCGAAGCAGGGAAACTGGATCACCCGGACCGAGGGCGAGGCATGGCAGGTCGTAGCAAGCCCTGCCGGCGAGATTCTTCGGGTTGTCCTTCCCCCCGGCCGACGCCCGTCGGTGGATTGGTGGACGCCCGCCAACCTACGCGACGTGATCGACCGGCTCGTTTCCACCTTTCCGGTCAGCCATCCCTTCCGCGAGATCGTGCTCGATCCGCAAGGCGGCAGGGCTCATGCCGTCGACGGGGGCGACCCGACGCTGTGGCGGGAATTCAGCATCAACGCGCACGAAATCTCCGTGTCGTCCATTGGAGGTGGACGCCATGACGGGGTGGACGGGACATGGTTCACGCTAGATGCGCTCGATGGCTACAGCACGGAAGTGATTTTCGACCTCGTCTCGCGCACGTTCGAGACTATGAGCCTGCCCGATGGCTACATATCCAGGTTGACGTTTTCGCGCGGGAATACCTGGGTTCGGCCGCCCGAGGAGCAGGTGATGCTGGAAATACGGGTGGAGCACGGAATGCGCGGCGGCCGGCTCACCTGGCTCGCCGACGGGACGGAATTGGACCGTGTGATGCCATGAGC
>NZ_JBVVQA010000080.1:0-1280 GCF_055811455.1 Mesorhizobium sp. WSM4845
GGCACCTCGCGCACCCATCGGCTGCTGCGCACCTGTGGTGGTGTCCTTGGCTGTCTGGTGCTCCATCTCGGCATTCAGCTCCGCCCCCACAATCAGGACAATCACAGAGATCCAGGTCCACATCATCAAGCCGATGACTGCCCCCAGGGCTCCATACGTCGCGTTGTAGTCGGCGAAGTTCTCAAGATAATAGGAAAACCCTATCGAGACCGCGATCCACACCCCAGCCGCGAGGAAGGCGCCCCATGTCGCCCATTGCCACTTTGCCCTTTCGCGGCTGGGGCCGTAGCGGTAGATCAGCGTGATCCCGAGGCCGACCAGGATCAGCATCATCGGCCACCGAAAGATCCGCACAAGGGCTTCGGTCCAACCGCCGAGGTTCAGCAGCGCAAGCATGGCCGGCACGATCCCCACCGAGACGATAAAGCCGATACCGATGAGGATGGCGCCAAGTGTGAAGCCCAAGGCCAGAAGATTCAGATGGATAAAGCCGCGCTTTTCACTCTCCTCGTAGGCGATGTTCATGGCTTCGAATAGCGTCTTGATGCCGTTACTGGCGCTCCACAGTGCGACGGCAAGGCCGAACATGAAGCCGAAGCTGAGCGCGCCAGTCTTCTGAGCGGCCAAGGACGCAAGCTGAGATCTGATAATATCCAGACCGCCCGAAGGCAGTACGCCCCCAAGGAACGCAATGTGCTCAGCGATGGTCTGAGGGTCGGCGACAAAACCGTAGATGGACACGAACGCGGCAAGCGCGGGAAAGAGGGCAAGGAGCAGATAGAATGCGGCCCCGGCCGCGATCAGCATAACACGGTCCTCGTTTACTTCAGCAAAGACCCGCCACAGCACGTCTTTCCAGCCACGGCTGGGGATCTCTGACGGCCATTCGGCATTGCGTCCGCGGCCCTGCCGTCTGGCCCGCCGCTCAAGCTGCACTTGATCTTCGTAAGCGTCGTCGGTTGTTTTTTTCGACATGGCTGCCGGCCCGGAGCATCTTCTTCGCGGGCAAACGTATGAAAGCGCCAAAGGATGCAGTGCGGACCTGCGCCCGCAAACAAACATCCGCCGTCTGCAGAAACACTGCGCCACCTCATGCGAAGAGCTCATGTGATAGCGATACTGCCCTGCCCAGGCCCTCAGTGGCTTGTTTGAGCGACCAATGAGAATAACCCGCTTCCTACCATCTCAGCCAATCGTGGTGGTCGGCTGATTGCGTTTTAACTTTGGCGCGGCCGGCCGGCGGGGATTCTGGGCGTGGGCGGTCGGGAGCTGGTGCCTCT
>NZ_JBVVQA010000081.1:0-1270 GCF_055811455.1 Mesorhizobium sp. WSM4845
TGACCTGCCATTGAATTTTCATCCGGCTGCAGTTAGAGCCTCGGCGGGTTTTACGCCGTATGGCGCGGGTTGAGCAACGGGTGATCGGCGGAGCTGGTCGGGGTTGCGCAGCCGATCGTCCGTTGCGGTGAGATTGGCGGCATAGGCCGCAGGCGTGAGGTATCCGAGCGCCGAATGTGGGCGCGATCGGTTGTAGTCGTCTGCCCATTCGGCGATGGTTGTTCGGGCATGGTCGAGGCCGAGGAACAGGGTTTCGTTCAGCAACTCGTCCCGCATCCGCCCGTTGAAGCTTTCGCAGAAGCCGTTCTGCATCGGCTTGCCCGGCGCGATGAAGTGCCATTCCACCTGATGATCCCTCGACCAGGCGAGGATCGCGTTCGAGGTGAACTCGGTGCCGTGGTCAGAGACGATCATGCCCGGCTTGCCGCGCCGGGCGATCAGGTCCGTCAGTTCACGCGCCACCCGGCGGCCGGAGATCGAGGTGTCCGGGATCGCAGCCAAACATTCACGGGTCACGTCGTCGACGATGTTGAGGACGCGGAAGCGCCGGCCGCAGCCGAACTGGTCATGGACGAAATCCAGCGACCAGCGCGCGTTCGGCTTCGCCTGAACCAGGATCGGTGCCCGCGTTCCTACCGCTCGGCGCCTGGAGCGTCGCTTGCGCACGGCCAGTCCTTCTTCGCGGTATAGCCGGTAGATGCGGTTGATACCCGATGCCTCGCCTTCGCGCCTGAGCAGAATGAACAGCCGCCGATAGCCGAAGCGCCGGCGCTCGTTGGCCAGGTCGCGTAGCCGGCCGCGCAGTGCCGCCTCAGGTGGGCGACAAGAACGATACCGGATCATCTTGCGATCAGCGCCCACAAAGGAACAGGCCCGCCGCTCCGACAGGCCCATCGTGGCCTGCAGATGCGCGACGGCTTCGCGCTTGGCGGCGGGCCCTACCATTTTTTTGAAAGAAGCTCGCGCAGTGCCGACGCTTCCAGCATCTGGTCGGCGAGCAGCTTCTTCAGCTTCGCGTTCTCGTCTTCCAAGGCTTTCAGCCGTTTGGCATCGGAGACGTCCATCCCGCCATACTTCGCCTTCCAGTTATACAGCGTCGCCTCGGAGATCCCATGCTTGCGCGCCAGGTCGCCCGCCTTCGCCCCCGCTTCGTGCTCACGCAGAACCGCGATGATCTGCTCTTCCGTAAACCGCTTTCTCTTCATCAGTCCGTCCTTCAATCGAGGCCGGACTCTAATCTCAGATGGAGGAAATTACCCGTGGCAGGTCA
>NZ_JBVVQA010000082.1:0-1265 GCF_055811455.1 Mesorhizobium sp. WSM4845
GCAGGCAGCCACGTCAATAAAGGATTTTGCCGACCGGCTCGCACACAGGAAGACATCGTGTTTCTCACTGCCAATGTTGTTCAATAGAGTTCCAGGCGCAAATACAAAAGCGATATGCGTCCATACTTTCTGAATATGCGCACTGAACGGGAGAGCATATTCGTCGTACTCATCTCAGCTGGTCGCTCCAATGCCATCATGACTGCCGATGTATACATATCCAAATAATATTGGTCGTTCTGTTTCATTTTGGGTAATGGGTCAATAATCCGTGGGCCTATGGCGGTCCAAGGGCCTGGGAACTGGAGCCCCGACGCCATCAAGCCGTTGTGGGCAAGGGTCTCGGCTTGAGGAAGAAGGGAAAGCGAGGGTGGCACCAGCATTGGCAGACGATGTCCTGTCAGTGGCTTTGGAGTGCTTGTTGAAGAATTCAGATCCTCCTTGCGCCTCGTCCGTGGCTGTGAAGCGCATTGAGCTCACGGTCGACGGTGTCGGGATCGTCTTGGAGGCGACAGGCGCACGATCACTGCGATTAACCAGCAGGATTGCAAAGACAGTGCCGGATAATGAACTGGAGATCCGTGAATTGCTCGGAGAGAACCTGCTCTACTGTGTTTCTGTCCAGGTGGCGCTCTGTGCCGATCAAGGCGGTGCTCTGCTGCTTTGGGCTGACATTGATCACGTCGATCGCAATCGGGCGCTTGTAAGGGAACAAATGGTGTCATTCCGCAATGCGGCGATCTATTGGAATGGAATTTGCCGCCGCCATCGCAGCATCAACCAGTCGCTGCTCTCCAACGATCAAAACTTTGCGCGCGGGCCCGCTGTCAGTTGCCACAACGCTTGCGATTCCACGCGTGGACGTATGGATGGCAAAGATCTCGATGGGACGATGATGAGTGCGCGGCAAACGATCGCGCAGGTGGAGAGCTTCTTGAGAAAAGGTCGGGAACAACTCGACCGGCAAGCTGAGCTCTTGGGCGACTATGCCATGACCGGCGATGCCCTTTCCGCATTCGTTGAGGCTCAAGACGAGAGTTTTCAGCAAGCTTACACATGTGAGCGGCAGGCGCTTCTGAGCGATAGCATGACTCTCACGTCCAATCTGCAGCCAGTACGTGCGCCGCGCGTCAAACCAGTACGGCAGTGGGTCTAAGGCGGTGATGCAGAAGGTAGAGGAGCTAGTAAGGGGCGGTGGCGAAGTGGACATTACTGAGGCCGGACGGCTGGCGCGGCTTACCGAAGAGATCATCGCAGGGCGTACC
>NZ_JBVVQA010000083.1:0-1165 GCF_055811455.1 Mesorhizobium sp. WSM4845
GAACCGACCCGTTGACGACCTTGGGCGTTGCAGACTTGAACCTCCAAATCGAGGTCGGGAACCTGACCTTCAGCGCAAGAGCATTCGGGAGTGCGCTCGCGTAAGGTAATTCACCACATTTGGCGGCGCCCGCAGATGCTTTTTCGTGTTATGATGGGCTTGCAACGCGCGTAATCTCGACCTCGGCAATATGGCAGAGGTCGAAAGCTATTGCCTTGGCACAGGAAGCTTTCGCTCCAGCACTTGATCGCCTCCGAAACGCTGGGTGTGCTGCTTTCCCTGACTGACCCCGGGGCGAGGAGGTTGTCCATGTCCACGAGTAGTGTTGACCGCCCGCTGCAGCCGGGCGACCGGGCACCGAATGTTGTGCTCAATGCGATCTCACGCGAAGGCAAGATCGCGCTCGATGATTTTCGAGGCCGTAGCCCGTTGTTGATCGGTTTGTTCCGAGGCCTGCACTGTCCGTTCTGCCGGCGCCATGTCGCGGCGATGGCGCAACTCAAGCCGGCCCTGCGTGAGAAAGGCGTCGAATGCCTGGCTGTGGTCAATACGCCGGTCGAGCGGGCGCGGCTCTATTTCCGTTACCACCCGGCACCCGATCTTCTCGCCGCATCCGACCCGGAGCGAGCCTCGCACCGTGCTTTCGGCTTGCGCGAGGTCGGGATGGACACGGTCATGGCGATACCGTTCCATCTCCCGGGCGAGTTGCCCGAGCCTATGAACGTCATGGCAATGAATGAATTTCTTAACAAGAAGGAAGGATATGAGATTACGGAAGTCGATCAGCAGGCGATGGCTTCCAGCCAGGCGCAGCTTGTCGGTCAGTTCCTAATCGACCGGGCGGGCATCGTACGCTGGAACTTCACTGAAGTTCTGGAGGATGGCCTCAATACCTTCAGAGCGCTGAATCCCGAGGAATTGATGTCGGCAGCTTCCCAAGTTGCACATTAATAGGCTGCGGAAATGGGCTGCTGAAAACTCGCTGGACGGCCACCGTCCTGTGGTGATTCTTTGGATTTAACAATCATCGAAATGCTCAGCGCAGGAGGCTAAGGTCTGCCCGTGGGCTTCGTAGCGATTTCGATTCAACGGTCTGCGGACCGCCCCGACGCTAGAGTGAGCAAGCCGCATAGGCGGGGCGACGTCCGCTCCTTGCCGCAATCAC
>NZ_JBVVQA010000084.1:0-1120 GCF_055811455.1 Mesorhizobium sp. WSM4845
AGGATGCCGTGCCGCTGCTCGAGGAGACGCTCGAAGAGGAAAAGGCGACTGACGAAGCGCTGACGCAGCTTGGAGAGGCCAGCGTCAACGAGAGAGCGATGCAGGAAGCTGCCTAGGTAAACGGCGCCCGAAAGCAGAATCAATGAGCACGTCATGAACAATAGAGAGAACGCGCCTCCGGACGACGGAGGCGCGCCCTTGTCGCCGGTGCCGGCCGGGCGCGTGCGGCAGCTCCGGTTCGAGCTAACATTTCGGTCACGCGCAAATTCGATGGAAAAGCCCGATCGCGTTCTAGACGTTCTTCGGCTGCACTAGGCTGATCGACGTCGTCAAACCACACCTGCAGTTCCCACGCTGCGCTTCGTGTTGCACTTCGATACGGAATCCATGCGCGGGGGGAACGTCGAGCCCCGCCTGGAGCAAGCTGAGAAACCGGGCGCGCGGGTGCGTGCGCCGCGGAGTTTCACGGAGCCGCTGGCCGTGTCGGCGTCCCGTGAGCGCCGATCAGAGTGTGTCGCGGCCGGTGCGCGGGCGTGCCTCCTGATGACCAGCGGATCGCGGGAGCGATCAAAGACGATAAGGCGCGGCGAGCATTACGAGCCGTGGTGACAGGAGGATTGGCTCTCGAGGTCACCCTCCCGGCGCCGAGAATATGAGCGGTTGCTGGGAAAAATCGACTAGCCCTATAATCGGCGGCTTCGGCGAAATACGGTGCGACGAGCGCCACGGTCGTCGGCAATTCAACCGACGCATCGCGCATTAGCGTTCCCACCGCTAACCCCTTTCGCCATCATATTCTTCAAGGCATAAATTGCTTCGCGAACCGGCCCTTGCATGATCTGGGAGTTCGCTACCGAGGGAGCGGCATCTGAACACTGCTTTGTCTTCCGTGGCCAGTTCGAAAGATGACGGCATCTAACACCGTCATTTGCGCCAAGCGAAGTTGCGGGGAGATGCAAAGTAAGGCGCTACAGTTTGCGCCCGTCCAAACGCGACTGCTGGTTTGTGGCATCGTCCGATCCGCCCAGCGTGTCGGCGACCGTGGCACCTCGCGCACCCATCGGCTGCTGCGCACCTGTGGTGGTGTCCTTGGCTGTCTGGTGCTCCATCTCGGCATTCA
>NZ_JBVVQA010000085.1:0-1111 GCF_055811455.1 Mesorhizobium sp. WSM4845
AGGATATCGCCACCGTCCGCTCCACCTTCAAGGACGCCGAGACGGTGACCCGTCTCGACGGCAAGCCGGCGATCGCCATCGAGGTGAAGAAGCGCATCGAATCCAACCTGATCGACACGATCGCCCAGGTGAGGACCGTGTCCGATGCCTTCATAAAGACCATGCCGGAAGGCATGCACGTCACCTACACGCAGGACAAATCGGTCTTCGTCAACCAGTTGCTCGGCGATCTGCAGAACCACGTCATGATCGCCGTGATCCTGGTGTTCATCGTCATTCTCTACGCGCTGTCGGGCCGCGCCTCGCTGCTGATCGGCCTCGCCATTCCATCGTCCTTCCTGATCGGCATCCTGCTGTTGGCCATGATGGGCTACACGATCAACATGATCGTGCTGTTCAGCCTCATCCTGGCGGTCGGCATGCTGGTTGACGACGCCATCATTGTCACCGAATTCGCCGAGCGGCGGATGAGCGAAGGCATGCCTAAGGCCGAGGCGTTCGCGCTTGCCGCCAAGCGCATGGCCGGTCCGGTCATCGCCGCGACGATGACGCGCATCGCCGCCTTTTCGCCGCTGCTGTTCTGGCCGGGCATCATCGGCGACTTCATGAAATACATGCCGATCACGCTGATCGTCACGCTCTCGGCCTCGATGCTCTATGCACTGGTCTTTGCACCAGCGCTTGGCGCCTTGTTCGCCAAGGCGCCGCCGCATCACGAGAAGGACAACCGCGACGGCTGGTACATGGCGGTGGTCAAGCAGGCGGTGCGCTTTCCCATCACCGTGCTTCTGCTCACCGTCGGCCTCTTGTTCGGTGTCGGCTTTGCCTATTCGAAATACGGCGCCGGCGTCGAGTTCTTCCCGAATGTCGAGCCTGACTACGGCCTGCTCTATGTGCACGCCCGCGGCAACCTTTCGCTCGCCGAAATGGATGCCGCCACAACGACCGCGGAAAACCGGCTTCTCGGCTGGCCGGGCGTGAAATCGGTCTATACCCGTGTCGGCAAGACGCAAGGCGGCGGCCAGGACATTCCTGAAGACGTGGTCGGCGTGATCCAGTACGAGTTCGTCGACTGGCGCGAGCGCAAATCGGCGAACGCCATCCTGGACGA
>NZ_JBVVQA010000086.1:0-1027 GCF_055811455.1 Mesorhizobium sp. WSM4845
ACGGCGCGCTTAGGAAGGGAGACCGCATCGTCGTTCCCTTCACCATCATTTGCGGGGAATGTGACCAGTGCAAGCGCCGGAACTTTTCGGTCTGCGAACGTACCAACCGCAACAAGAACATCGCCGACAAGGCGTTCGGTCACACGACGGCTGGGCTGTTTGGGTATACCCATCTGACCGGCGGTTACCCGGGCGGACAAGCGGAGTATGTTCGCGTACCATTTGCCGATGCAACGCACATCAAGGTACCGGTCGGGCTCTCCGATGAGCAGGTCCTCTTCCTTGGCGACATATTGCCAACTGGCTGGCAGGCTGCTGTCCAGTGCGAAATCGAGCCCTCCGATACCGTCGCGATCTGGGGCTGTGGCCCGGTGGGGCAGATGGCAATCCGCAGCGCCATTCTTCTCGGTGCCAAGCAGGTCGTGGGCATAGATTGCCTGACCGAACGCCTTTCCATGGCCGGAGCGGGCGGCGCGATCACCATCAACTTCCTGGAGGAGAGCGTTGTTGAAAGGCTGAACGAGCTTACAGGCGGCAAAGGGCCAGACAAATGCATCGACGCGATCGGGATGGAAAGTCACGTGTCCTTTCGTCAACCAGACACCGTTTATGACCGCGCGAAGCAGATGATGATGATGGAAAACGATCGGCCCCACGTGCTGCGTGAAATGATCTATGTCTGCAGGCCAGCCGGCGTCATCTCAATCGCGGGCGTGTATAGCGGGTTCGTCGACAAGATCCCGATGGGCCAAGCGATGAACAAGGGCCTGACCTTCAGGATGGGCCAGACGCATGTGAACCGCTGGACCGACGATCTACTGCGCCGCATCGAAGAAGGTCAGATCGACCCGTCGTTTGTCATCACCCACACTGCCGGGCTCGAACAAGGACCCGAGATGTACAAGCTCTTTCGCGACAAGCAGGACAGTTGCGTCAAAGTCGTACTGAAACCATAGGATCAGTGTCATGAACATGCTTAGCAAACTCGGCAATCTCTACAGATGGCCAAGTGACCCAAGGGTCGTAA
>NZ_JBVVQA010000087.1:0-936 GCF_055811455.1 Mesorhizobium sp. WSM4845
CACGACAATCCAAAACGTGACAACGTCGGACTTGCATTGGTGCTCGTTGCCGGTGTGACACTCATCGATTTATTGACCGCGCAAAAGGTAAGCGCCCGGCACGCTCGCGGCCGCCGGCAAGCCCAGGATTTTAGTAACCGCAGCGGTTTCCCGCGGGGTCTTGAAGCTGTGCGGGGCCTTGCACGTAAAGACATGTGACCTGCCTGCCAGAATTGAGCGGTGGCTAACTGGCGCGAACCTGATCTCCTTGTCTCGGCGTCCCCGCCGAACGCCCGGCGCTGATTGCGCAGATACTTTGACCTATCCGGAACCGCAATTTCAGGAGATCGTTGCTCCAGGCAACAGGCATTGCCGCATGCCGTGCCTGTTGCGGGGTGCACCGTTCCAAACGGCAGGCTAAGCTACGGCTATGCGCCAGCGACCCAAGAGTGTGACATCCGGGCTAGCCGGGCATGATGCCGGTCCCAGGCTGCAGAAATAGGCAGTTTGACGGGTGATGCTGTCTGCCCCCGTCGTCACATCCTGCGTCGCAGCGCGGTCAGCCGCCAGTAGTCTGATCTGATCGACCAAGTCCCTTCTTTGTAGCGTGTTTTTGCTTTTCTTTCAGCAGCCGAACGATCGCGTCGACAGGCGGCGCAAGGTCGGGCGGCGACTTGCTGTTCGAGCGCCACAAGTATCCAAGGAATGTTCTCAGTATGCGCATTGTCGTTACCTCCTGGACCACCAAACTTGGCTTGGGCGTTGTTGTTCCTGAACGGCAGGCCAAGCGCCCCTGTCCAGGGGCGAACTCACACGTGGCAAGCAGGCGGCTGGAGTCTTGGACGGGATAGCGGTTCTGGAACTCTTTCCTCCAGAACTCAGGGTCGTGTCCCACCGCGTGGTGTAGGTCGGCGATAGCGAAGCCGCTCGCGAGCGCCCTCAACAGCGCTGTAGCGA
>NZ_JBVVQA010000088.1:0-931 GCF_055811455.1 Mesorhizobium sp. WSM4845
ATGACAATTCTTCTGATTGCCGAACACGACAATGCGACGCTTTCCGACCAGACCGCCAAGGCGCTTTCGGCGGCACTGCAGATCGGCTCCGACGTGCATGTGCTGGTCGCCGGCAACGGCGCCAAACCGGCAGCGGACGCCGCCGCCAAGCTCAAGGGCGTGAGCAAGGTGCTGCTTGCCGAAGCCGACGAGCTCACCGAGCGTCTCGCCGAACCGCTGGCGGCGCTCGTCGTCGGCATGGCCGATGCCTATGACACGATCGTCGCGCCGGCGACCTCCTCGGGCAAGAATGTTGCGCCGCGCGTGGCAGCCCTGCTCGATGTCGCGCAGGTGTCGGAGATCATCGAGATTGTCTCGCCCGACACCTTCAAGCGGCCGATCTATGCCGGCAACGCCATCCAGACGGTGCAGTCGAGCGACGCCAAGAAGGTGATCACCGTGCGCACCGCCTCCTTCCAGGCTGCACCCGAGGGCGGTTCAGCCCCGGTCGAGACGGTTCAGGCAGCAGTCAATCCCGGCCTGTCGAGCTTCGTCGAGAACAGGCTTTCCGAGACCGACCGTCCGGAGCTGACTTCGGCCAGGATCATCATCTCGGGCGGCCGCGCGCTGGGCTCCTCGGAGAAGTTCCAGGAAGTCATCCTGCCGATCGCCGACAAGCTCGGCGCCGCCGTCGGCGCCTCTCGTGCCGCAGTCGATGCCGGCTATGCGCCGAACGACTGGCAGGTCGGCCAGACCGGCAAGGTGGTCGCACCCGATCTCTACATCGCCGTCGGCATCTCCGGCGCCATCCAGCATCTTGCCGGCATGAAGGATTCGAAGGTCATCGTCGCCATCAACAAGGACGAGGAGGCGCCGATCTTCCAGGTCGCCGACTACGGCCTCGTCGGCGACCTTTTCGTCATTCTGCCGGAACTGCAAAAGGCGCTTTGAC
>NZ_JBVVQA010000089.1:0-834 GCF_055811455.1 Mesorhizobium sp. WSM4845
GCGTCCTCACGGGGCCGCGGCAGCGCCAGGCGCCCGTACAAGCGATCCAGAAAACGGAGAGGATGGGCAACCATATCCTCGAACCTGACAAGCAAGTAGTTGTCTCTGGCAGCCTGTTCCTCAAGCATCTTGCCGGCAATGTGGCCGTAGACTCGTCCCGCCATCATGGCCGGCACCCCTCGGCGGTTCCATGAATCGCAAAGGCCGTAGCCGTTCCTCACCAGCCCGACGAAGATCGTCTCTTCGAACTGCTTCTCGATTTCAGAGTTCAGGAAGATGTCGTACTCAGTCACCTTGAAGAGGACGTGGCGCGCGAGCGCGAGATCGAGCCCCCTTTCCTTCCGCAGCTGGTAGTCAGCGGCGATCGACGCTTGGACGCTCCTTTCCAGACGCTTCTGAAATCGCTTCGCGTAGAACACTGACCTGGAGGCAAGCTTGCCCGCCCGGACTCCCAGACGCCGATAGACCTTTGGAGGGAGATTCCAGCGGCCGTTGTAGTAGAACTGCCAAAACTCATCGAAGGTCATGAGGACGCCGGGCGAAGAGCCGATCATATTCGCCAGAATGTTCGACCCGCCGCGGCCGAAGGAATTTATGACAATGGCTCGATCCATTCTGGGGTCCAGGGATTGCGGTTCGGTGCGCTATTGACCTGTCTGAGTGTATTGGGCGATAGTATTTCCTAACCCTCGCGTCGTAAAGGCTCGCGTCACTGTACCCGTAGCGCGCGTGTTTTTGGTCGTCGACCATCGTCAGGAGCGCGCCCGCTTCATCGCCGCGTGCCGGACAGCACTGCAAGCGCTACTCGTACCACACGAAAACGCATGGGAAATC
>NZ_JBVVQA010000090.1:0-797 GCF_055811455.1 Mesorhizobium sp. WSM4845
GCGCTGGCCATGCGTCGTCCCTTGATCGCCTTCTCCAGCCAGCCGATCTCCATTTCGGGGACTGAGGACAAGAGAAGGTCGGTGTAGGCGTCGAAGGGCGGCGCCAACACCTGGCTCTTGGCACCGTAGCGCACCACCTCGCCGCGATACATCACCGCGATCGAATCGGCGATCGACTTCACCGTGGCGAGATCGTGGGTGATGAACAGATAGGCGACGTTTTCCTCCTTCTGCAGCTCGAGCAGCAGCTTCAGGATGCCGTTGGCGACCAGCGGGTCGAGCGCCGATGTCACCTCGTCGCAGATGATCAGCTTTGGCTTGGCGGCAAGCGAACGGGCGATGCAGACGCGCTGCTTCTGGCCACCGGAAAGCTCGGCCGGGTAGCGGTCGACAAAGCCCTTGCCCATTTCGATCTTGTCGAGCAGTTCGGCGACGCGCTTGTCGCGCTCGCGGCCGCGCAGACCAAAATAGAATTCGAGCGGCCGGCCGATGATGGTGCCGACGGTCTGGCGCGGGTTCATCGCCACGTCGGCCATCTGGTAGATCATCTGCAACTGGCGCAGATCCTCCTTGGGCCGATCGGCAAGCCGGTTGGCGAGCGGCCGCCCGTCGAAGGTGACGGTGCCTTGTTCGGGCGGCAGAAGGCCGGTGATGGCGCGCGCCAGCGTCGACTTGCCCGAGCCGGACTCGCCGACCACCGCCAGCGTCTGGCCAGGATAGATGTCAACCGAGACGTTCTTCAGCACCTTGATATGGCTGCGGCCATAGGCGGCGGTGATGTTCTTGACCGACAGGAA
>NZ_JBVVQA010000091.1:0-794 GCF_055811455.1 Mesorhizobium sp. WSM4845
ATGGCAAAAGGTAAATTCGAGCGTACAAAGCCTCATGTGAACATCGGCACGATTGGCCATGTCGATCATGGCAAGACGTCGCTGACGGCGGCGATCACCAAGTATTTTGGCGAATACAAGCGCTACGACCAGATTGATGCGGCGCCCGAGGAGAAGGCGCGCGGCATCACCATCTCGACGGCGCATGTCGAATACGAGACGGCCAACCGCCACTACGCCCATGTCGACTGCCCCGGCCACGCCGACTATGTCAAGAACATGATCACCGGTGCTGCGCAGATGGACGGCGCGATCCTGGTCGTGTCGGCCGCCGACGGCCCGATGCCGCAGACCCGCGAGCACATCCTGCTGGCCCGTCAGGTCGGCGTGCCGTCGATCGTGGTGTTCTTGAACAAGGTCGACCAGGTCGACGACGCCGAGCTGCTCGAGCTGGTCGAGCTCGAGGTGCGCGAGCTCCTGACCAAGAACGAGTTCCCCGGCGACGACATTCCGATCGTCAAGGGTTCGGCGCTTGCGGCTTTGGAAGATTCCGACAAGAAGATCGGCGAGGATTCGATCCGCGAATTGATGGCTGCGGTCGACGATTACATCCCGACGCCGGTTCGCCCGCTCGACAAGCCGTTCCTGATGCCGATCGAGGACGTGTTCTCGATCTCTGGCCGCGGCACGGTGGTGACCGGCCGCGTCGAGCGCGGCGTGGTCAAGGTCGGCGAGGAGCTTGAGATCGTCGGCATCCGTCCGACCACCAAGACGACCTGCACCGGCGTCGAGATGTTCCGCAAGCTGCTCGACCA
>NZ_JBVVQA010000092.1:0-787 GCF_055811455.1 Mesorhizobium sp. WSM4845
ACATAGATGCCGCGCTGCAGCATGCGCGCCGCCATCTCCTGCGCCAGCGTCGCATCGCCGAGCATGACCGGAACGATCGGATGATCGGCGCCGGCCAGCGTAAAGCCGAGCTTACCCATTTCAGACCGGAACTGCGCCGCATTGGCATAGAGGCGCTGGCGCAGCGCATCGCCATTTTGGATCAGTTCGAAAACCCGGATCGAGGCGCCGGCGATCGCCGGCATCAGCGTGTTGGAAAACAGATAGGGACGCGAGCGCTGGCGCAGCCAGTCGACCACCGGCCTGCTCGCCGCCGTGTAGCCGCCCGAGGCGCCGCCCAATGCCTTGCCGAGCGTGCCGGTGATGATGTCTACCCTGCCCTCGACGCCGCAATGCTCGGCCGAGCCGCGCCCATTCTTGCCGACGAAGCCGACAGCATGGCTATCGTCGACCATCACCATTGCATCGTACTTGTCGGCGAGATCGCAGACGCCCTTCAGATTGGCGATGATGCCGTCCATGGAAAATACACCATCGGTGGCGATCAGCCGAAAACGGCAATCCATTGCCTCCTTCAGCCGCGCTTCCAGATCGGCCATGTCGTTGTTGGCGTAACGGAAACGCTTCGCCTTCGACAGCCGCACGCCGTCGATGATCGAGGCATGGTTCAGCGCGTCGGAAATGACCGCATCCTCCTCGGAAAGCAGCGTCTCGAACAGCCCGCCATTAGCGTCGAAGCAGGAGCCGTAGAGGATCGTGTCCTCCATGCCGAGAAAGCCAGAAATCGTCGCCTCGAGCTGCTTGTGCT
>NZ_JBVVQA010000093.1:0-760 GCF_055811455.1 Mesorhizobium sp. WSM4845
CCGAAGCGTCCGGCAAGGCCGATCAGTTTTGTTTCGTGGTCGCGCCATTCTCTGCCACTGTGCCCCGCCTGCTTTCGAGAATTCGTTCGATCACTTCGGCGTCCGCTTCATATTCTCTCGACCGCTCCTGCAGCTTTGCAGCCATCTCAACGCGGGCCAACTGACTTTCCCGGTCGGCCATTCGCCGGGTGAATGCCGCCCGCTGCTGATGCGCGCGCAGCAAGCTCCACAATATCTGGTCAGTCTCGGCCGACTGGGCCTCGAGCATCGCGTCCGAGGTGAAGGCATGCCCAGTGTGGCATCGGTAGCGAAGCATGTCGCCGTCCTCGATCTCCCATAGAGGACCGTGGCATTCCGGACATACAAACAACGAAAGTTCGCCGAGGCGATCTTCATTCGACATGGCAGAGTGCTCCTGAGCAGCGACTGCCGCCTCCAGCCGGACCCCCGGTGGAACAGGAAGCGTCTCGCCGGCGGGCTCGGAGGCCAACCGGGCCAACAGGTCGCCCATTCCGGCGATCGGCACTAAATGGTCGATTTCGACATGGCGCTGGGCGCTCCGAACCATGTCTGGTACGGCCGCGTCTTGCGGGTCTTGGATCACCGTTACCCCCCCGACGGCCTTGATCGCGCGGAGGCCCGAGGTGCCGTCGGACAGGCTGCCAGAGAGGAGGACGCCAATGACCCGAGCTCCATAGCTGCATGCGGCCGACCGAAAGAGAGGATCGATCGCCGGCCGGGCGAGATTTTCGCGAGGGCC
>NZ_JBVVQA010000094.1:0-710 GCF_055811455.1 Mesorhizobium sp. WSM4845
TGGATCGACGAATATGGCGATCCCGACAAGGCTGACGATTGGGCTTTCCTGAAGGAAATCTCCGCCTATCACGCCGCGACGCCCGGACAGCCCTATCCGCCTATCCTGCTCGCGACCACGAAGCGGGACGACCGCGTCCATCCGGGCCACGCGCGCAAGATGGCGGCAAAGCTGCAGGCCCTTGGCTATCCCGCGTACTTCTACGAGCCCGGCGCGGGCGGCCACGGCTACGGCAAGGACAATCGGGAGCGCGCTGCATTCATCAGTCTTGGCATCCACTTCCTTCGCAGCGCGATCGGCTGGCACGCCGATAGCTTTCATAGACGACCGGGAGCTAGAGAAAGGCGGGCGTCGAATGAGTGAGTAGAGGTCGAGGACTGCGACAAGGTGCAAATAATGCGAGCACGGTTTGCGCAAATGCGCGCCCCGCACGCTGTCGATATCAATCAATACTGCAGGACTATTGCAGTCTACCATTTCTGAAGAGCAAGGAGAAATATCATGGCAACAAATCGAGTGAAGGTGGCGCGGGGAGTAACAGCGGCCGTCGTCTTGATGCTGCTGGCACAGCCGGCTATCGCGACTCCAAAAGCCCCCTGCGCCTCTCCGCCTCCCCCTCCGCCTCCCCCCGGCCCCGGCCCCGCGGCCGCCCCAATCGAGGGGGCAAGCGCGGGGGGGGTGCCCCGGCGCCGCCCCGGGGGGCTAGTGGG
>NZ_JBVVQA010000095.1:0-678 GCF_055811455.1 Mesorhizobium sp. WSM4845
GTGCAGCATTGCCGCAGTTCGCTTGCCGACAACTATTCCTGCTGGAATTGACAGGGCCAATCTTCAGGCCTCGTCAAGCCAGAAGGCAACTCGGTCCGGGCGTCTCGCAAGCCATGTTGAGCTGCCACTGGGACAGACCCGCCGAATTGGAAAGGTCGACGCCCTCGATACGGGTCAGAAAGAGGTCAAAGTCTATCGGCGCGGTGAACGTCGCTCCTCGGAAGTCCGCCCGTGCGAGATTGGCAAACGAGAAGCGGCTGCCGCTGATATCGGCGTCATGGAACTGCGCACGCCCCAATTCTGCCTTTGTGAAATCAACATTGGTCAGATTGGCGTCCTGGAAATTCGAGCGCTGCATTTCCGCGCTCGCAAACACAGCGCCCTGCGCGTCCATACGGCTGAAGTCGGTCCTGTAGGCCTCGATTCTGTCGAACCGGGCGCCTTTGGCGGTCGAGTCGGCCAGGGAAGCACGCACAAGCGTTGCCTTCTCAAGATTTGCCGCAAGGAGATTGCTGTTCCTGAGGTCGGTCGAAGTGAAATCAACACCGAACAGGTTCGCCCCGCTCAGGTCCTGTCCTTCTAGGATGAGAAGCTTCTTGTCACACTCGTGCCAATTGACGCCAGGCGTCGCGGCTGCGTGGCAATTGTGAGCAGCAGTGGCGTTCTGCCAAGCAAACA
>NZ_JBVVQA010000096.1:0-649 GCF_055811455.1 Mesorhizobium sp. WSM4845
AAATCATCGCCATGCCGCCATTGACGTGAATGGTCTGGCCGGTGACATAGGCGGCTTCGTTGGAAGCGAGGTAGGCGACGGCGGAGGCGACTTCGGCGCTGGTGCCCATGCGCCGTGTCGGAATCGCCGCCATGATCGCCTCTTTCTGCTTGTCGTTGAGCTTGTCGGTCATCGCCGATTCGATGAAGCCCGGGGCGACGCAGTTGACGGTGATGTTGCGCGTGGCGATCTCCTGCGCCAGCGACTTGGAAAAGCCGATCATGCCGGCCTTGGAGGCGCAGTAGTTGGTTTGGCCGGGATTGCCGGTGACGCCAACCACAGAGGTGATGTTGATGATGCGGCCATGCCGGCGCCGCATCATCGGATGGGTGAGTTCGCGGGTCAGCCGGAACACGGCGGTCAGATTGACCTCGAGCACCGAATCCCAGTCGGCGTCCGCCATGCGCACGAACAGCCCGTCCTTGGTGATGCCGGCATTGTTGACGAGAATGTCGACGCCTTCGAGATCGGCCTCGACCTTCTGGCCGAGCGCCTTGACCTCGTCGCGATTGGAAAGGTTCGCCGGGAACAGCTTGACCCGGTCGCCGAGCTCGGCCGCCAGCGTTTCCAGCTTCTCGACGCGGGTGCCGTGCAGGCCGACGACAGCGCC
>NZ_JBVVQA010000097.1:0-629 GCF_055811455.1 Mesorhizobium sp. WSM4845
GAAGACGTGGTCGGCGTGATCCAGTACGAGTTCGTCGACTGGCGCGAGCGCAAATCGGCGAACGCCATCCTGGACGAGCTGCGCGGCGTCATGGCCGGCATTCCCGGCGTCGACGTCGAGGTTCGCGTGCCCGAGGCCGGCCCGCCCACTGGCAAGCCGATCCAGATCAGGCTGTCAGCCGTCGACCCGAAAGGTCTCGACGACAAGGCGCGCGCCGTCGCCGCTCGCATTGCCAAGGTCCCCGGTGTCATCGATATTTCCGACGGCCTGCCGCCGCCCGGCGTCGACTGGGCGCTCGACGTCGACCGCGCCAAGGCGGCACAATACGGCATCAGCCCGACCTCGGTCGGAACGGTGGTGCAACTCGTGACGAACGGGCTGAAGCTCAGTGAATACCGGCCGGCCGGTGCTGACGACGCCGTCGACATCAGGCTGCGCCTGCCCGAGGATCGGCGCACGCTGTCGACGCTCGACGATTTCAGGGTGCAGACGTCGCAAGGGTCGGTGCCGATCTCGAATTTCGTCGTGCGCAAGCCCGAGCCGACCGTCGGTATCCTCAACCGCATCGACGGCGCGCGCACCGTGGTCGTCCAGGCCAATGTCGCCGCCGGCGAGCAGGTCGCTTCTGT
>NZ_JBVVQA010000098.1:0-594 GCF_055811455.1 Mesorhizobium sp. WSM4845
CCAGATCGACGATCTCCTGCCTTGGGTCTACATCAACAAGCTCGAGCTCAAGGCTGTGGCCTAAGAACACCGCTTACGATTCAGGAGATGCTCGAGGCTGAGATGGACGAGGCGTTGGGCGCCTGGAAAGGCGAGCGCACACCGGAGCGGCTCGGCTACCGCTCAGGCTACTATGGCCGTACGCTTGTCACCCGGGTCGGCAAGCTTGAGCTGCGGGTTCCGCAAGACAGGGCGCCGGCCGCTTCTCCACCGAGCTGTTCGAGCGCTCCCAGCGTTCCGAGCGGGCCTGTCGGTAGCTTTTCAAGTTGTCCGGTTTTGGTAGCACATCACATGTCCGGTTCTGTTTCGGTTGTCGGTGGGGCCGCTGCGGTCAGGCGCGTCAGCGGCTGTTCACAGGGTCCATTGGATGGAGCGGCGTCGAAGCGGTTCACGCTGCGCTCCTGAGCTGGGGTAGAGCTTGTGGGGTGCCGTCGGCCTGGTAGCGGGCGATGGCGCGCGGCCCGTGGAAGACCGCGACGGCAGCCGGCCGAGATCCTCTCTTCCCCACACAGACCGGCAGGAGGATCAGCCCCGACGCTCTTGAGTATCGGCTCG
>NZ_JBVVQA010000099.1:0-593 GCF_055811455.1 Mesorhizobium sp. WSM4845
ACCTTCAGCCGCGGCTTGACGTCGGCGCCGTAATCGGCGGGAGATTTCTCGTCGAGCGGCTTCTTCTTGGCCTTCATGATGTTGGGCAGCGAGGCATAGCGCGGCTGGTTGAGGCGAAGATCCGCGGTGACAATCGCCGGCATCTTCAGCTCCACCGTCTGCAGGCCGCCATCGACCTCGCGCGTCACCTTGGCCTTGTCGCCATCGATAACGACCTTGGAGGCAAAAGTGCCTTGCGCCCAGCCCAGAAGTGCGGCCAGCATCTGGCCGGTCTGGTTCGAATCGTCGTCGATCGCCTGCTTGCCGAGAATGACGAGACCGGGCTTTTCCGCCTCGACCACGCCCTTCAGCACCTTGGCGACACCCAGCGGCTCGGTCTGCTCGTCGGTCTTGACCAGGATGGCGCGGTCGGCGCCCATGGCGAGCGCGGTGCGCAAGGTCTCCTGCGCCTGCTGCGGCCCGATCGAGACAACGATGATCTCCTCCGCCTTGCCGGCCTCCTTCAGCCGGATCGCCTCTTCGACCGCGATCTCGTCGAACGGGTTCATCGCCATCTTGACGTTGGCGAGTTCCACCGCCGAACCGTCAGCCTT
>NZ_JBVVQA010000100.1:0-577 GCF_055811455.1 Mesorhizobium sp. WSM4845
TATTTCCAGTATCTGTGCGGCGAGGAGTTCTTCCGCCACGACCTGCCGTTCGACCGCTCCTCGATGACGCGCTGGCGGAGCCGCATGGGCGAGGAGGGGATCATGGTGCTTTTGCAGGAAAGCCTCAGCATTGCGGTCAAGACCGGGGCGATGAAGCCGACCGACACGCGCCAAGGGATCGTGGACACGACCGTGCAGCCGAAGAACGTGATGTTCCCGACCGACGCCAAGCTCATCCACCGGGCCCGCGAACGGCTGGTGCGGCTGGCCAAACGGGCGGGGCTGGATTTGCGCCAGACCTATGTCCGGGTCGGCAAACAGGCGCTGATCAAGCACCAGCGCTACGCCCACGCCAAGCAGTTCAAGCGGGCCAACAAGGCGCTGCGCAGGCTCAAGACTATCTCGGCCGGACCGTCCGCGACATCTCCCGCCAGATCGCCGGCGATGCGGAACTGGACGCGCTCTTCAAATGGCTCTACCAGGCCTCCACCGTTCTCGAGCAGCGTCAGCGCCAGCGCGGCCGCAAGATCTACAGCCTGCATGCGCACGAGGTGGAATGCATCGGCAAGGGCAAGGC
>NZ_JBVVQA010000101.1:0-571 GCF_055811455.1 Mesorhizobium sp. WSM4845
GTCGACCGTGAACAATCTTGACCGCTGAGCGGCAAGCTGCTTCGGCCGGTTCAGGAACGCGGCGATCAAGAGCCACAAAAATTGCTTCAGTCACCTGAGCAGGAGGGAGAAGTTATAGCCGGCTGCGGCCAGGATGGCGTTGATCGCATCGCCTTGGGTGTGAGCGAGGTAGTTGCGGCCCATTCTGTGTTCGTTCTTGATGTGGCCGATCACCGGTTCGACGGCCGATCGCCGCCGCATCTGGCGCTTGATGGCCGGTGTCACGCGGCGCTTCTGGCCGCTGGTGAAGACCCTGAACTTGTGGCTTTGCGGTGCGTTGTGGCCGCGATAGCCGGCGTCGGCGAGAACGCGGCTGATCTCGTTGCCGATGGTCTTTTCCATGTCAGGGATGATCGCTGCGAGCGAGCGCGTGGCCGTCATAGGGATTGCCGGGCAGCGCTTTTGCATGCAGGACGAACTGGCCACCCTTCGAGCGCTTCAGCGTCGTCGCCACCGACACCTTCACCCCGAACTCGTAGGGCGCGTGCGCCTTGCCCTTGCCGATGCATTCCACCTCGTGCGCATGCAGGCT
>NZ_JBVVQA010000102.1:0-534 GCF_055811455.1 Mesorhizobium sp. WSM4845
GGCGATCGCCGGCTTGCCGTCGAGACGGGTCACCGTCTCGGCGTCCTTGAAGGTGGAGCGGACGGTGGCGATATCCTTGGCGTGCACCACGGCATTGGGGCCGGCGACGATCGGAAGCGCCGCCACGTCCTGCGGCGTTTCGATCAGCGACGGCACCTTGACGGCATATTTTCCCTCGGACCCTTCGATGTTGCCGGCGGCGACAAGACTGTTGGAATCGCCGACCGCACCGATCAGCTGCTCGAGCTGCAGCCCATAGGAAGACAGTTTCATCGGTTCGATGACGACTTCGACGAGATCGTCGCGGGCGCCCTGCAGCGAACCCTCCAGCACGCCAGGCACTTCCTCGATGCGGTCGCGCAACTCGCGCGCCGCCGTCGTCAGAACGCGCTCGGGCACCTCGCCCGACAGCGTCACGACAAGGACGGGGAACTCGGAGACGTTGACCTCGGAGACCACAGGCTCCTCGGCTGCCTGCGGCAGGTCGGCCTTGCCGTCCTGGACCTTGCTGCGCGTGTCCTGCAGCGCCGTCGC
>NZ_JBVVQA010000103.1:0-492 GCF_055811455.1 Mesorhizobium sp. WSM4845
GTTTCGGGCGAAGGCCACATCGTCTGCGGCCATTGCCGCAATTGCCGGGCGGGCAGGGGGCATCTGTGCCGCAACACCCTCGGCGTCGGCGTCAACCGGCCCGGCGCCTTCGGTGAATATCTGGCGATCCCGCAGCACAACGTCGTGCCGATCCCCGACGATGTGCCCGACGAGATCGCCGCGATCTTCGATCCGCTGGGCAATGCGGTCCACACCGCACTGTCCTTTGATCTGGTTGGCGAGGACGTGCTGGTCACCGGCGCCGGGCCGATCGGCATCATGGGTGCGCTGGTGGCGCAGTGCGTCGGCGCGCGAAAGGTGGTCATCACCGACATCAACCCGGTGCGGCTGGCGCTGGCGAAAAAACTCGGCGTCCAGCATGTGGTCGACGCGTCGAAGGAAAAGCTGCGCGATATCATGCCGGCGCTCGGCATGACCGAAGGTTTTGACGTCGGCCTCGAAATGTCGGGTGCGGCACCCGCCTTCCGCGAC
>NZ_JBVVQA010000104.1:0-489 GCF_055811455.1 Mesorhizobium sp. WSM4845
TCAGTCGACCGTGAAGAATTCGGAAGCTGCTGATATTCCATGGGAATAGTCTACTTTTCAGGCTTCCGAATTGCAGGTGACGGCCAGTTTGTGGATAGTTTTCTTGCAATTCCAGTTTGCGATTTCCGCCGCCTGTCGAAGCGTGATTCACTGCTTTCATCGCAGTGAATCGGAGCCAGGCGATGGGCAGACCACGCGAGCGGCGCGAGACAGGAGAACAGGATCTGTTCCGCGCCCGCCTTGATCAGATCCTCAATATGAACCACGAGCTGGTGCGGCTGGCCCGCATCATCGACTGGCCGTGCTGGAGGCGCGCTTCGGCGCGGTCTATTCGGACGGGCCGGGCATGCCGCCGCTGCCGACCCGGCTGATGGCGGGGCTGGCGATCCTCAAGCACACCTTCAACCTGTCGGACGAGGCGCTGTGCGCACGCTGGATCGAGAACCCGTATTTCCAGTATCTGTGCGGCGAGGAGTTCTTCCGCCACGA
>NZ_JBVVQA010000105.1:0-487 GCF_055811455.1 Mesorhizobium sp. WSM4845
AGTGGCGCGCTGATCAGGCCGGCCCTTGCCGGAGAGCACGGCGACCAATGCCGTTACCTACACCACGCCATGGGGCACGATCTAGCGGAGCCTTCGTCCATGCCCTGCTGCTGTAGCCACGCAACTGTTTTGGACTTGCCGTCGGATTGGCATCCGCCGATGGCGCATAGAAATATCACCATCCAAATCTTAGCCACCCACGTTCCCCCAAGTCGCCTAAATCACTAAGTCACCTAAATCGTGCAGGTCAGACCTCGCATAGGCAAGGCTTCCTACGCTTCCTACCGAAGAGCGCGGCAGAATAGCTATGGTCGTCACCGTCAGCCGGGAGGAGTGTAGAGCGGCTCTGCGCATCGATGAACCAAGCACTGGCCATCGCGCGTCGGCACAAACCCTACCGCTGGGATTAACGACCAGTCGCACGCATTGCTGTACCGGCGGACGTAGAGGGCATAGGTGTTCGGGCCGGTGGTCAGCACCGCCGAGC
>NZ_JBVVQA010000106.1:0-477 GCF_055811455.1 Mesorhizobium sp. WSM4845
ACCACCTGGTCCATCAGTCTGTGCGCCGGGTTGAAGGCGGCGGCAGCCGATTGCGCGACATAGCAGACCTCGCGGCCACGGAGCTTGCGAAAGCCTTCCTTGCCGCCCTTGAGGATATCGCGGCCGTTGAGGATCACTTCGCCGCCGGTGATCCGCACGCCGCCGCGGCCATAGCCCATTGACGCCAGGCCGATGGTCGACTTGCCGGCGCCGGACTCGCCGATCAGCCCGAGCACCTTACCCTTCTCGAGCGTCAGCGAAACGTCGTGGACCAGCACGATGTTCTTCGGCGCTTCGCCCGGCGGAAACACGGTGGCCTCGATGCGCAGATTGCGGACATCGAGCAGAACGGACTTTGCTCGCTGGTCAGCCATTATCCGCGCCCTCCCTTCAGGCTCGTCGTGCGGTTGAGCACCCAGTCGGCGACAAGGTTGACGGAAATCGCCAGCATGGCGATCGCCGCGGCAGGGATGAGCG
>NZ_JBVVQA010000107.1:0-412 GCF_055811455.1 Mesorhizobium sp. WSM4845
ATGAAGGCCAAGAAGAAGCCGCTCGACGAGAAATCTCCCGCCGATTACGGCGCCGACGTCAAGCCGCGGCTGAAGGTGATCAAGACCGAGGAGCCGGGCGGCCGCAAGGCGGGCATCAAGGTCAAGAGCGTCGCCGAACTGGTCGACAAGCTGAAGAACGAAGCCGGCGTGCTGTAGGAATTCATGTGATGCCGGCCTGCAAACGGCAGGGTTCTCCGCTTCCGGTGCTCACGTACCGAAGTACGCTCCGCTCCGGTTCTCGAACCCAACCGTTTTCGACTCGGCCTGACATGAATTCGAGACGCCCCCGCTGAAGTGGATCAAGGAATAGAGAAATGACAATTCTTCTGATTGCCGAACACGACAATGCGACGCTTTCCGACCAGACCGCCAAGGCGCTTTCGGCGGCACT
>NZ_JBVVQA010000108.1:0-405 GCF_055811455.1 Mesorhizobium sp. WSM4845
ATCGGGCAAATGGTGCCACGCGTTCTGGGCGTGTAAAACGGTGGGGTAACGGCAACGCGGAGCGTGGTTCGGGGGGGCCAGGCTATCTTATCAGTCGGACCCCCGAAAACTGATGCGCGCGGCCTTATGGCCGCGCGCATTGTCATTCCGCCGTCGGGAAAAGCCTCCTTTGGCCGTCGACTGAAGCTGAACGGCCGGAATGTCCGCAAGCACGATTTCCAGGATAGTCTCCGGCAACGTCTGCTATTGGGCAACAGTAGAGATCACCTCAACGGCCGACATGAGGCGCATTGCGGACCGACTGCCGAGAGCAGACCGGCAGCTTTGGGGCCGGCTCCGAAATGAAATCGATCGCACATCTCACGCGTGAACGAAGGAAAATGGGTGCGTCGATGAACGCGTTCG
>NZ_JBVVQA010000109.1:0-397 GCF_055811455.1 Mesorhizobium sp. WSM4845
AAGCAAGGCCAAGGGCCTCGAAGATCTTTTCCACGACGGACTGAAGGACGTCTACTACGCTGAGCGCAAAATCCTGGTTGCGCTGAAGAAGATGGCGAGGGGTGCCGAATCCGACCAACTGACCGCCGCATTCGAAAAGCATCGCGACGAGACGGAAGCTCAGATCGAACGGCTGCAGCAGGTCTTCGAGATTTTCGGCAAACGGCCACAAGGAAAGACATGTCCCGCAATCGACGGCATCATTGAGGAAGGGCAGGAGATACTTGAGGAATTCAAGGAAGCCAGCTCTGGACGCCGGGCTTGTGGCGGCGGCGCAAGAAGTTGAACACTATGAGATCGCCCGCTATGGCACCCTGATCACCTGGGCCGGACTGCTCGGCCTGAAGGATGCCGTGCC
>NZ_JBVVQA010000110.1:122-393 GCF_055811455.1 Mesorhizobium sp. WSM4845
TCCTGCTCGGCGGCGGGCTGCTCCTTGGCCTTCGGCTTCTCAGGCTTGGCCGCCTGTTCGGGCTCGGCCTGCTCCTGTTCGGCGGCGGGCCGCTCCTCGGCCTTCGGCTTCTCAGGCTTGGCCGCCTTTTCCGGCTCGGCCTGCTCCTGCTCGGCGGCGGGCTGCTCCTTGGCCTTCGGCTTCTCAGGCTTGGCCGCCTGTTCGGGCTCGGCCTGCTCCTGCTCGGCGGCGGGCTGCTCCTTGGCCTTCGGCTTCTCAGGCTTGGCCGCCT
>NZ_JBVVQA010000111.1:0-392 GCF_055811455.1 Mesorhizobium sp. WSM4845
GCCGTCAATAAATCGATGAGTGTCACACCGGCAACGAGCACCAATGCAAGTCCGACGTTGTCACGTTTTGGATTGTCATGCCGGAACGCCCATAGGAGTGTTCCGATGTCGAGCCCATCACCGGCCACACGGCTCCAAAGCCCGGACTGTCTGTCTGCCGACAAGGACAGAATGCCGCTGCTGAGTTCACGCGCTCCATAGGCGCGGATCACGCCTTCCTTACCAGGTATGCCGAGTGCGCGGGCGATGCGCTCGGAGGCTATGAGTTCGACCATGCCAAGCGCAATGCTAAACCATCCGAGTTTGCGCGCTACCATATCGGAGGGCGCGAGCGCCTTCGGGGCCAGATTTTACGACCCTTGGGTCACTTGGCCATCTGTAGAGATTGCCGA
>NZ_JBVVQA010000112.1:0-380 GCF_055811455.1 Mesorhizobium sp. WSM4845
CGCAGCCGGTCGTAGGTGTCGATCAGCACGATGTTGTTGTTCACCACCACGCCGGCCAGCGCGATGACGCCGATGCCTGACATGACGATGCCGAACGCCTCTCCAGTCAACAGCAATCCCAGGAACACGCCAACCGTCGCCATGACCACGCAGGATAGCACCAGCCAGACGCTGGTGAACTTGTTGAACTGCATCAGCAGCACCAGGAAGATCAGGAAAATCGCCGCGCCGAAGGCCTTGCTGAGGAAAGCGCTGGCCTCGGCGCTGTCCTCGTTCGAGCCGGCGAGCTTCCAGCGTATGCCACTGCCGAGATCCACTTCGGCGACAGCCTGGCTGACCTGCTGCTGGACAGAAGCGACCTGCTCGCCGGCGGCGACATT
>NZ_JBVVQA010000113.1:0-371 GCF_055811455.1 Mesorhizobium sp. WSM4845
CTTGAGATCGTCGGCATCCGTCCGACCACCAAGACGACCTGCACCGGCGTCGAGATGTTCCGCAAGCTGCTCGACCAGGGCCAGGCCGGCGACAACATCGGCGCGCTGCTGCGCGGTGTCGACCGTGAAGGTGTCGAGCGCGGCCAGGTTCTGGCCAAGCCAGGCACGGTCAAGCCGCACAAGAAGTTCGTCGCTGAAGCCTACATCCTGACCAAGGATGAGGGCGGCCGTCACACGCCGTTCTTCACCAACTACCGGCCGCAGTTCTACTTCCGCACGACCGACGTGACCGGTATCGTGTCGCTGCCGGAAGGCACCGAGATGGTGATGCCGGGCGACAACATCACCGTCGATGTCGAGCTGATCGTGCC
>NZ_JBVVQA010000114.1:0-341 GCF_055811455.1 Mesorhizobium sp. WSM4845
ATGTACAGCGCCGCGACATGCGTGTCGCGGATGGCGTCCTTGATCGCCGCCAGCACGTCGATCTGCGTCGTCACGTCGAGCGCCGTGGTCGGCTCGTCGAAGACGATCAGGTCGGGCTCGGAGCACAGCGCCATCGCCGTCATTACACGCTGCAGCTGACCGCCTGACACCTGGTGCGGAAAGCGCTCGCCGATGCTTTCGGGGTTCGGCAGGCTGAGCTTCTTGAACAGCGCGATGGCGCGCTTTTCGGCCGCGGCCCGTGTCGCCGTGCCATGCAGCAGCGTCGCCTCGACCACCTGGTCCATCAGTCTGTGCGCCGGGTTGAAGGCGGCGGCAGCCGA
>NZ_JBVVQA010000115.1:0-341 GCF_055811455.1 Mesorhizobium sp. WSM4845
CTATGCTATCAGGCCTGATTTTGACGGTGCAGGCCTTTTCTGGCGGGGGCTTTGCCGCCGCAATCTGGTTCCTGGTTGTCAATGCCATAAATACCGCCCGCCTCGGACTCGCCCGTTATCAGCTAAACGAGACGGGGGATCAGGGCGATTTAACAGGGATTTCGCAGCGGCTTCGCTGGTTTGGCATCCTTGCTCTTCTGTCAGGGTTTGCCTGGTCCTTTCTTGCCGTCCTTACCGTTGGCTACACAACGCCGCAAGCGCCGCTGCATCTGATTATTCTGGCGGGCATCTCAGCTGGTGCGGTTACATACGGCAGTTCATATGCCGCGGCCGCGATCAAC
>NZ_JBVVQA010000116.1:0-335 GCF_055811455.1 Mesorhizobium sp. WSM4845
GATATGGTTGCCCATCCTCTCCGTTTTCTGGATCGCTTGTACGGGCGCCTGGCGCTGCCGCGGCCCCGTGAGGACGCCTATATTCACAAGCCAAAGAGCTACGGGCCCGGTCAGGAGGCCGCCGCGTCTGCAAGTCGCACCATGCGCATAGTGGACAAAAGCTACTGGGCGTCACTCCTGGCCGAGAACATAAACGCTGCTGCGATGGAGCGACTGACGAGCGAGGACCTGAAGGACTTCAACAGGTACGGCTCCGGAGTCATGGAGACCCTGTACGAGGTTCGGTGGAGCAGCCCGGGCCCCTGAATTCGCAGAGGGTGGAGCAAACGACGAGG
>NZ_JBVVQA010000117.1:0-332 GCF_055811455.1 Mesorhizobium sp. WSM4845
GTGACGACGCAGATCGACGTGCTGGCGGCGATCAAGGACGCCATCCGCGACACGCATGTCGCGGCGCTGTACATCACTCATGACCTTGCCGTGGTCGCCCAGGTCTCGGACGAGATCATGGTGCTGCGCCATGGCCGGCTGGTCGAATGGGGCGGCACCCGCCAGATCATCAAGGAGCCGCGCCAGGAATACACCAATGCGCTGGTCTCAGTGCATGAGATCGAGCACCAGGAGCAAAGGCCCGGCACGAACCCGTTCCTGTCGGTCAAGAACATCACCGCCGCCTATGGCCGCAGCCATATCAAGGTGCTGAAGAACGTCTCGGTTGACAT
>NZ_JBVVQA010000118.1:0-301 GCF_055811455.1 Mesorhizobium sp. WSM4845
CGCCCCCGGCGATCAGCGTCGGGGCGCGTGCGAGGCTCGAAATGTTGGCGCTCTACGGCGCCCCCCTCTGTCCTGCCGGACATCTCCCCCACAAGGAGGGAGATCGGCAGCTTTGCCAACCGCGCCTCTTTTTCAAAGTTGGGCGATTGGCGGAACCAGTGATAACGGCCGATCTCCCCCCTTGTGGGGGAGATGTCCGGCAGGACAGAGGGGGGCGCTGTCCCGCCAACTTTGCCATGATGTCCGGAGGCGACCTGTCGCAACGGAGGGCCGCAGCTCACACGTCCGGATACTCCTATCG
>NZ_JBVVQA010000119.1:0-300 GCF_055811455.1 Mesorhizobium sp. WSM4845
TTGACCAGCGCCTTCATCATGTTCGACATTCTTTTGTCCCTTGAAACTCTTGATCCGGAATCGCTTTTCGGTTCCGGTCGTTCAGGAAATCACACCAAGTTCGCGCCCGACTGCGCCGAACGCCGCGACCGCACGGTCGATGTCGGCGCTGGAATGGGCGGCCGACATCTGCGTCCTGATGCGGGCCTGGCCCTTCGGCACCACCGGAAACGAGAAGCCGATGACATAGATGCCGCGCTGCAGCATGCGCGCCGCCATCTCCTGCGCCAGCGTCGCATCGCCGAGCATGACCGGAACGAT
>NZ_JBVVQA010000120.1:0-298 GCF_055811455.1 Mesorhizobium sp. WSM4845
TCCATGCCGTTACCTCAGAGCGTCACGACGGTGCAGAACCGTTGATGGCGGAGGGAGGCGCCCCCCTCTGTCCTGCCGGACATCTCCCCCACTTGGGGGGAGATCGGATGTCGGGACCGCTTTCGCCAATCTCCGACGTCGCAAAGAGGGCGCCCACAGTGACATTGCCAATCTCCCCCCTTGTGGGGGAGATGTCCGGCAGGACAGAGGGGCGCTGTCCCGCCAACATCAAAATACGATCGCCGCGACGCCCCGATGTCACGATCGGCTAGCGCGCCGATTGTCTCTTGGCTTGCAC
>NZ_JBVVQA010000121.1:0-285 GCF_055811455.1 Mesorhizobium sp. WSM4845
ACGTCCTTCAGTCCGTCGTGGAAAAGATCTTCGAGGCCCTTGGCCTTGCTTTGCGATTCCTTTTTCGTAGCCATCGTTCGTCTCCGAATGTGAGAAACGCGTGTCTGGTGGCGCGCGCAGCTTTAACCAAAGTGGGTGCTGTTTGTTCCTTTGGCCCGATCGGATCCACGGTCATCACATAGATCCGGTTCGGTTTGATCGCGGTCTTCCGAAGCGTCCGGCAAGGCCGATCAGTTTTGTTTCGTGGTCGCGCCATTCTCTGCCACTGTGCCCCGCCTGCTTTCG
>NZ_JBVVQA010000122.1:0-278 GCF_055811455.1 Mesorhizobium sp. WSM4845
GGTCATGGTCGTCCCCTTGAAAGCCACCAGCGGCGCGCCCGTGGCATTGTTGACGAACACGCCGGCCCGAAACTCGGTGGGTTCGCCCGTCGTGGGATCGATGGGATGCTCCAGCATCGCTTCCGTCAGGTTCAACCGGCGCAGATCCTCGGGCGTGGCGTTGCGATAGCCGGGCGGCGGGGTGCGTTCACTGGGGGGATCATAGACCGCCTGCGCGGCTTGTGCCTCGACGAGGAATTGCGCGATCTTGGCGGCGTCCGCACGTAACAGGTCGCAGG
>NZ_JBVVQA010000123.1:0-273 GCF_055811455.1 Mesorhizobium sp. WSM4845
ATGAAGGCCAAGAAGAAGCCGCTCGACGAGAAATCTCCCGCCGATTACGGCGCCGACGTCAAGCCGCGGCTGAAGGTAATCAAGACCGAGGAGCCGGGCGGCCGCAAGGCGGGCGTCAAGGTCAAGAGCGTCGCCGAACTGGTCGACAAGCTTAAGAACGAAGCCGGCGTGCTGTAGGGCTGGGAAGGGACAAAAGATGACAATTCTTCTGATTGCCGAACACGACAATGCGACGCTTTCCGACCAGACCGCCAAGGCGCTTTCGGCGGCACT
>NZ_JBVVQA010000124.1:0-273 GCF_055811455.1 Mesorhizobium sp. WSM4845
CCTATGGCGCAGCCGCCGAACTCAGGATCGCACGACGCCACATCGTCAACGCGCCGCCGGGGGGGGGGGGGGGGGGGGGGGGGGGGGGGGGGGGGGGGGGGGGGGGGGGGGTGGGGGGGGTGGGGGCGGGGGGGGGGGGGGGGGGGGGGGGCGGGGGGGGGGGGGGGGGGGGGGGGGGGGTGGGGGGGGGGGGGGGGGGGGGGGGGGGGGGGGGGGGGGGGGGGTGGCGGGGGGGGGGGGGGGGGCGGGGGGGTGGGGGGGGCGGGCGGGGGG
>NZ_JBVVQA010000125.1:0-272 GCF_055811455.1 Mesorhizobium sp. WSM4845
TACGGCATCTGGCTGAACAAGGACGCGTTCAGCAACATGCTGGGTCTCAACAGCACGACGGTCGCAACCGTAGAACCGCTGGTGAAGCCGAGCCCGGCCGAGCGGCCGGCTGCCGATGCTGCTGCAAGGGCCCCGGCCGCAGCGGCTCCAGCCGATGCCGAGGGCACAAAGTTCACCCAGCGGCTGACACCGGAGGGCGGTGAGGTCGATCCCGGCCCCGCTTCAGGACAAGGCGGCATCGGAGAGGGCGAATCCGTCGCAGCACTGACCAC
>NZ_JBVVQA010000126.1:0-272 GCF_055811455.1 Mesorhizobium sp. WSM4845
GCAGTGCGTGACCCTCACGATATTGCAGTGGTCGCCATCGCTATCGCCGGAGCGTGTTTTGGGTTTCTGTGGTGGAATGCTAAGCCCGCCCAGATTTTTCTTGGCGACACAGGATCGTTGGCTCTTGGTGGCGCTGTTGCCGGTATGGCCGTCGTCAGTCGCACTGAGCTGCTCCTGGTCATTATTGGTGCTCTCTTCGTCATCGAAACGGTCTCGGTTATGTTGCAGGTCAGTGTGTTTAAGATCACTGGCGGAAAACGTGTCTTTAAAAT
>NZ_JBVVQA010000127.1:0-272 GCF_055811455.1 Mesorhizobium sp. WSM4845
GCTGGGCCCGCAATCTGCAGCTCGGCTATGGCGACCGGGTAACGATCGAGGACCCGGCGGGCGATGCCCCTGGCGCCTATCGCCAGATCGCCGAGATGGTCGGCCGTTACGGGCTGCTCGTCGGGCCGGCGGCATCGATCGCACGCGCGCCGCTCGCCCCCGCCACGATCCGGGTCGTCGTCACCCGCGCTCGCGCCACGGTTCCGGGCTGCCCGGACTGGCGCAGCGACGTCGCGCCCGACTGGGTCGGCAACACCTCGTCCAACCATGGC
>NZ_JBVVQA010000128.1:0-263 GCF_055811455.1 Mesorhizobium sp. WSM4845
CTTGCATGTACACCATTCGGATTCCGACGACGAACCTACTCGATGAACATCACCTTGCACGCCGAAGCAGGCCAATCGGCTCGGAATCTAGCGCCGTGGAAGTTGGAATTGACGTCTCTTCCTCGGGATTTTCGCTTCGATGCAGCTTTTGAACGGCCAAATGAGCCTGCGGCTCAATCCGTGCTATGATACGCTTGTACTGGGGATGTTCGATGCGCTCGCTAAGCCTCGCTGTTTGCGGCCTTCTTCTCGCGGGGCCTGGC
>NZ_JBVVQA010000129.1:0-243 GCF_055811455.1 Mesorhizobium sp. WSM4845
GATAAACGCCGGTTTCGATAGCTGCTCGCGGTGATGCAAGATGCCAGATCGTCATGCAGGACTATAGGTTTGCCCGGTTTCAACCGAGATATCGGCGTCGGGTAGGTAGCCGTCGAAGTTCGCGCCGCGCACCTACAAGCTGCTGTTCGACATGGCAGGCTACCCGGATGCGAAGGCGGTGCCATTCTTCCCCGAGATCGATCCCGTGTTCCGCGTCACCGACCCTGCCGCGCACTACCATGT
>NZ_JBVVQA010000130.1:0-243 GCF_055811455.1 Mesorhizobium sp. WSM4845
GCCAGTGCGGGCGGAACTGATCGCGAGCCTCAGCGAAATGAGCCTGCGCGCCGGGCGGGCGGTGCGGCGCGGCGCGGTGCGGGCCCGCGAGCGGCTGGATATGCAGGCGCGGTTGATGCCGACGCCGGACACGCTGCTCAGCCCGCAACGGCAGCGGCTGGACGACGCATCGATGCGGCTGCAACATGGCTTGCGGCACCGCCTGGCCGATGCGCGCGCGCATCTGAGCGAAGCGGGCGCGGC
>NZ_JBVVQA010000131.1:0-241 GCF_055811455.1 Mesorhizobium sp. WSM4845
GTTGCGGGGGGGGCGGGGCGGTGTGGGGGGGCCGCACCCGGGGCCGCCCCGCGGGGGCCGCCCCCCCCCCCCCCCCCCGTGGGGGGGGGGGGGGGGGGGGGGGGGGCCCCCCCCGGGGGGGGGGGGGGTGGGGGGGGGGGGGGGCGGGGGGGGGGGGGGGTGAGGGGGGGGGGGGGGGGGGGGGGGGGGCGTGGGGGGGGGGGGGGGCGCCCCACGGGGGCCGCGCCCCCCCCGCCCCCAC
>NZ_JBVVQA010000132.1:0-239 GCF_055811455.1 Mesorhizobium sp. WSM4845
GTGGCGGCCCACGCGGTAGCAAAGGTGGAGTGAGTGTGGACGATGCTGCGAATGTCATCATGCCGGCGATACACATAAAGGTGAGAGGCCGTGTCCGAGGACGGTCCCCGGACCCCTTCGATGATCTTGCCCTCAATGTTGACGACGACCATGTCATCGGGAGTCATACCGTCGTAACGCATTCCGGAGGGTTTGATCACGACCAAGCCAGTGCTAGGGTCCCGAGCCGACAGATTGCC
>NZ_JBVVQA010000133.1:0-238 GCF_055811455.1 Mesorhizobium sp. WSM4845
GGACGACCCAGCGGTGCACAGTCGAATGGTCGACGTTCAGGCCGCGTTCGGCCATCATCTCCTCCGGACGCGCAGGCTGAGATTGTAGGCCAGATACCAGCGCACGCACAGCAAGATCACTGATCGGTCGAAATGACAGCCTTTGAACATAACAAGCGCGCGCCAGATATGGCTGCCATTCCGTTTGCGACAGAATCACCGAGCCTCCATCATTCAGTTCCGCCAGTTCAGCGGAAGG
>NZ_JBVVQA010000134.1:0-237 GCF_055811455.1 Mesorhizobium sp. WSM4845
CCCTTCACCCTTACCGGGCGTGGGGGGGGGGGGGGGGGGGGGCGGCCCACCCCAAAAAAAAAAAAAAAAAAAAGGGGGGGGGGGGGGGGGGGCGGGCCCCCCCCCCCCCCCCCCCCCCCCCGCCGCGGGGGGGGGGGGGGGGGGGGGGGGGGGGGCGGGCCCCCCCCCCGGGGGGGGGGGCGGCGCGGGCCCCCAGCAGCCGGCGACCAGACGCCGCCCCAGCCCCAAGAGGGTGAG
>NZ_JBVVQA010000135.1:0-236 GCF_055811455.1 Mesorhizobium sp. WSM4845
GATCTTCCAGGTCGCCGACTACGGCCTCGTCGGCGACCTTTTCGTCATTCTGCCGGAACTGCAAAAGGCGCTTTGACCCCGGCAGTCGCGGCCATCAGTCCTCCTTGGATTCGCGGGTGAGGTCGCGTATGAGGAGTAGGCTCAAATCATCGTCACTCGTCAGTCGACCGTGAAGAATTCGGAAGCTGCTGATATTCCATGGGAATAGTCTACTTTTCAGGCTTCCGAATTGCAGG
>NZ_JBVVQA010000136.1:0-235 GCF_055811455.1 Mesorhizobium sp. WSM4845
GTGCAGAACCTTTTTATGGGGGGGGGGGGGGGGGGGGGGGGGCCGGGGCGGGCGGGGGGGGGGGGGGGCCCCCGGCGCGGGGGCGGGGGGGGGGGGGGGGGGGGGGGGGGGGGGGGGGGTTGTTTGGGGCGCCCCCCGCCGGGGGGGGGGGGGGGGGGGGGGGGGGCGAGCCCCGAAAGTTTGTTTTTCTGGCGGGGGGGGTGGGGGGGGGGGGGTTTTTAAATATAAATATAAA
>NZ_JBVVQA010000137.1:0-235 GCF_055811455.1 Mesorhizobium sp. WSM4845
GCCAAAAGAACCCCCCCAAAAGCCCAAACCGATTACACCAATTTTGGCCAACCCAAATCAAAAAAACCCCCACCCATATAAGACCAGTTAAAAATACAAAGCCCCCAAAACCCCCCCCCCCCCCCGCCCCCCCCCGGGCCCCGCCAGCCCACCGCCAGGGGCCAGGGGGGGCGGGGGCGCCACCCCCCCCCCCCCCAGCCACACGCGGCCGACGCGGCAAAAACCACCACCCCCC
>NZ_JBVVQA010000138.1:0-233 GCF_055811455.1 Mesorhizobium sp. WSM4845
CCCCTATTAATTTTCTACCGCCTATCGCGGCATCGGAGATGCCTGAGCGTCTCTTGGGCTCGGAGATGTGTATAATCGACAGTGCAGACCCTTGGCGCGGGCAGTGCGGATATAGTCCTCGTTCAGCACTTCGATCCTCGCCCCGCTCCCGCAGTCTCAGATACACGTCTGACGCTGCCGCGGAAGATAGAAGAGTAGAGGTAGGGGGTCGCCGTAGAATTAAAAAAATAGGT
>NZ_JBVVQA010000139.1:0-231 GCF_055811455.1 Mesorhizobium sp. WSM4845
GGGCATGCGCTATCTCTATGCACTCAATGCCGAAAAGGGATCCGGCCGCAATGCACGAGTGCCGGGATACCGGGTGGGCGGCAAGACGGGAACGGCGGAGAAGGTCGTCAACGGCCGTTACTCGAAGGAAAAGAATTTCAACGCCTTCGTTGCGGCTTTCCCGATGGACGATCCGCAATACATTGTGCTGACGATCGCCGACGAACCGAAGCCGGAAAAGCCCGGTATGGG
>NZ_JBVVQA010000140.1:0-200 GCF_055811455.1 Mesorhizobium sp. WSM4845
GTTGCAAAAAATCCAGTCTTCTCCTTGCAAAACAGGCCCGCCAATCGGGAACTCGGGCCGCGCAAGCGGCCCTTTCAGTTGGCGCAAGCGGCCCTTTAAGTAAAGCGCTGACTTGCTTGAAAAGTTGACGCGGGGTGGAGCAGCCCGGTAGCTCGTCAGGCTCATAACCTGAAGGTCACAGGTTCAAATCCTGTCCCCGC